>CADBEF010000139.1 GCA_902793555.1 uncultured bacterium | reverse complement strand
CCGGGCGCGACGCTGTGGTGGTTCGTGGACGGCGCGCCCGCCGGCTCGCGCCCCGCGTCCGAGCCGTTCCTCGCCGCGGAGCTCGCGCCGGGCCGCCACGCCGTCTCGTGCGCGGACGCGGACGGCGCCTCCGCGGCCGTCTCCTTCATCCTGCAGGACGAAGGTTCCCGAAACGCCGTTTTCCCTTGAAAAGGGACTCCGTTTGTGAGAGAATTCTTCCCACCGAAAGGACTGTCCACCATGAGATTCGCACGCAAAATCATCCGCACGCTCCTCGCCTTGGCCGTCATTCTCTACGCGGGCGCGCACTTGTGCATCCGGACCGGTTTCGTCCAGCGCCAGGCGCTCGATTCGTTCTCGCGCCGCGCCGGCTACAAGGTCGAAGCCTCCAAAATCCGTTTCACCGCCGGCCTTTCCTGGACGCTTCACGACGTGCGCCTTTCCTACGAAGAGCAGGGCGTGACGAACACGGTCTTCGCGGCCCCGGTCGCCACGGTGCGGACCCGTTGCGGCGGTTTCGCGCGCGTTCCGCGCGGGGGCGAGTTCTACGCCCGCCGCAGCGGCGGCCCCGCGGGGATCTGGACCCCCTCCCAGGCGCAGACGTTCGGCCGTGAATGCTGCGCGGTCGACGCGTTCCGCAAGGCCGGCCTTCTGTTCGGCTCTTTCGCCTTCGACGTCTCGGACGCCTCGATCTTCGTCACGGACGAGGAAGGAAAGCAGTCCGTTTTCGCGGGCGTGGACTGGAGCCGCCTCCCCGCAAACGTGCCGGGACATCCGGGCGCCGTCGCGGCCAAGCTCTCCTACCAGCGCGCCTCCGGCCTCGCAGTCGCCGCACCCGAAACCCTCCCGGCCACGCAGTGGCTCGAACTGGACGGAAAACTCGTCGACCTGGAAGAACGCCCCGCCCCGCCGCCGCCCCCGCCGTTCGCCGGCGTGATCGGCGGCGACGACGGCCCGACTTCCATCTGGATGCCCGCCTCGCAGGCGCCGTCCAAGCAGGACATGGTCGAGGCGTTCCGCGAATTCTTCAAAACCGACCCCGAAACCGCCAAGGCGTTTTTCGAAGACGTCGGAGAAGCCATCAAGGACGCCGCTCCGCGCGCGGAGCCTCCCGCCCCCGCGCCCGCATCGGCCCCGGCGCCGGCACCAACCCCCGCGCCCGCGGCGGAACCGGCTCCGGCGCCGGAAGACAAGCCGGCCCCCGCCCCCGCGCCGGCTCCGGCCGCCACCCCCGCGCCGCCGCCCGCTCCCGCACCGGCTCCGACGGCCAAGTGAGATTTGACATTTCAAATTTGGAATTTGGAATCCGCAAGCCATTGCGATACATGAACACGACACGCCTGTAGGCGTCTTTTCCACTCTTCCCCATGTTCTTCCGCCGAAAACCCAAGCCCCAGCCTTTTCCGGCCGCCGAAGTGCCGGTACCGGATTCCTCGCGCCTGTCCGAGTACGTGACGCGGGCCGTGGCGTGGCTGCTGATCGTCACGGGCGCCGTCTGCGTCTGCGAGATGATTTTCGAAGACCGCGTCGAGCCGCTCGCCCTGCTCCTTTTCGTCGCCGCGGCCCCGCTCTTCTGCCTCGCGGACGCGATGTCCTCGATCCGCGAACTGCGCCGCGAGATCTACCGCGTGCAGAAACAGAATCTCGAGTTGGCAAATCGGCTTCCTCCTCCGGCCGCCCCCGGCCGGTAACGGACTTTCGAACATGAAAACGGTCGGCGTCATTCCTTCCCGCTACGGCTCCACCCGCTTCCCCGGCAAGAGCCTCGCCCCCATCTGCGGCAAACCGCTCGTGCGCTGGGTCGCCGAGGCGTGCCTCCGCGCGAAAACCCTCGACGAGGTGATCGTCGCCACGGACGACGAACGCATCGCCGCCGCGGTCGAGGGCACCGGAGCGCGCGCCGTGATGACCCCGAGCGACCTGCCCAGCGGCACCGACCGCGTCGCCGTCGCCGCGCGGCCGGAAGACGGCGACGTCGTCGTGAACGTCCAGGGCGACGAACCGCTCATCGACCCGGCGCTGGTCGACGCCGTGGCGGACAAGCTGCGTCTCGACGCGGAAGGCCGCTTCCAGATGTCCACCGCGAGCGCGCCGATCCGCACCGCGGAGGAGCTCGCCGCGCCGAGCGTCGTCAAGGTCGTCACGGACGCCGAGGACGGCGCGCTCTACTTCTCGCGCTGGGCGATCCCGTTCCGGCGCGACGGGGATCCGGACCCCGCCACGGGCCTGTGGCGGCGCCACGTCGGCATCTACGGCTACCGCGGCGCGTTCCTGAAGAAACTCGTCGCCACGCCGCCCTGCGAGCTGGAGCTCTCCGAGAAGCTCGAGCAGCTCCGGGCCCTCTGGCTCGGCGGCCGCATCGCCGTCGTCCGCACCGCGGAGCTCGGCGTCGGCGTCGACCGCCCCGAGGACGTCCCGGCCGTGGAGGCGCTCCTGCGCGCCCGCGGGCTCGCTTGACGCGCGGGCGCCGCCGCCGGCGCGCGAAAGGCGTTGCCCCCGCGCGCGGATTCTGCTAGAATCGGCGGCGTTTCAACCAACCCCGCCATGCCAACGTCCGAAAGCCGAATCGCAGTGCGCACCGTCTCGACCGGCGGCGCGCGCGCCGTCGCGTGGGGGCCCCGCGCCCCGCTCGCGCTGATGGCCGGGCCGTGCGTGATCGAATCCCGCGCCCACTGCGTCGGGATCGCGAAGAAGCTCGCCGCCCTGTCGTCGAAACTCGGCATTCCGCTCGTTTTCAAGGCGTCGTTCGACAAGGCGAACCGCTCGTCGCTGGACGCGTACCGCGGTCCGGGGATCGACGAAGGGCTCGACATTCTCGCCGAAGCGCGCGAGCGCAGCGGACTGCCGGTCCTCACCGACATCCACGAACCGTGGCAGGCGGAGCGTTGCGCCAAGGCGGGGATCGATGTGGTCCAAATCCCGGCGTTCCTGTGCCGCCAGACGGACCTGCTGCTCGCCGCGGGCGAGACGGGCCTCGTCGTGAACGTGAAGAAGATGCAGGGCATGGCGCCCGAGGCGATGGCGCAGGTCGTCCGCAAGATCGAATCGACGGGCAACCGACGCATCGTCCTGACGGAGCGGGGCGAAAGTTTCGGCTACGGCAACCTCGTCGCGGACATGCGCAACCTCATGGTCATGCGGGCGCTCGGGTATCCGGTCGTCTTCGACGCGACGCACAGCGTCCAGCGCCCCGGCGCGCTCGGGAACGGTAGCGGCGGCGACTCGAAGTGGGCGCCCGCCCTCGCCCGCGCGGCCGTCGCGACCGGCGCGTGCGACGGGATCTTCCTCGAAACGCACGAAACGCCCGCCAAGGCGCTCTCCGACGCCGCCAACTGCATTGCGCTCGCCGCCGTCGGCCCGCTCTGGCGGCAGCTCGCCGCCATCGCCGCGGTCGCCCGCGGGAAAGGAGGCGCCGCGTGAAGCCGCCCGCCGTCCTGCCCTGCGCCGCCGCGCTGGCGTTCGCGGCGGCCGCGTTCGCCGGGGAACCCGGCGAGATTTCCGCCGGCGGCCTCGCGGCCCAGGCCGGGCAGAGCATGGCCGGCGTCCGGCTCACGCTCAAGCGGCACCCGGCCAACGGGCGCGTCAAGGAACTCCTCGTCGCCGACCGCGCGACCGTGGACGACGGCGGAATCGTCCGGGTCGACGGCCGCATCCGGCTCATGGAATTCGACGAAAACGGCGCGACGAACTCGGTCGCGGCGGGCCGCGACGGTTTCTACGACCCTTCCCGCAACTACGCCGAATGCCACGGTCCGGTCGCGTTCATCCGCCCCGGCATCGTCCTCACGGGAACGAACCTGACCTGGAACAGCGCCATCAACGTCCTGCGGATCGAAACGAACGCCGTCCTCCGCATCGACCGCGGCGGCCGCAGCGCCGTCGACGCCTTCGACTAGACTCTCCCCCGCCCTCCATGAAACGCCTCCTACCCTGCCTTCTCGCGGCTCTCGCCTGCGCGGTTCTCGCCGCGGACAACCCCCTCGCCGGACGCAAACGTCCCGCGAACGCCGGCCCGACGACCGTCAAGTCGGACAAGCTCGAATTCGACTACAAGAACAACATCGCGCTGTTCGACGGGCACGTCGACGTGAAAGATCCCGAATTCACGCTGAAGGCCGACCGCATGATCATCTTCCTGGAGAAGACGAACAGCGTGCAGCGCGTGGCCTGCACCGGCAACGTGAAAATGACGAGCGACGACATCACGATCGTCTGCGGAAAAGCCACCTACACGCGCCTCAACGCGCACGTCCTGCTCGAGGACGAGCCCGTCGTCACGAAGGGCGAGCAGCGCCTTTCCGGCAAGTCGATCGACGTCTGGCTCAACGACTCGCGCGTCGTCGTGAACGACGGGGTCGGCGTCGAGGCCCACACCGATTCGTTCAAGGAAACGCAGAAGCTGCCGAAGTGATTCCGACATGGACGCCACCCACCCCCGCCCCCATCCGCTGACGCTCAAGCCGTTGCCGCTCCCCCACCCCCACGGGAAGGAAGCGGAGCCCTCCCCGCCGGCCCCGGAATCCTCTCCCGCGGAAACGTCCGCCCGGGAGGTCGTCCCCGCCGAACCCTCCCACACCCTGCTGGCCCGCGACCTCGTGAAGAGCTACAAGGGCCGCACCGTCGTGCGGGGCGTCACGATCCACGTCGACAAGGGCGAGGTCGTCGGACTGCTCGGCCCGAACGGCGCCGGCAAGACGACGAGCTTCTACATGATCCTCGGCCTCGTCCGCCCGGACCGCGGGGAAATCGTGTTCCGGGGCGAGGACATCACGCGCAAGCCGGTCTACAAGCGCGCCCGCGCCGGCTTGGGCTATCTGGCGCAGGAGCCCTCGATCTTCCGCAAGCTCACGGTCGAGCAGAACATCGCCGCGATCCTCGAAACGACGGACCTGTCGCGCGAGGCCCGCGTGAAACGGCTCGACGAGCTGCTGGAGCGCTTCGACCTGGCGAAGGTACGCAAACAGTACGCCTACACGCTCTCCGGGGGAGAACGCCGCAAGCTCGAAATCGCGCGCGCCCTCGTCCAGAACCCCGCGATCCTGATGCTCGACGAGCCGTTCGCCGGCGTCGATCCCGTCGCCGTCGAAGGCATCCGCTCGATCGTGCGCGACCTCAAGGCGGACGGCTACGGCATCCTCATCACCGACCACAACGTCCGCGAGACGCTCTCCATCGTCGACCGCGGCTACATCCTGATCGACGGAACCGTCATCAAGGAAGGCAGCGTCGACGACATCGTTTCCGACCCGGTCGTCCGCAAGGAATACCTCACCGACGACTTCCGCATGTAACCCGACCTCTAACCTCTAACCTCTAACCTCTAACCTCTAACCCAAAGGAGAACGGACCATGTCCACAGAAATCACCATCCGCCACGTCAAGCTCAGCGTCGCGCTCCAGAACGCCGCGCAGAAGAAGGCCGACAAGCTCGCCGCCGACTACCCCGCCGTCGAGCACGTCCGCATCGTCTTCGACGAAGAAGGCCACAAGTACGCCGTCTCGCTCGCCGTCCAAGGCGGCCAGAAGACCACGGTCGACGCTTCCGCCAAGGACGCCGACGCCACCGCCGCCCTCAACGCCGTCTTCGACAAGGCCAACGCTCAGCTGCGCCGCGCCTCCAAGAAGCGCCAGGAAGTCCGCAAGTAGGAAGAAACCGGAAGGCCTCCCGTGACCATCGCCCGCGAAGTCACCCTCGTCAACAAGTACGGCATGCACGTGCGCCCCGCCGGGGCGCTTGCCAAGCTTTGCCAAAAATACACCTGCGACGTCACGTTCGAGAACGCCGGGAACAAGGTTTCCGGGAAAAGCGTTCTCGGACTCATGACGCTGGAAGCGCCCGTCGGAACCGTCCTCAAAGTCGTCGCGGAGGGCGACGACGCGGACCTCGCCGTCGCGGAAATCGAGGAACTCGTCAAAAACCACTTCGGCATCGCCGACGAATAGGGATCCGTCCATGAAGAAGTTTCTCGTTCTCTGCGCCCTCGCGGCGCTCGCCGCAGGCTGCTCCACGCACGTCCGCATCCGGACCGAACCCGAAGGCGGCGTCATCCGCTACCGCGGCGAAGGCCGCGCGAATTTCCGCTGGAAGTACGCCTACCCGACCACGACGAAGACCGAATTCGACACGCGCTACGGCCGCATAACGACCTACGCGCGCTGGCCGGACGGTTCGGAATCCGAAAAGGTCTCCGTGCCGCTCTCGTCGTTCCGGGACCCGCCCGAAATCGTCCTGCGGCCCGCCCCCGCGAAAAGGTAGCCGCATGGCCGCCTCGAAGGCCGCCGCTCTTCTCCAGTACGTTCCGCTCCGCCTTGCGGTGGGGCTCGTCGACCTGTTGCCCGCCCGCGCCGCGCTCGCGCTCTCGCGCGGCGTCGGCGCTCTCGCGTGGGCGCTCCTGCCCGGCCGCCGCCGCACCGCGGTCGCCAACGTGAAGCTCGCGGGCGTCGCGAAGGACGACTCGGACGCGCGCCGTATCGCGCGCGCGTCGTTCGACAGCTTCGCGATGCTCGCGGTCGAGTCGCTCAAGGCGTCGAAGCTCATCACGCCGGACACGGTGGACCGCTACGCCGAGTTCGTCGCCCCGCCCGAATCGATCAAGCTGCTCAAGGATCCCGGACAGCCCGTGATCCTCGGCTCGGCCCATGTCGGGAACTGGGAACTGTCGGGACACATGGTATCGTTCTGGAAGCCGCTCGTCGCCGTCGCGAGAAACCTCGACAACCCCTACGCCCAGCGCTTCATGAAGAAGCGCAACCCGCGCCGCCGGATCGAGATCGTCGCCAAGCACAGCCAGGACCGGATGGCCCTGTTGCGCCCGCTCCGTTCCGGCAAGCTCCTCGGCCTCATCTGCGACCAGCACGCCGCGAGCCACGGCGTCATGGCGCCCTTCTTCGGGCACCCCGCCTCCACCGTGGCATCCCCCGCCCGCCTCGCGCTCGCGACCGGCTCGCCGATCGTGTGCGGCTTCTGCGTCCGAACCGGCCCGATGAAGTTCCGCATGGAGGCGTTCGAACCCATCTGGCCCAAGCCCACCGGCGACCGCGACGCCGACGTCCTCGCCCTCACGACGGAGGTCAACCGCCGCATCGAGGACATCGTCCGCCGCTACCCCGAGCAGTACCTCTGGTCCCACCGCCGCTGGCGCAAGCCCCGCTCGGCTCCGGTCGAAGGTCCGGCGGCCGCACCGCCGGGCGCCTCGGCCGGCGCTTGATTCCCGCCCCCGCTACGGGCGGTCCTCGGACTTCACGTTGGCGTTCGTCCACGGCATGTGGCGGTATTCGCGGACGTTCGGAAGGTCCAGCGACATCCGGTCGCCGCGCTCGGCGCCGGCCGAACGCTCGACGCGGACACCCCGCGCCGCAAGCGCCTCGCGGGCGCGGTCGATCGCCGCCGTATCCTCGCGCCGCCGCAGTTTCCTCGCATGCCAGACCGCCAGCGGCCAGCCGACGAACATGACGATCAAAATGGCCCAGAAGAGGATGGTTGCTCCGACGTCTGTCGTCCACGGGAGTTCGACTTCGAGCCATACGGCGAAGTAGCCGGTCGCGAACAGAACGACCAACACCGCTGTCGCGACGATCATCCCTGTCATGACCGGATCCCGCCGCCGCGCCATCCCGCCCGTGCGAGGAATCCGCCCCGCCGCCAGCCGGCCGATTCCGGATAGTCCCTCGTGTTTCTTTTCCATGTTGTAAAATACTATCGGAAATCCTTCCCGTTTTCAACCCTCGCTTCAATCACACCGTGGAGAATTTTGTTTGCATTCCCGCGAAGAAACGACGAAGGGAAGACGATTTGATTTCGCGACCGGCGGCGTGGTAGAATCGAAGGGCATGAAAGGATTCGACGCCAGATTTCTGGAACAGTACCGCGCGCGCCGCGCCGCGCAAGATGCGCGGCCAATTGTC
>CADBEF010000138.1 GCA_902793555.1 uncultured bacterium | reverse complement strand
GATCGGCGCCGGGCAGTTCCTTCGGCTGATCCCCGAGTACGCCGGCTTCTCGGCGGAGACGCTGACCTGGCGCCTGCCGCTGATGTCGCCCATCGGCGCTGTCTTCTGGCTGTCCGCGTGCGCCGTGAAGCGGATCTGGCGGCCGGGCTCCGTCTGGAAGGTCTCCATCGCCTGCGCGGCCGTCGTCGCGCTCGGGCAGGTCTGCTTCTTCGCCGCGACCACGGCCGCGCACCCGTTGCGGATCACCTCCCTCGTGATGCCCGTCGCGATCGGCACGTGCATCCTGCTCTTCGCGCTCTGGTGCCGCTTCGTCCGGCGCGAGCGGATGTCGTGGGCCGGCTGGACGGCCGTCGCGCTCGACCTGGCCGGCATCGCCCTGCTCTCGCTGGGCTAGCCCGGCCCGGCCCCCTCCGGGCGGGCGGCGCGGCGCCTCCGCTCCGCCGAGACCGTGGCGGGGTCGGGACCCCGCCACGGTCGCCCCGGCCGGGGTCGCGGCCTATTCCTCCGGCTTCTCGTCGACCTTCTCGAGGGCGGCCTTGTCGGCGAGGGACATGTTGCCCTCGACGCGGCCGTCGTCCAGGTCGTTGGTGTCCTTGCGGGCGGCCAGGTCGCGGAAGAGCTGGCGCAGGCCGAAGAAGCCGCCCACGCCGAACCACACCGTGGTGAAGCACGCCAGGATGCACGGGATGACGAAGAACTGGATGACGAAGTACCAGCACCACCACTTGACCGGCCACGGGTGGATGACGTTCCACACGACGACGCCCGCGAAGGCCAGGCCGAAGCCGTACACGAAGCTGTAGAGGAACACGCCCCAGGCGATCGCCTTGTCGCCCCGCGTGTACTCCGGCGTGATGCCGATGAGGTTGGAGAACACCGTGCGCAGCGTCCACTTCTGCTTGATCTCGCGCTTCTCGCCGAGGCCGTACTTGCCGCGGTGCAGCATGCGGTCGAGGTTGAACGGCTTGCGGCACGTGAGCCGCGAGACGCCGAGGTACAGGATGACGCAGAGCACCGAGAGGAAGAAGTTGAACTCGATGGCGTTCACCGGGCACTTCACGGCGTCCATCTGCCAGTGGATGTACGGCTCGAAGGGCGACGAGAGCCACCGCAGGGCGCGGTCGAAGGACTCGACGAGCCCCGCCTTGGCGATGGCCGGGTACACCGTCTCGGCCCACTTGAGCTGGACGAAGACGTAGGAGACGCTCAGCGAGACGCTCGTGACGAGCGCGGTCCACGCGCCGGCCGTCGTGCCGACGCGCGTGTAGAGCCCGAAGGTCATGATCGCGCCGGCGCCGCCCTCCCACATCGCGCAGACGAGCACCACGAACATGTTGTAGTAGTCCATCTGCTTCATCCAGTAGGAGCCGGCGAGGAAGAAGACGCCGATGCAGATGGAGACGATGCGGATCATCCAGAGGTGCCCGCGCGGGGTGAAGGGCTTCTTCTTCAGCGGCAGCACGACGTCCTGCGCGAGCGTGAGCGCGGCGCTGTAGATGCGCGTGTCGTCCGTGGAGAGCATCGCGAGGAAGAGCAGCAGCGCGAAGAGGCCGAAGAGGCCGGGCGGCAGCAGCGCCCGCATCGTGACGGAGAGGTTCTGCTGGTAGTAGAGCGTGCGGCACCGCTGGAAGGCGTCGTTGGCCTTGCCCTCGGCGTCGATGAGGGCCTTCTCGCGCGCCTCGCCGACGACGCCCGCCGCGTCGAGCTCGGCGGTCTTCCGGTCGCGCGCGTCGTCCTTCAGCGCGCCGTGGATGACGTCGAGGAACGCGGTGTCGAGGTTCCGGTCCTGCGAGAGCGGCGGGTCGACGCCGATCTCGTGCACCTGCGCCGGGACGTCCGCGACGGCGGACTTGACGACCTCGCGCAGGTGCGGATCCGTGTTGGACGGGTCGTCCGACGTGTTCTTGAACACGGCGTCCGCCACGCGGACGGCGAGGTCCTTGCGCACGTCGTTGGCCTCGGACGCGAAGTCCTTGTGGTTCAGGAAGGCGATGAGCGCCGCAGCGATCAGCACGTAGAAGACGTTGATGATCGCGTTGCGCCAGTTGCCGAGCAGTCCCGCCATCTTCTGCTCCTGCGGGCTCTTCGCGGCGGAGGAATAGCCCGCGCCGATCCAGTTGGCGCGGTTCATCACCGTCGCGTAGACCGCCACGATCACGACCGTGAAGAGGTTGAAGTCCCGCAGGTTGTCGATGTCGTAGGGGTTGATGAAGCTCTCCCCCGCCACGCGGTCGGCCATGACCGGCATGATTTCGCCGCCCACCGAGAACTTCCAGAACAGGAACACCACGAAGCAGGCGATGGCCGGGTAGAGGATCATGCCCTGGATCGTGTCCGTGATCACGAGCGCGAGCGTCCCGCCGAAGCAGATGAGCGAGATCGCAAGCGTGAGGAAGAGGACCATGAGCGACACGTAGGTCGAGAGCTCGAGGCCGAGGACGTGGTACGTCTGCGGCAGGTCGAGCATCTGGATGAAGAAGCGCGCCGCGATGGCGGGCATGATCATGTTGGCGAGCATCTCCGCGAGCGAGCGGAGCCCCGCCGCGACGATGCGGAAGCGCCGGCTGTAGCGCATCTCGAGGAACTGCCCGAGGCTCATCGCGCGCGTCTCGCGGAAGCGGTAGGCGATGTACCCCGTGAGCCCCAGCACGATCCACAGCGGCGCGAGGACGGAGCTCCAGAAGCCGACCGAGAAGCCCGTCTTGTACCGCATCTCGATGTAGCCGACGAGCCCGATGATGGAGAGCGAGTTCGCCACGTCGCCCATCGAGATCACGTACCGCCCGCACAGGCGCCCGGCCGACAGGAAGTCGGACACGCCGCGGACGTAGCGCCGGGTGTAGAACCCCATGTACATCACGAAGCACACGGGGAGGATCAGGATCAGCCAGTCGTACCAGGTCATGGGAGGGGACTCGTTTCGATGGATGGACGGGGTTGGTGTTTGGCGCGAATTCTAGCATGCGACGGACCGCGACGGTACTACCCGAAAGGGTAGGGCCCGCGGATCGCGGCCTCGCTATTCCGATTCCTTGAGCTCCCAGGTCGGAGGAAGGTCGGCCGCGACGGCGACGCCCTCCGGCCAGTCGTTCTCCCGGTCGACGATCGCGATCTTCTTGGGCGAGGGGTTTCCGTCCTTCGCGTGGGTCAGCACCGTCCCCGCCTCGCTCTCCCACGTCGTCCGGCGGAACAGGACCAAGCCCGGCTTCCGGTCGGGATTCGCTTCGGGATCCGCGTTCGGCGGAAGCGAGATCCGGCGAAGGTCCTTGACGTCCACGAGGGCCTGCTTCCCCGAGACCGTGCAACCGTCGAAGCCGATCTTGCCGACGGTGTAGACCCCCAGGCGCAGGAACGGCGCGTCGTCCTTCGTCCGGATCGTGCAGTCCTTGAACAGAAGGCCGGAGGGCGGCTCCCACCAGTTGCCCTGCAGGTCCGTGCCCTCGAAGGTGCAGCCGCCGAACCGGAGGGACGCCTCGCGGAGCCCGAAGATCGAGCAGTCGGCGAAGTCGCAGTCCTTCGCCGTGAAGCGGCCGCCGTAGAACCCGCCCAGCTTCGTGCCGCGGAAGTGGCAGCGCTCCCAGTCGTTCGTCAGGCGGAAGCGGTTGAAGGCGCAGTCCTTCACCGTGACCTCGTACCAGCGTCCGCCGGGGAACGGCTGGTAGCTGCTGGTGTCGGTGCAGTTCTCGAACGAGCAGGCGTAGGCGTTCGCGATGCCGACACCCATGTTCCGGAAGCGGCAGTTCACGACGCGCCCGGCCGGGCCGACGTCGAGCGCGAAGGGGCTCTCCCCGCCGTCGAGGTCGAGGCCCGAGAGGACGTAGTCCCAGCCGTCGGAGCGCTTGTCGTTCACGCCGAGGTGGACGGCCTTCGCGTACTCGTTGCCGTCGAAGCGCCCGTAGCCCGAGCGCAGGCGGGAGTCGCAGCGGTAGGTGGCGGAGCCGACGCGGTTCCCGCGGACGCACGGCGAGTGCGTGCGGCCCCAGAAGTAGATGTCGCCGTCGTTGCCCTCGAGGACGAAGTTGTGGCCCGCGCACGTGAGAATCGAGTTGTTGCGGGGGTTGTCGCGGAAGACGTTCCGCAGGAAGTAGACGTCCTGCATCTGGTCCCAGCCGTCCTCCGCGTCGAACGCGCAGCACGCCGCGCTCTCGCCGGACGTCGTGAAGAAGTTCCCCTCGAAGAGCATGTTCTTCATCGCGGACGCCGCGTAGCCGACGCACCGGCAGCGTTCGAACGAGCAGTCCTTCACCGCGCAGTTGACGGGCAGCCGGAAGGCCGTGGCCGCGAGGCCGGACTCGTTCGCCGCCTCCGCGCTCTCGTCCTCGACCGACACGCGGAGGAACGCCGCGCCCTCCGGGATCCACATCTCGCGGTACTGCCACGCCGTCTCGGCCGAGAGGAACCGCTTCTCCGCGTCGTACCACGCGACCGTCATCTGCCAGGAGCGCGAGGCGCGGCCCTGGTAGCCGAGGAACTTCGAGATCTGCAGGCGGCCGCGGCCCTTCTCGAGGATCGGCTTGAGGTCCTTGTAGTCCGTCGTGAAGCGGTATTCGTCCGACGCGTCGACCTCGCCCGTCCTCGGGTCGAGCCCGCCCGGCGCGAACGCGGGGAGCCGCTCGAGGAAGAACGAGAGCCAGCCCTTGGCGTCCTGGGCTATGCCGTTCTGCCCGCCGTAGCCCGTGATCTCGGCGACCTTCACGCCCTCGACGGAGCAGTACCACGTGTCGCCGGCCAGGAAGAAGCCCGTCGGCCACTCGGAGTTGTTCGGCGAGCCCGCGTAGTCGTGCTCCCAGTAGTCGCCCTCCAGGGTGCCGCCGACGAGATGCGCGTCCGTCGCGCTCGCGAAGCGCACCAGCGTCGAGCTCGAGCCCGTGAAGCCGTTCTGCTTGAGGACGGCCTCGCCGAGGTCGAGCGTCAGGCCGCTCGGCACCTCGACGGCGTTCGTCCAGGAGAGGCGGTACGTCCCCGGCAGCATCACGAACCGGCGGAAGCCCGCCGCCGCCTTCTCGTCGACGAGCTTCTGGAGCCCCAGCGCCGTCTTCACGGCGTCCGCTTCGACCGCCGCCTTGTCGTACCCTTCGTCGTAGACGACCTTCGCCTTCTTGAAGGCCTGCCAGGGCAGCTTGCCGGTCTCGGGATCCAGCGGCACCGTGACGACGTAGCCCGGCACGCCCGCGCGCTTCTCCTTCACGACCGTCGACGTGCCGTTCGTCGCCACGTGGACGACCCGCTCGAGGTCGCCGTCGTTGCGGATGCCGTAGGCCGCGAGGTCCGCCTCGGTCATCCGGTAGACCTTGTCCGCGGGAATCTCGAGGTCGGCGGGATCCACCACGCGGAAGTCGTGGATGACGCGGTGCGACTCGCGCCCCTTCGCGTCGACCGCCCAGACGCGCAGCTCGTACTCGCCCGCGGGGAGCTTGCCGAGGTCGAACTCGGCGTCGCCGCTCGGGAGGTCCTTGAGCGTCAGCACGTTCAACGCGGCGCCCTTCGGACGATACTCGAGAAACGCGGTGAAGCGATGCGTGTCGTCCAGGAAGCGGATCTTCGACGACTCGAAGTCCGTCACGAAGAAGCCGACCTTCACGGCGTCGCCCGTCGTGACCGTCGGCTTCACGTAGTAGGTCGAGACGTACGGGTACCTCAGCGCCTCGGGCGGCTGGTAGCTGCCGTCCTCGGGCATCTGGTCCTTGAGGACCGAGGGATCCGTGAGATACCCGGGCAGGACCGGGGCGGCGCCGGCGAACTGCGCGGCGGCAATGGCGGAGAGGAGGAGTGTTCGTTTCATGCGTGACATTCTACGCGTTCGTCCGTCGCCGGGCAATGGTACGAAAGTGTAGTCCTGGCGCTCAGCTATGGGCTCTTTCATCCTCCCTTCCGGCGTTGGCGTCATTCTACGTCGATTCCCGCACCGGCGAAACCCTCCAATTGGAGGGGGGGCGCAACGCCGCCCCCTCCCGCCCGACGACTACCGTCTCTAACCGCCCGCCCCACGCCGAGCGATTGTCCGCCAACGCCAAGGACAATCCAAACCCCAGTCCAACCCGGCGCTCCTGTCACTCTTCCGTAAACCGCTCCTCGAGCCATTCGCGGCGGAGGCGGGCGATGTCGTGGTCGATGTTCAGCATCGCGCGGCCGGCGTTGTTCCAGATGTCGGCGACGTCCTCGTCGGTCATGCCGGAGAACGCCTGGTCGCCCAGTTCCGGGTCGGACCAGATCTCCGCCGGGCCGTTGTGCTTGGCGGCGAGCGCGGCGTCGAAGACGGCCTTCGCCTTCGGCAACAGCGCGCGCTCGATCGCGAGGCGCGCGGCGGCGTCGACGCCCGCGAACCTCATCTCGGCGAAGGAGGAGCGGTTGTGCACGGAGATCGAGCCGCCGAGGCTGCGCCCGCCGTGCGACCAGTTGAGGAACTCGACGTACCACGCCGGCGTCTCCGGCGGCATGGAGGCGAACGCCGCGGCCCACGGGATCCGGAGAAGCGTCGCGACGCCGTCCTCGAGGTACAGGCTCTGGAAGCGGAGGGTCCCGCGCTCCTGCCGCGTCACGCGGTAGCCGGTGCCGTTGTCGTACTGCGTGGTGAAGCCGTCGTCGGGCTTCGAGTCCTCGCCCGTGCCGAAGAGGAAGCAGTGGTACGGGTCGTCGATGCCGGTGGAAACGTAGGCCTCGACGCCGGGCGCCCCCGCGAGGCCGGCCCGGATGTCGCCCATGTTGTCGAGATATTGCCGCAGGAGGAACGAGACGCCGGACGGTTCGCAGAAGGCGAAGAGTTCGGACGGGCGGAAGTCCTCGCCGTTGTCGGTCGTCATCTCGCGCCCGGTGAGCGCGGCGTCGGTCTCGATGAGGAACTCGAGGTTGTCGCCGTAGCGATGCACGAGGAGCGCCTTCGGCGCCTTCTCGTAGAAGTCGGACTCGACGATGCCGCGGACGTCGTGTGGCGCATCGCCCCACCACGGGCAGGCGAAGGAGACGGGCTGGCGCGGCGGCACGACCTTCTCGCGCTCCTGCCAGATCCGGCGCGCGCCGGCCTCGTCGCCGCGGGAGAGGTAGTCGCGCGCCTGCTCGGCGAGGAGCTTGGCGAGCTCGACCTTGTCGTCCGCCTTGCCGATCTGGCGCAACCACGCGCGGCAGGCGTCGATCGCGCGCCCGGGACCGTCGGCCGCCCGTCGGAAGGCGAGGAACTTCTCCGCGCTCCGGAGCGTGTTGGGGTTGACCCGGTTCGCCTCGTCCTTGGCGCGCTCGACGACGCCCTTCGCGTAGGCCTCGCGGCGCGCGGCGAGGTCGCGGCCGGGGAACTGGCCGGCGTAGTCGAAGAGCCGCGTGGCGTCCGGCCGGGCCTCGGCGGGGAGCGTGTCGACCCAGCCGAGCAGCCATTCGGCGAACGCGGTCTCCTTGAAGGCGGGGTCGGCCTCGCCGCGCCGGACCTGCCAGGCGGCGGCGTCGAACGCGGCGCGCGCGCAGCCGGTCCTCGGGTCGGCCGCGACCGCCTCGGCGATCTTCGCCGGGACGCGCTCGCGGAAGAGGTCGGCCGACTTCTCCGCGCAGAACTTCGCGTAGTCGTTGACGGCGCGGCCCCAGGCGCCGGAGCCGGCCGGGCAGGCGGCGATGGCGGCGAGGCGCTCCTCCTCCGTCGGCTCGCGCCTCTCCGGCTCGGGGTCGAGGCCCATCGCGCGGCGCAGGTCGGCGCGGCGCGACTCGGCGTAGGCGCGGTCGTCGTCCGAGAGGTCCTCGAACGCGAACGGGCGCTCGACCTCCGCGAGGGCGCCGGCCTCGTCGCGCGTCGACTCGAGGCGGTACTGCGCCATCTGGCGGCAGATGTCGATCTTCTGGCGGTTGCGGAAGACGGCGTTCGTGAGCGAGGCGTCGAGGAGCTCGCGCGCGGCGTCGATGCGGTCGTGCCAGTAGTCGGCGAAGCCGCCCTTGAAATCCTGCTGCGCGAGGTCCTCGGCCTCCTTGCGGAGCGCCTTCCAGGCCTCCTCGCTCGCCTTGGTCTCGGCGCGCTCCCTCTCCTGCGCCGCCTTCTCCTCCGGCGTGAGCGCGGAGGCGAGGCCGGCCGCGAGGACCGCGGCCAGGAACAGAACCTTCTTCATTTCGCGTCTCCTTCCTTGGTTGCGGCGACGGCCGGCGCCGGGTCGTCGCCGAGCGCGGCGCGCAGGGCGAGGATCTTCTCCACGATCTCGAGCCGGACGGCATCCAGGTCCATCGTCTCGCCCGGGAGCGTCGCGAGGTACAGGCGCGCCTTGCGGCCGAGCAGGCGCACGTCGACGTCGTCGCTCGCCGCCGCGCGCTCCGCGAGGTCGAGCAGGTACGAGGCGTAGCGGATGTCGTCGCACGCCTCGCGGAAGCCGGCGTACTGGATCGTCTCCATCAGGCCCTGGCCGTTGGCGTAGGTCACCACCATCGGGCGGTAGAGGACGTTCGCGCGGTCGTTGAAGCTGCCGACGGCGAACTCGTAGTTGTAGGCCATCGTCATGCCGTTGAGCCAGCCGAGGAGGCCGTGCTGGCGGCGCGTGAACTGCGGGTTCTCGCTGCCGGTGTGCTGCATCGCGTAGAAGCCGATCGGATAGGTGCCGACCTCGCGCCAGGGGCGGGACTTGTCGTACGCCTCGTCGGGCGAGCCCGCCATCGGCTGGAAGCCGTAGGCGTAGCCGCCCTTGTAGAGCAGGGCCGCGTGGCCGGCGCAGCCCATGGCGATGCCGTTGCGCTCGTATTCGCGGAAGAGCTCGCGGTGCGTCGTCACGAACGCCGCGCCCTGCTCGTCGCCATGGCTGCAGAGGATCTTCGAGCCGGGGAGGACGCGCGCGTAGAACGCCGCGCACTTCTTCGCCGAGTCCTGCGCGCTGCGGAGGTGCTTGTAGCTCATCCTCCCGCCGAAGTTCAGGGCGAACCAGGGCACCATGCTGCTCCCGAAGACGACGTCGAGCGGGAAGCCGATCTCGCGCAGCATCGGGACGCACCACTCGCTGGACGGACCGATCCACGGCGCGTGGAAGACAGAGTGGTCGTAGAGCGATTGCAGCCACGCGCGGAAGCACACCTTCGCGCGCTCCTCGTCGCCGCCGCACTTTTTCACGAGCCGTTCAAGGTTCGGCATCGCGCCCATGCACGAGTGCAGGTACGCCCTGTCGCGCTGCTGGTAGCCCTTCGGGAGCGGCAGCGAGAACGGCAGTACGCGCACCGCGAGCGGGATGCGCGCGAGCTCCGCGCCCTTGCGCGTCACGGCGACGGACCCCTTGTAGACGCCGGGCGCGCAGTCCTTCGGCGGATGCACCGTGAGGAAGAACTGCTTGAACGAGTCCCTCCAGAGCGAGACCGGGAGCAGGCGGTCCGCGTCGGCGAAGCCGGGGTCGTACTGCCACGGCTCCTCCTTCGGGTTCATCTCCTTCGGGGACGAGATCCAGACCCAGGTGTCCTTGCCGTCCCTGCGGACGCGGGCGTGGTTCGCGGGGCCGCCCTTCTCTTTCGTGACGCGGATCAGGTTCTCGTCGTGGAGCAGCAGCTCCGGCACGAGCTTGAGGCCGACGTCGTCGAAGTAGCTCGTCCAGCCGTTGCCGTTCTGGAACCAGACCTTCACGACGCGCAGGTCGCTGGGGAGGCCGAGGTCGACCGAGAGCTCGACGCCGTCGAGGTCGCGGAAGGCGAAGAGCTCGAACGAGCAGGACTCGAACTCGTCCTGGGCGACGACGCAGCGGACGGTGCCGCCGAGCGCGCCGTCGTCGGGCCAGGTGTCGTCGAGGCGCATGAGGTCGCTCATCGCCGGGACGGCGAAGAAGGCGACGTCGCCCGTCGCGCCGGCGGCGCGGAGGCGCTTCGCGTTCGCGGGCTTGAGGGCCCTGGCGCGTTCCTTCTGGGCGTTCCAGACGGTGTCCTCGACGCCGGCGAGCGCCGCGCCGGCGGAGAGCGCCGCGACCAGCGCGGCGCAGAGGCGGGGTGTCCGTTTCATGGGGAACATCCTACCATATTTCCACCCGGTCCGCCAGTGGCCGGCGGGCCGGGAGCGGCGCGGCTAACGGCGGCGGGGCAGCTCGGCCTGCTCGACGGCGCCGGGGGCGAGCGAGTTGCCCTCGAAGACGAAGTCGAGCTTCTTGGTCGGGTCGTTCTCCCGTTTAAGGTAGCCGTTCGCCTTGATCGTGCTGCAGCCAAGGAGCGCGCCCAGGCCCTCGCCGGCGGTGCAGTTCCGGAACGCGACCGAGCCCGGCCACTTGTCGCCCTCCGACGCGCGCCAGTCGAAGAGGTCGACGAACGCCTTGCACGCGCCGTTCGAGCTCCCGATGCGGCACCGGTCGAACCGGAACGTCCCGGTCGCGTAGGTCCCGAACTTGATCCAGTGCTCGCCCGTCGCGTCGAACTCGCAGTCCTCGCAGACGATCGAGCTGGGCTTGGTCCACCAGCCGGATCCGACGCTCCCGCCCCGGAACGTGCACCGGCGGAACGCGAGCGACGCCTGCGCCAGCCCGCCGAAGCGGCAGTCCTCGAACGTGCAGTCCTCGAACGTCTGCGCGCCGCCGTTCGGCGAGGCGAACTCGACGCCCTTGAACGAGCACCGCTCGAAGAGGTTCGTCCGGTTGAGGACGGCGAACTTCCCGCCCTCCACGGCCGCGCCGGTCCAGCGGCCGGAGTCGAGCCGCTCGATCGTGCAGCCGTCGAAGCGCGTGCCGAAGACGTTCGGGATGCTGACCTTCCGGCCGGAGAACGAGCCGCCGACGACGCGCGCGTTCGCGCCGAGGCGGATGGAGAACGGATGCTCCGGATCGGCGGCCGAGCGGTCGAGGTCCGCGAAGGCGAAGTACCAGCCCTGGTACGAGTCTCCGTCGGCCGGCGCCTCGAGCGACCGGAGGTAGACGTTGCGCTCGAACCGCCCGTAGCCCGACCGGCGGCGCTGGCCGCACTTGAACACGGCCGCGTCGATCTCGTTGTCGCGCACGCACGGCGAGTACGTGCGCGGCCAGAAGTAGAGGCCGCACCGGTTGCGCTCGAAGACGAAGTTGTGCC
The DNA here is from genome assembly GCA_902793555.1 of uncultured bacterium. Lineage (GTDB taxonomy): Bacteria > Verrucomicrobiota > Kiritimatiellia > RFP12 > UBA3636 > UBA3636. The sequence goes on along the minus strand of CADBEF010000138.1, from coordinate 5,536 downwards.
CCGCGCACGTGAGGAGGCGGTTGTTGACGGGGTTCTCCTCGCACCGGTTGCCGCGGAACGTGACGTCCTGCATCATGTCCCAGCCGTCCTCGGCGTCGAACGCGCACTTCGCGGCCGCCTCACCGCTGCGCACGAAGAGGTTGTCCTCGAAGAGCATGTTCTTCATCGCGCTCGCGGCGTAGCCGACGCACCGGCAGCGGTCGAACGTGCAGCGCCGCACCGCGCAGTTGCGCGGGATGAAGAAGAGCGTCGTCGTGAGCCGGGCGTTCCGCGCCTCGCCGGGGTCGGGGATCGCGACCGAGACGCGCAGGTACTCGGCCCCCTCCGGGATCGGAACGACGCGGTACTGGTAGAGCGTCTCGGAGCGGAGGAAGTTCTTCTCCGCGTCGTACCAGCAGCCCGTCAGCTGCCACGAGGGTCCGCGGATGCCCTGGTAGCCGAGGTAGGCGCTGACCTGGAGGCGGCCGGCGCCCTTCGCCTTCCTGAGGCTCGTGAACCCGCTCGTGCAGCGATTCGTCTCCGACTCGTCGACGGTGCCGTTCCTCGGGTCGAGCCCGCCGGGCGCGTAGCCGCCGATGCCCTCGTGGAACGCGTGCAGCTGCCCGTCGACCCGCCCCATGCCGTTGCCGCCGCCGTAGCCGGTGATGTCGCGCACGACCACGTCCTCGACCGAGCAGTACGCCGCGGCTCCGTCGATGTGGAAGCCCATCGGCCACTCGGAGTTGTGCTCCGAATGCTCGTAGTCGTGCTCGTAGTAGTCGCCCTCGATCGTGCCGTTCACGAGGTGTGCGTCGCGGACGTTCGCGATCGACACGACGACCGCGCCGTGGCCCGTGAAGGCGTTCTCCTTGAGCGTCGCGCCGTTGAGGTCGAGCGTCATCCCGTCGGGGAGCGCGATCTTGCGGAACGCGCTCACGCGGTAGGTCCCCGGCGCGAGGACGACCTTGCGGAAGCCCGCGGCGGCCTTGTCGTCGAGGAGGCGCTGCAGCCCCTCCGCCGTCGCGATCGCGGCCTGCTCCACGGCGTTCGTGTCGTAGCCGCGGTCGTAGACGATGTGCGACTTCCGGAACGAGCGGACGACCGGTCGGCCGTCCTTCGCCGCAACGAGGACGGTGTAGCCCGGCGCGCCCTTGCGCGGCGCCGGCGGGTTCGTTTTGGCGTAGGCGTCGAGCGCCTCGAGCGTGAAGCGCAGCTCCGCGTCGCCCTTCGTTCCCTCCGGCGGGTCGGGGATCTCGACGAGGACCTTGCGCCCGAGGTCGCCGTCGGCGCGGATGCCGTAGGCGTCGAGGTCGGCCGCCGTGACGGTGTAGACCTTGTCCGCGGGGATCTCCAGCTCCTTCGGCTCGACGACGCGGAACGTGTGCCAGACGCGGTGCGACTCGCGGCCCTTCTCGTCGACCGCCCAGACGGCGACGTCGTATTCGCCGGCGGGCAGGCGGCCGAGGTCGAACGCGCCGTCGCCGGACGGCACCTTGCGCTGTTCCGTCTCGTGCGCCTTCCCGTCGGGGCCGATCCACGTGCAGCGGACCGTGAAGCGGAACGAGTCGTCGAGGAAGCGGACTTTCGAGTGGTCCCAGTCCGTCACGTAGAACGGGATCGAGACCCGCTGCTTCGTCGTGACCGTCGGCTCGACGTAGTAGGTCGAGATGTACGGGAACCGGAGGTGCTCCGGCGCGACGTACCCGTCGCCGGAGCCGCCCTCGGCCTCCCGTCGGAGGTTCGTGGGGTCGGTGAATTCGCCGGGGACGACGGGTGCGGCGGCGGCGAACGACGCCGCGAGCGCGGCGCAGGCGAGGACGGGGAAGGCTGGTTTCATGTTTCGGGTTCGGGTTGTTCCGGTTTGCGGGCGTTCGTGCGGATGTCCGTCTCGTGGAGCTGGACGACGGGGTCTTCGCAGACCCCGTGGCTCCGGCCGCCGACGCGGATCTCGCGGAGCTTGTTCGCGTCCGTGTCGACGACGAAGAGGCTGAAGTGGTAGGCGTGCTCCGTCCCGAGCGTGTGCTCCTTCGGACGGCTCGGCTTGTTCGTCGCGAACGCGTTCACGACCTGGACCATCGAGGCGTGGACGGCGTTGTCCGGGTTCGCCTGCTCGTCGAGGTGGTTCGTGATCGCCCCCACCTTGGTGGTGTGCAGGTGCGCGGCGACGAGGCCGAAGAACCCGCGGCCCCGGTGGACGCCGAGGTTCCAGGGGCCCTTGCGCCCGACCGGGTTCGAGAAGCCGTTGAGGAAGCCGCTCTGGAGCGACCCCGCGACCCGCCAGACGCCTTCGTGGGACACCATCCCCATCACCGCGTTCTCCGGCGTCAGGGCGGGGTCGTAGGGTTCGCCGGTGGCGGGGTCGTAGAACTGACCCGCGTCGAACACGCGGTACTCGTGCCCGGAGCCTTCGGCGGCGTCGTAGGTGCTGATGCAGGCGATGCGCACGTCGGGGCCGCCCGTCGCGAGGAGCCGGCGGAAGTCGAGGTGGTAGGAGTTGCCCGCGAAGCGGCCCGTCCGCCCGTCGCCGAGCGTCGCGTTCGGAAGGTCGCGGTGGTAGGTGACCCCGACGCCTCGCGCCCGCGCGGCCTCCGCGGACGTGTTGAAGTTCGTGAGCACGTACGCCCAGGCCTCGTCGGAGAGGTGCATCCGGGCCTCGCCCTTCGAATAGTGGCGCTCGTGGTTGCCGTCGATCGTGAAGAGCGGTACGTCCGCCGGCAGGTGCCGGCCGAACATCGCGCGTACGTTCCAGATCTCGTTCGTGTACTCGGCCTCCGTGAGCCCGCGTCCGCCCGAGATCGGGGCCGTGGAGAGGTCGCCGACGACGATGACGGCGTCGAGCCCCGCGTCCTTCGCCACGGACCCCAGGAGGCGGATCGAGGGCTCCGGCTCCGTCAACACGCCGGCCGAGCCGTACCAGTAGTCCGTCACGGGATTCTTCGCGGCGTCGTCCCCGGGGACGCGCCTGCACTTGTGGATGTCGGCGATGAAGCCGAACGAAATGTACTTGCGCGCGCCCGTGGCGGGGTCGACCGGATTGGCCTCGTCGGCCTTCTCGAGGATGGCGGCGCGGAGGCCGTCCTCGATGGCGGCGGTCGGATCGGCGGCGCGGAGGCCGTCCTCGATGGCGGCGGTCGGATCGGATGCGGCGTCGGCGGCGGCCGCGATCGCGGAAGCCGCGGCGAGGGCGGCGGACAGGATGCGTTTCATGGGACTGGCAGACTCAGCGGAGGATCAGGGTGGTTGCGCGCGTGGTGGCGTCGAGGACGCGGAAGGTGCCGGCGTGCTCGCCGGCCGTTTCGCCCTCGCCGTCGGCGAGGTCGATGGCGACGTTCGGATGCGCCGCGAGCCAGTCGGCGGTGGCGTCGAGGCGCGCGAGGCGGTCCGTCGTGCCGGCGGTCTCGAGCGAGCGGATCTGCGCGTCGGAGAGGTGGATGCCGATCGCGATTCGGCCTCCGCCGCCGGCCTTGCCGTACTGCGTGCACCGGTAGCCGCCGCGGACGTGCAGCGAGGCGGTGTCCGCGAACTTCGGCGCAAAGCGCGAAACGAGCCAGACGCCGCCGCCGGAGGACGAGGAGGCGCGATCGTGCGTCGGCGCCGCGGAAGCGTCGATCGTCCCGGCGATGTCCATCGAACGCGCGTGGATGCGGACGAGCCCGCCGCCGCCGGTGACGTAGGGGTCGCCGACGCTGTCGGCCCCGTAGTCGCCGCCGCTCGACCCCGGATGGATCGGCGCGTATTCGAAGCCGTAGGTATTTCCGTAGTCGGGGTTGTTCTCTCGGCCGTAGCCGGTGCCGCCGTAGCCGCCGCCGACCGTGTAGGAGAACCCGACGCCCGGCGCGAGCGAGAGGGGCGAGCGGCCCGGGATGCGGCGGAAGCCCGCCGAGACGGCGTCCACGGCCGCGTTCGTCCCGAGGACGAACCGGTCGGCGCGAAAGACGACGCTCCCGCCCGTGTACTGCTCGCTTTTCGGATAGACGACGGACGCGCCGAGGACGCGGAACGCGCCGCCGACGTCCACGGAGCCCGCGCCGCGGACGAAGTCGAAGTCCCCGCCGACGGGGCCGCCGGCGACGAGGAGCTTCGCGGCGCCGTCGAGCGTCAGGTCGCCGCCTACGTCCACGGAGACGTGGTAGTCCTGGTTCTGGTAGCCGACGGCGAGCTGCGCGGAGCCCGACATCGCGAGGTTGCCGGAGACGACGACCGCGGCCTCCTCGAGGCGCGTGCCGGAGACGCAGCCGACGAACTTCGGCCCGGCGACGCCGTCGTTGCGGTAGCGGTCGTCGAGGAATCTGTCCGCGACGAGGACGATCGCGTCGTCGCGGAGTTCCAGCGAGGCGACCTCGATGCGGTTCGAGGCGAGAACCCAGCCGCTCCCGCCGACGACGACGGAATCGCCGAAGCCGGGAATGTTGGCGGGGCTCCACTTCGAGGGGTCGGTCCATTCGCCCGGGGCTCGCGTCCCGCCGACCCAGGTGCGCGTCGTCGGCGCCTCGGCGACGCGGAAGACCGCGGTCAGGCGGCGCGGGACGGAAGCCGTGAACGAGATCGGGTTGTCCTTCGCCTTGCCCCACGGGACGTCGCCCGTCCAGAAGAGGAACTCGGCGCCGGCGGCTGGCGTCGCGGAGGCGGTCGCCGTCGCGGCGGGGTCCAGCCAGGTCCTGCCGGGCGCATCGGAATAGCCACCCGGGACGGCGACGGCGCCGAGCGCCGCGTCGTTCGCGCGGACGGCGACGGCGTGCTCGCGCGAGCCCCAGATCCACGTCAGGAAGAACGGCCCCATTTCTGGCACGAAGGCGGCGGTGCGCCCCGCGCCGGAGGCGACCTCCCCGACGGCGTTCGAGACGACCCAGCCCGCGCACGCGTAGCCGATTTCGTCCGGCCGCTCCGGGTCGAAGGCGTACGCCGGCGCGGTCGCGGACCAGGGCACGCCCACGAGGACGGTGGCGGTCGCGTAGTCGAGCCCGGGCGCGACGACGCCCGCGGGGACGCTGGACACGACGAGTGGGTAGGACTCCATCGCGCCCATCACGGTCGTGCACGTGCCGGGGACGCCGGGCCAGGTGACGCCCGTGGTGGTGTTCTTCCACGTGCCGCCGGTCGCGGCGGCGGAGACGAGCGAGATCGAATCCGAATACGAAAGCCCGGCCGGTTCGCCTCCGTCGGCGAGCGCGGCCAGATCGGCGGGCGGAACGCCGATCGCGAGCGAGATGCGGCCGCCCGTCCCGGGCGCCTGCGAGCCGGTGACGTTGTGCGTCGCGCAGGCGGAAAGCGAGGCGTTCTCGCCGGCCGAGAACTCGCCGCAGGCGAGCCAGATGCCGCCGCCGGAGGGGCGGCCGCCGGTGCTGCTTCCGTCCGTCGAGTCGGCCTTTACGGCGCCGTTCAGAACGAGCGCGCCGGGCGTCTCGATCCAGACCGTCCCGCCGGGACGCCAGGCCGCCTGCTTGTCCGAATAGACGCCGCAGGGCGATCCCGGATGGACGGGCGCGTACCGATAGCCGTACTCCGCGCCGGAATCGCGTCCGTTGACTTCGGCCGTGCCGGTTCCGCCGTAGGCGCC
>CADBEF010000137.1 GCA_902793555.1 uncultured bacterium | reverse complement strand
GCGACGTTCAAGCAGGCCGCGGCCAACGCCGGGATGGGCGGCGGCGAGTTCTCCAAGGTCGTCTTCCGGCGCGGGCTCGCCTCGCTCGCCGCGAATCCGTCGGTCGAGCAGGAGTCCTCCGGATCCGGCGCGGAGACCTTCTCCGCGGGCTTCTCGATCAGCATGGCCGACTACGACACGCTCCTGGCGACCTCGCTCGCGTCCGCCTACGTTCCGGCCGACAGCAAGAAGGGGCATGTCGACGCGACGATCGGCATGGCGATGCTGCGCGGCATCCGCGAGTGCGAGCCCGGCGACCCCGTCGTCATCGAGCCGCAGGACGTTCCGGTCGACCGATTCACGCGAGCGGTCGCGTTCACGGTTTCCGGCTACGCGGGACAGGCGGCTCTCGCGGACTTCCCGGTCGCCGTCCGCCTCGCCGAGGATTCGCCCGAAGGGTTCCGCTACGCGGACCTCGCCGACCCGACGAGCGGGAGCGAGCTGCGCTTCGCCGACGCCGCGGGCAAGTCCCTTGACTACGACGTCGAGGAATGGAACACGAACGGCGTCTCCCTCGTCTGGGTCAAGGTCCCCGCGCTCGCGCGGGGAACGACGTTCACGATGTACTACGGCGGGACGCCGTCCGACGAGGTCAAGGCGATTCGCGCCTGGTCGGCCGACTACGTCGGCGTCTGGCACATGGCCGAGGCGGAGGGCGACGTCTCCGACGCCGCGGGCAACGGCCTGGCCGCCTCGCCGAACGGAAGCGGCGAGGCGTATTCGGTCGCCGGCGAGGGCGTCTTCGGCAAGGGGCGGTTCAACACCTCCGTCCGGAACAAGGGCACCGGGCGCTCGATGCTCGTCGTGAACGATTCCTATCTTCTCGACCTCGGCAGCGACTTCACGTTGTCGGGCTGGGTGAAGATGACCGACACGATCGACGGCGGCGGGCTCGCGCGCATCGCCGTCCGCAGCGCCGACGGCGCCACGCCGGAATGGGAGATCGCGCTCGCGGACGCCACGACGCTGCAGGCCTGCGGCAACGGCGGCGCCACCCTCACGGGAACGATCCCGTCCGCGATGGACGGCTGGCGGCACGTCGCCGCCGTCTACGAGGGAACGACGCTGACGGTCTACGTCGACGGCTCGGTCGCCCTGAACGGCGCGATCACGGCGGCGAAGGACAGCAACAACAAGCTCTGCTTCGGCACGAAGGGCGGCCTCTACAACGGGCACTTCACGGGCCTCTTCGACGAGTTCCGCCTCCGCGACGCCGTCTGCTCCGCCGACTGGGTGAAGGCCGAATACGACCAGGCCTCCGCCTCCTTCCTCTCGGCCTCCCCGGCGGCGGACATCTCCGGCGGCGGGCAGGCCGGACGATCCCGCGCCGTCTTCTCCATCGATTGACAGTAACCCCTTCCGTCGGGTAACGTTCCGATCCGAACCCACAGGCACGACCATGAAAACCATCCTCCGATCGATCGCGCTCCTCTGCCTCGCCGCTCACGCGTCCGCGGGCGAGCTCCTGACGGGCGAGGCCGCCATCGCGAAATTCCCCGCGGAGCTGCGGGAAATGGGGCTCCACACCGCGAAGTGGATGCAGCTCACGAACGGCGTCGAGTACTACTACGGGCGCTTCACGAACCTGCTCGGGACCGTGGACGGCTTCACCGCCTCGAAGAACGACCTGCACCTGCTGCGCATCGACTACGCCAACGCCCCCGTCCGGATGAAGTTCGTCGACCACACGCAGACGTCGACGCCGCGTTGGACGACATCCAAGACGGCCGCGCAGCACAACGCGCTATTCGCCATCAACATGACGATGGAGGACGGCAATGGCGGCCCCCAGGGGTACGTGAAGGTCGACGGCGAGGAAGTGCCGAGCCTTCGGACGACGGGACCGGATGGCTTTGCGTTCAACGACGACAAGACCTACAAGTTCGACAGGAAGTGGCTCGACACCGATCCGGGAACCGGCCGTCCGAAGGCCGACGCGTGGGACAACGTCGTTTCGCACGAGGCCTACACGATCCACGACGGCGTGCCGACGTGGGGAGCCTCGGCGACCTTCCCCAGGGCCAACTACACGTTCTTCGGCACGACCGCGGACGGCGTCCTGTGGGCCGGCACGGTGGACGGGCGGCGCGAGGGCGTCTCCGAGGGCCTCGGCTACCACGAGGTCGCCGCGCTCCAGCAGGCGCTCGGCTGCGTCGGGGGCGTCTGCTGCGACGGCGGCGGATCGACGACAATGGCGATCCGCAAGGACCTGATGACGTCCTCCGACATCTGCGACACGCAGAAGACGTCGGCGGATTCCTCCGACTACTACACGATGAACTACCTGTCCGGCCGGACGGTTGCCGGCATCAACATCGGCGCGGGGAACGAGCGCGCGGTCATCAACCAGCTCCTCTTCGTCCCGGCGCCGATGGCTTCCAAGCCCACGCGCGTGGTGTTCAGCATCGACTAGGCGGGCCCGGCGTCCCGGCCGTGCGCTTCGGCGGCGGGACCGAATGCGCGTCGGTCGCCATCCGCGGCGACCGGCGCGCTGATACTTTCGTATCATCCTTCGGAGGCGCGTGCGAACCGTTCGTATAATTGCCGCGGCGTTCCGCGGCGTGCGAGAATTCAACCCCGACGGACCCAATCGGTTCCGCAGGCGCGGAACGAGGGGTTCTCGAACCGTCCGGAACGGTCTTCCCCGAAAGGAACTCGATCACGATGAACACGAAGTACATCAGGAAGGGCCTCGCAGCCGCGGCCGCCGCGCTGCTCGTCGCCGCGGCGCCCGCCGCCCGCGCGGAATACGATTCCGCCTCGCGCTGGATCTGGGGCGCGGCCGAGGCGCATTCGCACGAGACCAATTCGTTCCGCGCGGCATTCGACGTGCCCGGGGAGGTCCGGCGGGCGACCATCCGGGTGTACGTCGACGACGGCGCCCTGTACTGGATGAACGGCACGTCCTATTCGCGCAACTCGATCGTGGACGGCAACGGCCTGCAGCAAGGGCGCAACGTCCTCGCGATGCTCGCGACGAACCACGTGAGCAAGGCGGGGATCATCCTCCGCGGCGACATCGAGCTCGCGGACGGCCGCCACGTCATCGTCAACAGCGACGCGGCGACGTTCAAGGTCGCGGACGGCATCGCGGCGGGCGACTGGCACGATCCCGGCTTCGACGACTCCTCCTGGCGCGCGGCCACGGAGATCGGCGACGCGTGGACGCCGATCGCCGGGGACGTCACGCCCTACGTGAACAACTGTACGACGGAGGAGGAGCGCGCGGCCCGAGAGGCGAGGCTGGCGGGGAACACGCCCGACGCGAGGATCGTCTACACCAACGGCCTGCCGAAGATCTCGCTCAACGGGACGCTGGTCGAGCCCGTGTTCAACCAGAGCGGCGTCGACAGCGACTACTGCAAGCAGGCGGTCGCGAAGATGGCCGATCTCGGGATCACGATCAACCAGCTCAACCTGCGGCCCTCTGAATACGAGAAGGCGGCCGGCTCGTACCAGTTCACCGCGCTCGGCGACAAGGCCGCCGCGCTGCTCGCCGCCGCGCCCGATGCGCGCATCCTGGTGCTGATCCGCATGGAGCTGCCCAAGTGGCTCGCGGCGCATCCGGAGGAGCGGATCGGCTACGCCCGAGGCGACATCGTCAGCGACGGCGACGAGCGCACGGACCGCGTCGCGCGGCCCTCGCCGGCCTCGGCCGCCTACCGCGCCGAGGTGCAGAGCCTCCTGACGCAGCTCGCCGCCTACATCAAGGCGCAGTCGTGGGGCAACCGCGTCATCGGGGTGCGCCCCTGCTGGGGCATCTACACCGAGTGGCACATGTACGGGATGGACGAGGGCCCGGACACGGGCCTTCGGATGACCGAGGCGTTCCGCCAATGGAAGAACGGGAAGTACGCGGGCCAGGACCCGCCGACGATGGCGGAGCGCAGGAACGACGGCGACCGCTTCTTCCTGAACCGCGCGAGCAACGCGACCGAGCAGAAGGTTATCGACTTCTACGAGTGCCAGGCCACCGTGATCGCCGACCTCATGACGAACGTCGCGCACGTCGTCAAGACCGAGCTCCCCGGGCGCCTCGTCGGCATGTACTACGGCTACGTCATGACGACCCACCAGCCGGAGGCGGCGAACGTGATGATCGACCGGGTTCTCTCCTCGCCGGACGTCGATTTCATGTCCAATCCCGCCGACTACACGGAGGAGTGCCGGCTCGCGGGCGGCGCCTACTACCACCGCACGATTCCGGCGACCTTCCACCGCCACGGCAAGCTCGTCATGCTCGAGGACGACATGCGGCACCACCACGTCTCCGACTACGTCCAGCTCCAGTACATCTGCACCCGCAGCGACCGGGAGTCGGCGATGACCACGCGCCGCAACTGGCTCAACCGCTACTTCGACGGATGCGGCCTCCAGATGCTCGACCCCGAGCACGACATCGACAAGCGGCCGTTCTCGATGGACACGCCGCCCGTCCTGCAGGCCATCGCCGACACGCAGCGCGTCCTCGGGCAGATCGGCGCGCGGCCGGAGGACTCCGGCAACGAGGTCGCCGTCGTCGTCGACTGGCGCGAACGCCTGCGGTGCTCGAACGTCGAGACGTTCACGCACGCCCTCGTCTACACGCACTCCCTGCCGGGCCTCTACGCGTCGGGCGTGCCGTTCGACTTCATGTCGCTCGACGACTTCCTCGCCCGGCCCGCGGACCGCTACCGCAAGGCCGTCTTCCTCAACGTCTTCGCGCCGGAAGGCGAGATGCGGACCGCGCTGCAGCAGCGCGTCTCCGCCTCCGACTTCAAGTCGGTCTGGCTCTTCCACTGCCCGTTCAGCCTCCCGTCGTCGCAGGCGACGGTGCGCGATATCAACAACATGCCGTACCACGTCACCAACCCGACGGTGTGGCGTGACCTCCTCGTCGGGATGGGGGCCACGCCGATCGCGCCGATCGGACATTGCGTCCGCCGCCACGGCGACGTCCTCATGTTCCACACGGCGTCGAACGCGACGATCCGGATCAGCCTGCCTGCCGGCATGGAGCGGGTCCGCGAGCTCTACTCCGGCGAGGTCTACGACTCCTCCGAGCTGACGCTCCAGTCCGACGGGCCGAACACCTGGGTGTTCAAGGCGGTTTCGTCCGCGTCGCAATCGTGGCAGGTCGGCGACTCGGTCGTCGCCACGCTCGACGCGGACGGCGTCCTGACCCTGACGGGGCCGGGGTCGATGTACGACTTCGCGGCCGCGTCCGACGCGCCGTGGGACCCGGCGGCGGTCTCCGCCATCGCGATCGGCGACGGCGTGGCCCCCGGCGCGAACGCCTTCGCGTCGCTCCCCGACGCGGTGCCGGTGAGTCTGTCGCTGGGCGAGCTGCGCGGCGGCTTCTCCTCCGCCGTTCCCGACGGAATGGCGCTCGTCTCGACCACCGAGCTCGAGGCGCCCGGGATCGCGACGCTCGCGATCGAGGGCGGCACCGCAGTCCTCGGCATCGCCGTCTGCACCAACGCCGACCTCAACGCCAAGGCCGCGGACTGGGCCCCGGTCTCGCTCGAGAAGGCCGATCTCGGCGTCAGCGCGGACGGCACGCGGATCCTCGTCCCCGTCCCCGTGAACGCCGACCGCGGCTTCATGCTCCTGCGCTCCGGCGCCCCGGAATAGCGCGCCGGGGACGTATACTTCCGGGTGATGGTCGGAGGGCTGCGTTTGGCGTAGACTGGGCGCCGTCTTGCCACAACCATCGAAAGGACCTCCCATGAGACCCCGGACTCCGCTCCTTGTCGCGCTCGCCTGCGCCGCCGCCATCGCCGCCCCCTTCGCAGCCGTCGCCGGCGAGAAGGTCGTCAAGAACGGCGACACGCTCGTCTTCATGGGCGACTCGATCACCTGGTACGGCGTGACCAATCGCCACGGATACGTCAATCTCGTCGTCAGGGGCCTCGCCGCGAACGGCATCGACGTGACCTGGTACGGCGCGGGCGTGAAGGGCGACAAGTCGGCCGCGATGCTCGCGCGGTTCGACGCCGACGTCATCGCGCACGATCCCGACGTCGTCACCATCAGCGCGGGCGTCAACGACGTCTGGTACCAGGACGCGAACTCGACGTATGAAAAGTTCTACGCCAACGAGCTCCAGATGGTCGCCAAGACCAAGGCCGCCGGCGCCGTCCCCGTCCTTCTTTCGCCGACCACGGCGGCCGGCGAGGCGGAAAACGGCGAGATCCGCCGCTACGCGGCCGGCGTCAGGGAGATCGCCGCCGCCGAGGGCGTTCCGTATGCCGATACCTTCCACGCCGTGCGCGGCTGGATCAACGACATCGACAATCCGCGCCTGAGCGAACAGGCCGGATACAACATGGGCGGGCGCGCCGCGACCGTCGACGGCGTCCACATGGCGCCGACGGGCGATCGGCAGATGGCGCGCGCCGTCCTCGCGGCGTTCGGACTCGACGCCGCGGAGATGTCCGCCGCGGAAGCGGCATGGAACGCGGACGAGACGCTGATCGTCAAGGAGACCTATTCGGACGAGCCCTCCGCCGCCGTGAATCTCTCCACCGCCGAATTCGCGGCGTTCGAGTCGGCCGCCGCCGCCCGCGGACTCTCCGTCGACGCCTTCGCGAAGCAGGTCTTCCGCCAGGGCATCGACTCGCTTGCGGCGAACCCCGCGAACGAGTCCGAGGCGGCTGGCGCCTCCATCGCGCTCACGGCCTCCGTCCCGGTCTCCTTCGCGGGCTACGACAAGCTCCTGCATGCGGCGGATCGGATCGACGGCACCTTCGACGACGCCTGCCGGTCCGCGCTCCTGCGCGGAGTGCGCGAGTGCGCCGCCTACGCGGCGCCGGCCCCCGCCGCTCCCGTCCTCGAGGAGTTCTTCGTCCAGCCCGCGTCCACGGTCGTCACGCTCTCCGGCATGATCGCCTCGCCGGGCGCCGGGGCGAGCGCGTGCGACATCGCCTTCGCCTGCGGCACCGACGCGGACAGCCTCGGGCCGGAGCGGATCGTCCTCGCCGGACAGCGCAACCGCTTCGTCGCCTGGGTCAAGGGCCTGGCCCCGGGAACCACCTACCACTGGACGGCGTCCGTCGTCAACAATGCGACGGGCCGCCTCGGCACCCGGCGGCAGGGCAGCTTCACCACCGCCGCCTCCGGGACTGGCGCGCTCGAGCCCAGCGGAGACGACGACACGGCGGCCCTGCAGTCGGCGATCGACGCCGCCGCGGCCGCCGGAGGAACCGTGACGCTCGCCGGAGGGACCTACCTCGTCGACGCGGAACTGGCGATCACCGGCGGCGTCACCGTCGCCGGCAGCGGCTGGCGGACGACGGCCATCCGGCAGCGGGCGACCCAGCGCGTCGCGACCCTCGACGGCGGCTCGACCCTCCGCGGCGTCACGCTGACGGGCGGCATCACCGCCGGCGGATACAATCACGGCGGCGGCGTCTATCTGTCGGACGGCTCCCTCGTCGAGTGCCGCGTCCTCAAGAACCTCGCCGGCGCCACCGGGAACTCGTGCTTCGGCGGCGGGATCTTCCTCGACAAGGGCACCGTCGAGCGCTGTGCCGTCGTGCAGAACCAGGTCGGCATGAAGGGCGCCACCTACTGCGCCGGCGGCGGAATCGGCTGCCGCGACCAGACGGTCCGCGGCGAGGCCGTCGTCGACGCGTGCCTCGTCTGCGGGAACCGGGCGTTCGGCAATGGCGGCGGCATCGGTCTGGACCTCTTCTACAAGGCCTATGCCCGCAAGGTGCGCAACACCACCATCGTCGGCAACCGGGCGAGCGGAACGGGCGGCGGAGTCCACTCGGCGAACGACACGAACAGGAAGGCGTCGCTGGTCGACTGCATCGTCGCGGGCAACGCCTCCGGCGCCGCGGCGAAGACGGTGGACATGAGCTACACGGGCGGCGTGGACTACTGCCTCTTCGACGTCGAGGCCGACAAGCTCGGCAACCACAGCGCGACGGGCGAGCCCAAGTTCGGGAACGCCGCGGAGGGCATTTACACGATCGCCGCGGACTCCCCCGCGAAAGGCGCCGGCACGGCGACCGGCGTCGCCCT
>CADBEF010000136.1 GCA_902793555.1 uncultured bacterium | reverse complement strand
GCGCCTCACGCCGGCCCACACCGCCTCCGCGCCGCATCCCGCATCGCGGCGCCGCCCCCGTGCTCCCCGCGCGCCCACGCCCGCTGCGCCTCGTCGCTCGCCCCTTCTGGGCGGTCCCGGACGGCGCTCGTTCGCAGGCGCTCCCCGGGGCGGCACCCCTGCGCGGCCGCCCACACGGGACGGAGGGAGGACGAGGCGCGGCCCGAGGGCGAGCGGCGTAGCGACGGCCGGGGGATGCGGGGCGGGATGCGGCGCGAGCGGGAGGGCGGCCCCGGATTCGGGAACAGCTTCTCGGGAGCCGATGCCGCATGCGCCGCTTCCACTTGCAAACGCGCCCGGCACCCCGTGTTGGCGGGGCCGCGCATCGGTGCGCCGCCAAAAAGTGGGGAATGTCCAGGGGGGGGGCTATCGCCGCGCGAGGAGCTCGGCGGCGTGGCGGCGGACGACGGAGGTGAGCTTCTCGCCGCCGAGCATGCGGGCGAGCTCGTCGACGCGCGCCTCGCCGTCGACGGGCGAGATGGAGGTGTAGGTCCGGTCGCCGCGGATCTCCTTGCGGACGACGAAGTGCGAGTCCGCGCACGAGGCGACCTGCGGCAGGTGCGTGATGCAGAGGATCTGCCGCGTCTTGCCGAGCGCGGCGAGCTTCCGCCCGACGACGCGCGCGATCTCGCCGCCGACGTTGGCGTCGATCTCGTCGAAGACGAGCACCGGGATGCGGTCGTGCGCGGCGAGGACGGTCTTGAGCGCGAGCATGACGCGCGAGATCTCGCCGCTGGACGCGATCTGCCGTAGCGGCCGCATCGGCTCGCCGGGGTTGGGCGCGAAGCCGAAGTCGACGGCGTCCAGGCCGCTTTCGCGCGGCTCGCCGGGCTCGACGCGGACCTCGAAGCCCGCCTTGGCGAGGCCGAGGTCGGCGAGCTCCTTCACGACGGCCTTCGCGAGCGCGCCGGCGGCCTTGCGGCGCTTGTCGGAGAGCGTGCGCCCCGCGGCGCGGACGGCGGCGTCCGCCTTCGCGACGTCGGCGTCGATCGACGCGAGCAGCTCGCCGCGGCCCTCGAGCTCGGCGAGGCGCGCCTTGGCGCGTTCGAGGAACGCGAGCACGTCGGGGATCGTGCGGCCGTACTTGTGGCGGAGCGATTCGACGAGCGACATGCGCGCCTCGAGCTCGGCGAGGCGTTCGGGCGAGGCGTCGAGGCGGGAGAGCGTGGACGAGACGTCGCGCGAAAGGTCGGAGAGGCGCGCGGAGAGGGGGGCGAGCTCGTCGAGCCACGCCGCGGCGTCGCGCGAGCCGAGGTCGCGCATCTCCTCGAGCGCGCGGACGGCGGCGGCGACGGCGTCGACCGCGTTGCCGTCCGCGTCGGTGAGCGCGGCGCAGGCGCCGGAGCCGAGCTCGAGGATGCGCGCGGCGTTCGTCGCGGCGGTGTACTCGTCGCGGAGGGCGTCGCCGTCGGACTCCGGGTCGGGCGCCGCCTCCTCGATCTCGCGCACCTGGTAGCGCAGCAGGTCGATCTCGCGGGCGATCGCGCCCTCGTCCCCGCCGCGGAGGGCCTCGGCGCGGACTTGCAGGGCGCGCAGCGCGGACCAGCGCTCCGCGTAGGCGGCGCGGGCGGCGGCGCAGGCGCCGAAGGAATCGAGCGCGTCGAGCTGGAAGGCGGGGTCGAGCAGCGACTGGTTGTCGTGCGGGCCGTGGAAGTCGACGAGGCGCTCGCCGATGCGGCGCAGCGCCTGGACGGTGGCGGGGCCGCCGTTCACGAAGCAGCGGCCGGAGCCGTTCGCGGAGAGCGTGCGGCGCAGGAGCAGCGCGCCGTCCTCGCACGGGTCGAGGCCGGCCTCCTCGAGGAGCGGCGCGACGGCGGCGAGCGTGGCGGGCGGCAGCGAGATGCGCGCCCGTACGTCGGCCTGCGCGGCGCCGGCGCGGACCTCGGAGCGGTCGGCGCGAAGCCCGGCCAGCAGGCCGATCGCGGAGAGCAGGACGGACTTGCCGGCGCCAGTCTCGCCCGTGACGGCGTTGAGGCCGGGGCCGAAGGCGATGTCCGCCTTCTCGACGACCGCGAGGTCGCGAACCGACAGTTCTTCGATCACGGCGCGTGTCAGCGGGCGGCGGGAAGGACGACGGAGATTTTCGAAAAGCCCGCGTCGCGGGCGGTTTCGACGAGCCGATTCACGAGCGCGGCGGGCGTTTCGGCGAACGCCTGGAGGCGGACGTACGCGTCGGGAATGCTTTTTCCGAAGATGCGGAGGCGCTCGACCATGTCCTCCTCCTCCACTTCGAGGCCCTGCCACGTGAGGCCGTTCGGGGCGGCGAGGATGTTGATCACGGAGCCGTTCGGCGGAATCGGAAGGGCGGGGTAGGCGGCGGCGAGAGACTGGATGGAAGGCGCGGCGGGCGGCTCCGCCGGAACCTGGGGGGAATCGGCGACCGGCGGCTCGGCCGCCGGCGCGGATTCCGTAATGGCGGGAACGGGCTCAGCGGACTCCGCGTGAGACTCATCGGCGGGGGCGGGCGCCGCGGACTCCGCGTGAGACTCAGCGGCAGGGGCGGGCTCCGCGACCTCCGCGGACTCCGCGTGAGATTCAACGGCAGGGGCGGGCTCCGCGGACTCCGCGTGAGACTCAGCGGCAGGGGCGGGCGCCGCGACCTCCGGGGACTCTGCGGGAGATTCCGCGGCGGGAGCGGGCTCGGCCGACGTCTGCGCGGCGAGGGCGTCGAGGAAGCTCTGCATGTCGCCGCGGATGTCGGGCGGGAGCTCGACGGGCATCGTCTGCGCGGGGGCTTCGGGAACGGATTCGACCGCCGGTTCGGGCGCGGGCGTCTCAGCGGGCGGATTTGCCTCGACGGGAGCGGGGACTTCGACGGAAGCGGGCGCTTCGGCGGGCGCGGGCGCTTCGACGGGCGCGGGCGCCGCCGCGGGGGCGGAGGTTTCGTCGGCGATCAGTCCGAAACTTTTCGCGACGAAATTGGCGACGACGCCGGCGACGGTATCCTCCCAGCCCGTGAAGGCATGGTCGGCCGGGCGGACGAGGACGAGTTCGCCCTGGTCGGGACGGACGTCGACGAAGCGCTGCCCGTAGGACCACGGAACGACGGTGTCGGCCTGGCCGTGGACGACGAGGAGCGGACCGCGGAAGCGCGCGACGGCGGCGTAGGGATCGGTCTCCTGCGCGTCGAGGACGTAGCCGCGGCCGATGCGGAGCCGGCCGCCCATGACGGGAATCGTTTCAGGCGGGTCGAGTGGGTCGAAGACGGCGTCGAAGATGCGGCCGCGCTGGGCGTCCTCGCGGAGCACGGCGGCGGGCGCGAGCAGGGCGAGCGCCTCGACGGAGCCGGCGCCGAGTCGCGCGGCGGAGAGGGCGGCGACGACGCCGCCCTGCGAGTGTCCGACGAGGGCGACGCGCGCGCCGCGGACGTTGCGGTAGTAGTCCAGGACGGTTTCGACGTCGAGCACCTCGTTGGAAACGGTCATGCGCTCGAACGGGCCGTCGCTCGCGCCGTGGCCGTTGAAGTCGAACCGCGCCACGGCGACGCCGCGCGCGCGGAGCGCTTTCGAGATCGCGTCGAAGAGAGGACCTTCCTTCGTCGCCCCGAATCCGTGGCAGAGGACCGCGACGGGCGGCGTCGCGCCCTCCGCGACGCCGTCCGGCCGTTCTTCCGCGCAGGCGAGGCGCAGCGTGGCGTCGTCGAGGGAGAAGATGCCGGCTTCGGCGGCTTCCCCCGAATCGGATCGGACGAGCGAAAAGCGGTTGGGTTCGGCCGCGGCGGAAGCGACGGCGAAGAAGGCGAGGGCGGCGGGAAGGAAACGGCGCATGGAGATGCCTTTCGTTCGGAAGAATGACGGGGAGTATACCAGACGCGACCCGAGGAGGAAAGCGTTTTTCGCGCGGAGCCCGGACCGGAAAACGGAACGGCCGGACGCGGTGTCGCGTCCGGCCGTCCGGCGGGTCGGGAGGGGCCGACTACTCGGCGATGTCGTATTCCTCCTCGTCGTCGTCGTCCTCGCCGGCGTTCGCGTCGCCAAGGGAGCCGGCCATCATCATGACGGGCATGAAGCCCATCATGGCGGCCTGCTGGAACTCTTCCTTGGTCTTGGCCTTGGCGCAGTTCTTGGCGGCGGAGGAGATGGCCGGGAAGATCGCCATGATCTGCGGCTTCATGTTGGCGGGGACCGAGAAGCCGGCGAGGCCTTCCTTGGCCTCCTTGATGCCGTCCTTGAAGCCCTCGGCCATGTCCTTCGGAAGCCACTTGCCCTCGACGAGCGAGAAGTCTTCCGTGTCGTCGTCGACCGTGACGGCGACCGTGCCGTCGTCGTTCTGCTTGACGGTGATCTCGGGCATCTTGAAGGCGGGGAGCTTGTCCGTGACGCCGGCCATCTCGAGCGGCTTGGCGGCGAGGACCTTGGCGAGGTTGCCGGCCTTGATGTCGTCGTAGGAGGCGGCCTTGAAGACGGCGGCGGCCTTGGCGATCATGCGGATCGTGTCGGGGCGGTCCTCTTCGTCCACGTCCGCGAGGGCGAACTCGGCCTTCTTGAGGGCGACGCCGGCGACGTCCTTGAGCGCGCCCTGGGCGGCGGTCCAGAGGTCGGCGTCGATCTTGGAGGCGAAGAGCTTCACGACGTCCGCGACGTCCTTCTGGTAGGAGGCGGGGAGGGCCTTCCACGCGGCGGCGAAGTCGCCGCCCTTGGCGGAGTAGAACTGCTTGGCGGCCGCGAGGGCGGCGGTTTCGGAGGGCGTCGCGGCGGGAGCGGCGAGCGCGGCGGCCGCGAGGGCGGCGGCGAGGATCGTCTTCTTCATGGGGTGGGGTTGGTTTGGGGGTTGGGTGAAACTAGCCGGCCCGCCCGCGGATGCGGCCGTGCTTGAGGAAGCCGTCGTACTCGCGCATGACGAGGTAGGACTCGACCTGGCGCATGGTGTCGAGCGCGACGCCGACGATGATCAGCAGCGAGGTGCCGCCGAAGAAGGACGCGAGCTCGGCGGGGAGCTGGCCGCCGCCCCAGCTGCGGAGCAGGGAGGGGAGCAGCGCGATGATGATCAGGCCCACCGATCCGATGACGGTGACGCGCGTCATCGTCAGGTCCAGGAACTCGGCCGTCGGCATGCCCGGGCGGATGCCGGGAATGTAGCTGTTGGACGCCTTCATGTCGTCCGCGATGCGGACGGCGTTGAACTGCGTGGCGATCCAGAAGAACGAGAAGAACAGGATCAGCAGGGCGTAGGAAATCAGGAAGCAGGGACCGGGCTCGCTGTAGCCGTGGTAGAGGTTGGTGCCGTAGTTCTTGAGCCAGCCGAGCCACGAGGCGTCCACGCGGCTGAAGAGCCAGCCCAGGACCGTCAGGATCGGGCCCGCGAAGATGATCGGCATGACGCCCGCGTAGTTCACGCGCAGGGGCATGTAGGTGGAACGCCCGCCCGCGACGCGGCCGCCGACCGCGCCGCGCGCGGCGTGGACCGGGACCTTGCGGACGCCGTCCGTGAGCAGGATCGTTCCGGCGAAGACGAAGAACGCGAGCGCGAGCAGGAAGATCAGCGTGAAGAAGTTCAGCTCGGCCGGCTGGCCGCCCTGCGGGAAGAACTTGAGGACCGTCTCGTAGATCGCGCCGGGGAGGCGCGCGCAGATGTTCACCATGATGATGACCGACATGCCGTTGCCGATGCCGCGCTCCGTGATCTGTTCGCCGAGCCACATGACGAGCATCGTGGCGGAGGTCATGGCGATCACGGTGAGGAGGCGGAAGCCGAAGCCGCGGAAGGCGACGACCGGGACGCCGCCGGGCGAGACCATCGACTCGATGCCGGCGGCGATCGCGTAGGCCTGGCCGGCGCAGAGCACGAGCGTGAGGTAGCGCGTGACCTGCGTGAGCTTCTGGCGGCCGACGTCTCCCTCGCGCGCCATCTTCTCGAGCGACGGCACGATCGCCGTCATGAGCTGGATGATGATGCTCGCGTTGATGTAGGGCCAGATCGAGAGCGTGCCGACGGAGAAGCGCGCGAGCGCGCCGCCGGTGAAGATGTCCAGCATCCCCATGAGGCCGCCCATCGCGCCGCGGTTGGCGTTGATGATGTCGCCCATCGCGGCGGCGTTCACGCCGGGCGTCGGGACGGCCGCGACGAGGCGGCAGATGAAGATGAGCGCGAGGGTGAAGAGGATGCGGGAGCGGAGCTCCTTGATCTTCCAGATGTTGCTGAGGGTCGACATGGGGCGACTTGCGTGTGGGGTGTTCGGACGGTTCCGCGCCGCGGCTCCTCCCGGAAGAAGCCCGGGCGCCGCGGCGAAAATCGCGAACATTCTACCAGACGCCCGGGTGAAAGTCCAGCGGTGTTTTTCGTTTGCCGCGGCGCGGCGGATGTGCTAGAATCGTCCGCGTTTTCCGCAACCATGAAAATCACCGAACTGCCTTTCGTCAAGGAATTCGTCCGGCTGTGCGAGATCGGGGACGCCCAGGGCTTCCACGAGCGCAACGGCGGCAACCTCTCCTACCACATGCTCCCCACCGAGGCCAAGGCCGTCCGCGGCATCCTCGGCGCGAAAAAGCCCGGTCCGTGGACCGACGTCGACCCGAAGGGCGACGTGGCGGTTCCCGGTCTCGGCGGCGAGTGGTTCCTCGTGACGGGGTCCGGCCGCTTCTTCCGCAACGTCGCCTACGACACCGAGGCGTCCGTCGCGATCTGCGAGCTGGACAAGGAGGGCGCGCGCTACCGCGTCCGCTGGGGGTTGCGCGACGGCGGGCGCCCGACGTCCGAGTTCTCCAGCCACCTGATGAACCTCGAGGTCAAGGACCGCCTTTCCGGCGGCAAGGTGCGCGTGGTCTACCACGCGCACCCCGCGAACCTCATCGCGATGACCTACGTCGTGCCCCTGACCGACCGCGACTTCACGCGGGCGCTCTGGAACACGATGACGGAATGCCCCGTGATCTTCCCCGAAGGTCTCGGCGTGGTGAAGTGGATGGTCCCCGGCGGGCGCGAGGTCGCGGTGGCCACTTCGAAGCTCATGGAGACGTACAACAACGTCGTCTGGGCCCACCACGGCCTTTTCTGCGCGGCCGACACGTTCGACAACGCGATGGGCCAGATGGAGACGATCGAGAAGGCCGCGAAGATCTTCATGCTCGTCCTTTCGTCCGGCCGCAAGCCGCTGACCGGCATCACGTCCGAGGGCTTCCTCGCCATCGGGAAGATGTACGGCGGCGACATTCCGGAACGGTTCCTGTAACCGTCCGGGCCGGTCGCGCGGGTTCCGGATTCCGGATTCCGCCTTCCACGACTTCCCCCCCCCGACCTTTCAACCGAAAAAGGACCTCCCATGGCCGACAAAGACATCAAGAACCTCTCCCACACCACCGGCGGAACGCCCGAGGAAATCGAGGAGCTCAAGCAGTGGTGGAACGTGCACGGCAACGCCGTCACGATCGTGCTGTGCGTCGTGCTGGCCGTCGTGCTCGGCACCCGCTGGATCCGTTCGCACCGCGAAAACAACGCCGCCCAGGCGCTTGCCGAACTGCAACAGGCCCGCGACGTGCCCGCGCTCGAGGCGCTGATCCACGAGAACCGCTCGTCCGGCGTCACCGATTTCGCCCGCCTTCGCCTCGCCGCGATGCACGACGCGGCCGGCGAGTGGGAGCAGGCCGCGGACGCCTACCGCGGCTTCCTCGACGCCGCCCCGAAGCATTTTCTCGCCGACGTCGCGGCTTTCGGCCTCGCGCATTGCGACGAGGCGCTCGGCCGCGTCGCCGAGGCGGCCGAGGCGTTCCGCACGTTCCACGAGACGGACTTCCCGAATTCGGCCCTCGCTCCCGACGCGCGCATCGCGCAGGCCCGCTGCCTGATTCTTTCGGGGACCGAGGAAGGCAAGCGCGAGGGCAAGGCCCTGCTCGACCTGTTCCTGACCGAGTATCCCGGAACCGCTTGGGCCGCGCAGGCCGACGAGGTCATCCGCGCCAAGGACCGTCTGGCCGTCCCCGCCCCCGCCGGGCAGGTCGACCTGTCCGCCCTCCTGCAGCCCGCCGCGGAGCCCGTCGCGGAGCCGGCGCCCGAAGCTCCCGCCGCGGAGCCGGCGCCCGAAGCTCCCGCCGCGGAGCCGGCGCCCGAAGCCCCCGCCGCGGAGCCGGCGCCCGAA
>CADBEF010000135.1 GCA_902793555.1 uncultured bacterium | reverse complement strand
CGTTCGGGTCGGCGCTCGTGAGCTGCACGCGGCGCGGCCGGCGCACCTGAGCCATGAAGTTCTGCATGCTCTCCAGCGACGTCGACACGCGGAAGAGCGTCGTGGCGACGCGCGTCTTGATCGCCGCCATGAGCCGCTCGAAGAGGCCGTAGGCCTCGCGCTTGTACTCGACGAGCGGGTCGCGCTGGCCGTAGGCGCGCAGGCGCACGGCGTCGCGCAGGTCGTCCATCGCGCGCAGGTAGTCCTGCCATTCGCGGTCGATCGAGCGAAGCACGACGTAGCGCTCCACGCGCGGCAGCGCCTCGGCATCCTCCATCGAGCACTTGAGCTCGTAGGCGTCCTCGACGCGCTGGTAGACGAACTTGGCGGCCTCCTCCGGATTGCCGGCGAACGGCGCGAGCTCCTCCTTGGCGACGGGCACCGGGAACGTGTCCTGCACCCAGTCGGCGAAGTCCTCCGGCTGGGCGTCCTTCTCGCCCGTCATCCACTCCTCGGCGCGCGTGAGCACCAGGTCGTGCAGGATGTCGAGCGCGAGCCCGTGGACGTCCTCCTTGGCGAGCACGTCGGAGCGGAAGTCGTAGACGACGGCGCGCTGGCGGTTCATGACGTCGTCGTACTCGAGCGTCCGCTTGCGGATCGAGAAGTTGCGCTCCTCGACGCGGCGCTGCGCGCTCTCGATCGAGCGGTTGAGCCACGGGTGCTCGATCGGCTCGCCCTCCTTCATCCCGAGGCGCGTCATGATGCCCGCGATGCGGTCCGAGCCGAAGAGTCGCATGAGGTTGTCCTCCAGCGACACGTAGAAGCGCGAGGCGCCGGGGTCGCCCTGGCGGGCGCAGCGGCCGCGCAGCTGGCGGTCGATGCGGCGGGACTCGTGGCGCTCCGAGCCGATCACGTAGAGGCCGCACGGGCGCTCGACGAGCAGCTGGCGCAGCGTCTTCGTTTCGCCTGCGGGCTTTTCGTCGAGCGCCGTCTGCGACTGGATGAGCTCCTTGGGCGTCCACACGACGCCCTCGCCGAGCTTGATGTCGGTGCCGCGGCCGGCCATGTTGGTGGCGATCGTGACGGCGCCCTTCTGGCCGGCCAGCGCGACGATCTCGGCCTCGCGGGCGTGGTTCTTGGCGTTGAGGACGTTGTGCGGGATGCCGGCCTTGGCGAAGAGGCGCGAGAGGATCTCGGAGGTCTCGACCGAGACGGTGCCGATCAGGACGGGCTGGCCGTTGCGGTGGCACTCCGCCACGTCCTCGATGATCGCGTTGAACTTCTCGCGCTGCGTCTTGTACATCAGGTCGTTGCGGTCCACGCGCCGGATGGGGCGGTTCGTGGGGATCGCGACGACGTCGAGGTGGTAGATGTCCTCGAACTCCGCGGCCTCGGTCTCGGCGGTGCCGGTCATGCCCGAGAGCTTCTTGTACATGCGGAAGTAGTTCTGGATCGTGATCGTCGCGAGCGTCTGCGTCTCCCGCTCGATCTCGACGTGCTCCTTGGCCTCGACCGCCTGGTGCAGGCCGTCGCTCCAGCGGCGGCCGGGCAGGATGCGGCCCGTGAACTCGTCGACGATGAGGACCTTGTTCTCCATCACGACGTAGTCGGTGTCCTTCTCGTACAGGCAGTAGGCCTTGATGAGCTGGCCGACGTTCTGGATGCGCTCGGAGCGCTCGGCGAAGCGCTGCTGCACCGCCACGCGGCGCTTGGCGCGCTCCTCCCGCGGGAGGTCCTCGCGGTCGATCTCGGCCATGGCGGAGACGATGTCCGGCACGACGAACATCTCCGGGTCGGCGGGGTTGAGCTCGGCGCAGCCGCGGTCGGTGAGCGACGCGTCGCGCATCTTCTCGTCCACCGTGAAGAACAGCTCCTCGCGCAGCTCGCGCGCCTCGTCCTTGTGCATGTCGGTGAGCATCATGCTCTCGACGGACTCGTGGAGGCGGCGAACGGCCGGATCCTCGAGCAGGGAAAGCAGCTCCTTGCTCTTGGGCATGCCGTGGTAGATCTGGTAGAGCAGGCGGCGCGCGTGCTCCTCCTCGCCCGCCTCGATCGCCTTCTTCGCGTCGGCGAGCTTGCCGGCGACGAGCTTCTCCTGCCGGCGGTAGAGGCGCTCGACCTGCGGCTGGAGCTCCTTGTACTGGTTGTGGGAATACTCGGAGGGGCCGGAGATGATCAGCGGCGTGCGCGCCTCGTCGATCAGGATCGAGTCCACCTCGTCGACGATCGCGAAGTGGTGGCCGCGCTGCACCTGCTCGCGCAGGTCCTGCGCCATGCCGTTGTCGCGCAGGTAGTCGAAGCCGAACTCGGAGTTCGTGCCGTAGGTGATGTCGCAGGCGTACTGGGCGCGGCGCTCCTGCGGGCCCATCGAGTTTTGGATGCAGCCGACCGTGAGGCCGAGCCACTTGTAGACGACGCCCATCCACTGCGAGTCGCGCAGGGCGAGGTAGTCGTTCACCGTGACGAGCTGCACGTTCTTTCCCGAGAGCGCGTTGAGGTAGAGCGGCGCGGTGGCGACGAGCGTCTTGCCCTCGCCCGTCTGCATCTCGGCGATCTTGCCCTGGTGCAGGACGATGCCGCCCATGAGCTGGACGTCGAACGGGACCATGTCCCACGTGAGCTCGTGCCCGCAGACCGTGCACTTGGAGCCGAGCAGGCGCCGGCAGGCGTTCTTGACGGCCGCGAAGGCCTCGGGCAGGATGTCGTCGAGCGTCTCGCCCTTGGCGAGGCGCTCCTTGAACTCGGGGGTCTTGGCCTTGAGTTCGTCGTCCGAGAGGGACTTGTACTTCTCGTCCCACTCGTTGATCTTCGCCACGATGGGGCGGAGCTTCTTGACGTCGCGGGCGTGCTTGGTTCCGAAGAGGGCTGCGAAAACGTTCATGTCGTAGAATCGCCCGCGGGAAAACCGGGGCGGAAGGGGGTGGTTTGTGGCGGCGCATCATACCAAAACCGCGCGCGCGGGGCAAGATTGCATTCCGTCCGCGCCTGTGGTAGTCTGTCCCCCATGAACCCAGCCTTCCATGCCTACGACATCCGCGGCGTCTGGGGCGTCGACTTCGACGCCGGCGTCGTCTACCGCGTCGGCCGGTGCCTGCCCGGCCTCCTCGGCGCCGCGCGCGTCCTCGTCGGGCGCGACGCCCGCACCAGCTCCCCCGAAGTCTTCGACGCGCTCGTGCGCGGCTTGACCGAGGCCGGCGCGGACGTGGACGACATGGGCCTCTGCACGACGCCCATGACCTACTTCTTCACGGGCGAGCGCGGCTACGAGGCCGCCGTGATGATCACCGCCTCGCACAACCCGAAGGAATACAACGGGCTCAAGATCTCCCGCAAGGGCGCGTTGCCCGTCGGCGCGGACTCGGGCCTTCCGGAGCTCGGCCGCCGCATCGAGGGCGAGCTGCCGCCGCCCGCCGCGAAGCCCGGCACGGTGCGCCGGCTCGACCTGGCGGAGGACTACCTCGCGTTCCACCGCCGCTGGGCGCCGGACCTCTCGGGCCTGAAGCTCGTCGTCGACTGCTCCAACGGCATGGCCGGCCTGCTCGCGCGCCGCCTCTTCGGCGAGGGCCCCGGCGTCGCCTACCTCAACGAGGAGCCGGACGGCTCGTTCCCGAACCACCCGCCGAACCCGCTCCTGCCGGAGGCGACCGCGCAGCTTTCCGCCGAGGTCGTGCGCCGCGGCGCGGACCTGGGCGTCATCTTCGACGGCGACGCGGACCGCGTCGCGTTCGTGGACGGCGCGGGCGCGTTCGTCCGCCCGGACGTCATGACCGCGGTCCTCGCGGAGCGCTTCCTCGCGGACGAGCCCGGCGCGGCGGTCCTCTGCGACATCCGCACCTCGCGCGGCGTGACGGAGCGCGTCGCCGCGCTCGGCGGCGTCCCGCACCTGTGGAAGGTCGGCCACGCGTTCGCCAAGGTGAAGCTGCGCGAGCTGCGCGCGCCGTGCGGCGGCGAGCTCGCGGGCCACTACTACTTCCGCGACTTCCACTGGTGCGACTCGGCGGTGCTGTGCGCGGAGATCGTCCTCGCCCGCGCGGCCGCCGCGAAGAAGGCGGGCCGCTCGTTCGCGGACCTCGTGCGCGAGATCGACGCCTACGCCAACAGCGGCGAATGCAACTACACCGTTCCGGACAAGGACGGCGCGCTCGCCGCGGTCCGCGCCTGGGTCGCGACGCTCCCGCCGCCGGACCGCGCGCTGGACTTCGACGGCGTGCGCTACGACTGGCCGGACTGGTGGTTCAACGTCCGCAAGTCGAACACCGAGCCCTACCTGCGCCTCATCGCCGAAGCGAAGACGCCCGCGTCGCTCGCGGAGCGCAAAGCCGCGATCGAGGCCGTCCTCCGTCCGTTCCTCGCCTGACCGGCCGCCCGCCGCGCAACCGCGGAAAATCGCCGTTGCGCCGGAACGGCGGGATGTGGTAGAATCCGCCGCGTTTGCGAGATGCGGACCGGTATGCGCCGGCCGCGTCGCGGGCGTTGCGCCGGACGGCGCGGCGCCCGGATAATTCGAAAACGGACCCTTCCATGCCCGTTCCCCAAGCATTCGACTACACCCCCGGCGAAATCCGCGCGTGGGGCGACCGCGCGTCCTGCGAAGCCGGCGAAAAGGCCGCCGAGCGCGGTTTCGTCACGCACGCGGAATACGACCCCGCCACGCGCACCGCGAGCGGCGTCGTGAACGTGAACGGCTCGTCCGTGAAGACGTCGTTCACGGTGCGGCCGTCGCGCACGGTCGTCGACAACAAGTGCCCGTGCCCCGCTTCGCAGAAGCGCGGGCTCGTCTGCTTCCACATGCTCGCCGTCGCGTGGACGCTCCAGAAACGCGCCGCCGGCGCCCGCCACGACGACAAGCGCGCCGCGGAGGCCGAACACGCGCGCCGCGTCGCCGAGGCGCTCGCCCGCGGGGAGAGCGTCGAGCGCGACCTCGTCCGCGGCGCGCCCGTCGCGCTCCGCCTCGCCGTGCCCCGTGACTGGGCCGCCCGCTTCGCGGACGGCAGCGTCCCGCTCGAGCTTTCCTTCGCGCGGACCGACCGCCCGGACGAGCCGCCGCGCCCCGTCGCGGACTATGTCGCCTCCCGCACGCCCGTGAGCCTCTCGGAGGCGGACGACAACGTCCTGTTCATCCTCGAGGACATCGCCGAGGGGTCGCTGCTGCGTCCGGTCCGCCTCGCGCCGGCCTACTTCGTCTGGATCCTCGACACGCTCGGCAAGCTCGGCCGTCCGCTTTTCCTGGAGCGAGGCGCCGGCGCGCTTGAAGTGCGCGGCGCGGCGGACGCCGTTCCGTCGCACCTGCTCGCGTCCTTCGACGCCGAGACCGGCGAAGTCCTCCTGGCTCTCAACACCGAAATCCCCGGCGTCCCCGAGGGGACCGTCCCGGACTACCTCGTCTTCGGCAACCACGGCTACGCGTTCCACGCGGGGACGTTCTGGCCCCTGAAGGCCGTCCTGCCGGTCCTCTACCAGAAGGTCTACGCCGACACGATCGCGATCCCCCGCATCGGCACGCGCCGCTTCCTGGAACACGAGCTGCCGGCGCTGCGCGGCGCGTTCGACGTGCGCTGCGAGTTCGATCCGGACCTGTTTTCCTGGACCCCCGCCAAGCCCTCGTTCCGGCTCGTCGCCTCCGCGACGAACGGCGCCTGGCCGCTGACGCCCGAGAAAATCGGCGTCCACACGGCGCTGCGCTTCTCGCTCAAGGCCGTCTACCCGCCCGCCGCGCCGGGCGGCGCCCCCGTCGAAGTCGAGGCCGCCGGCCCGGCCGCGGAGATTTCGATCCCGGTGCCGGACGACCCCTACGCCTACTTCGTGCGCAACGTCGAGGCCGAGCGCGCCGCGCTGGCCTCGTTGCCCGCTCTCGGGATCTCCGGCGAGGACGGCGCGCGCGACGGCGCGTCGATGCGCGGTTCGAAGCTCGCGGCGCTCGCGGGCGAGGAGGCCCTCCTTTCCTTCCTCGCGACGACCGTCCCCCAGCTCGAATCGCGCGACGGGTGGTCCGTTTCGCTCGAAGGGCCGCTCGCCGCGCTCTCCATGCGCTACGACCGCGTCGCGGTCGTCGTCCACGCCGCCGACGCGCTCGGCGTGGCCGGCGCTTTCGACCTGGGGTTCTCCTACAAGAGCGCGTCGTACTCCCACGGCGTCTCCGCGGACGACGTCGCGATCGCCAAGAACCGCGGACGCCCGTGGATCGCGGACCGCCGCGGGCGGCCGGTCCTCTTCGACCTGGCCGCGCTCGAAGCGCTCGACCGCCTCGAAGGGGAATGCGGCCTCTCCGAAATCGCCGACCCCGGCGCGTTGCGGCGCGTGGACGCCGTGCACGCGCCGTTCGTGCTGGCCGCCGTCGACCGCCTCGCGCGGTCGGGCGTCGTGTTCGACAAGGCGTCCGCCGACTGGGTCGCCCGCACCCGCAGGGCCCTCGCGCACGACCCGGACGCCGAGGACCGCGCCGTCGTCCAGGAGCCGCTGCGCTCCACGCTGCGCCCCTACCAGCGCACGGGCGTCGCGTGGCTGCGCTGGCTCGAGCGGAACCGCCTCGCCGGCATCCTCGCGGACGAAATGGGCCTCGGCAAGACCGTCCAGACGCTCGCCTGGCTCGCGCTGCCGCGCTTCCACGAAGCCGACCGGGGCCTGCCCGCGCTCGTCGTCTGCCCCACCTCGCTCGTCGAAAACTGGGCGCACGAGGCGCGGCAGTTCACGCCGGACCTCCGCGTGCTGCTCTACGCGGGCCCCGACCGCGCCGCCCTTCGCGACCGCGCCGCGGCCGCCGACCTCGTCGTCACGAGCTACGCGATCCTGCGGCGCGACTCGGACTGGCTCGCCGCGACGCCGTTCTCGGCCGTCGTCCTCGACGAAGCGCAGAACATCAAGAACCAGCGCACCCAGAGCGCGCAGGCCGCCAAGCTGCTCCAGGCCGGGAGCCGGCTCGTCCTCACGGGCACGCCGATCGAAAACTCGCTCGCCGACCTGTGGAGCATCATGGACTTCCTGCGCCACGGCTACCTGGGCGCCTACGACGAGTTCCGCGCCGACTACGAAGTGCCCGTCTCCCTCCTCGGCGACCCCGCCGCGCGCCCGGCCGACCGGCTTGCGGCGCAGCGCGCGCTCGACCGCCTGCGCGACAAGGTGCGGCCGTTCCTGCTGCGGCGCCTCAAGTCGGACGTCGCCAAGGACCTTCCCGCCAAGATCGTCCAGAACTCCTGGCCGGAGCTCACCGCCGACCAGCGCCGCGTCTACGACAAGTATTGGGAAGCCGCGCGCGGGCAGATTTCGGAGGCCATCGCGCGCGACGGCTTCGAGAAGTCCCGCATGGTCGTCCTCACCGCGCTGCTGCGCCTGCGCCAGGTCTGCTGCGACCTGCGCCTGCTCGGGGAGGGCAATCCGCTGCCGGATTCCGCCGCGCCGTCCGGCAAGACCGAGCAGCTGCTCGAAATCCTGGACCAGGCCCGGGACGGCGGGCACCGGACGCTCGTCTTTTCGCAGTTCGTCGAGATGCTCAAGCTGCTTCGCGAGGAGCTCGATGCGCGGGGCGTTCCGTACTGCTACATCGACGGCTCTTCGACCGACCGCCTCGAAACGGTCCACCGCTTCAACACCGATCCGTCGATCCCCGTGTTCCTCATTTCGCTCAAGGCGGGCGGCACGGGCCTGAACCTGACGGGCGCGGACGAAGTCGTCCTCTTCGATCCCTGGTGGAACCCTTCCATCGAGGACCAGGCGATCGACCGCGCGCACCGCATCGGGCAGAAGCGCACGGTCCACGCCTTCAAGCTCATCACGCCCGGAACGGTCGAGGAGAAGGTCCTCGCCATGCAGCGCCGCAAGCGCTCGATCATCGCCGCGACCGTCGGCGGCGCGACGGATCCGGTCGGCGCCTCCCTCACGGCGGACGACGTCCGCCAGCTCTTCGAACTCGACTGATTCCGGCCATGTCCCCCGCACGATCCAAGAACCGCCGCACGCCGCGCAGGCGCTTCCACGCGCTGCACGCCGACATCCTGCTCGTCGTCGCGCTCGCCGCCGCGC
Organism: uncultured bacterium; assembly: GCA_902793555.1. Taxonomy (GTDB): domain Bacteria; phylum Verrucomicrobiota; class Kiritimatiellia; order RFP12; family UBA3636; genus UBA3636. The sequence continues at coordinate 140 of CADBEF010000135.1, read as the reverse complement.
TCGCCGCCGCTTTGCCCGCGATGCGCGTCGCCCCGCCGGAGCGGCCCGTTCCCGGCGGGTTTTCCGCCGCCGTCGCCCCCGAGGGCGCCGGCGCGGCGGAAGGCGGATCCGTCGCGTCGCCGCTCGTGTTCGCGTTCGGG
>CADBEF010000134.1 GCA_902793555.1 uncultured bacterium | reverse complement strand
GCGCTCGTAGTCGTAGTCGTGGAGGAATCCGACGGCGCCCCAGTGCTCGACCTCATCCGGCGGCTGGCCGAAGTGGCGCGCGAACGCCTCCATGCAGCCGCGGACGTTCGTGGCGTGGACAACCAGATGCGGGTCGCTCGTTGTGGTGGCGAGCAGTTCTTTGGCGCGAGAAAGGGTGAGTTTCATGGCGGCGATTCTACCAGAACGTCCCCTCGCGCGCAAAGCCGGGCCGGCCGTCCTTCCCGAACCGAAGGACGCCGCCCACCTGGACGGCTCCGTGGCGGTCACGGACGCCGCCCAATCCGTCCCCGTCGCCGCGGAGGGCTCCCGCCCGACCGCCGCCGAGACCGTCCGCGCCATCTCCCAGGCTATCGACGCATGCGCGACGATGGCGGCGCAATGATCCTGATAGTTTGAAGCCGCCCGCGCCGCGGCGTAGCTGGCACCCGATGGACTCTGCTCCGACTTCCGGACGCGCGCGGCTGCGCTTCGGCCGATTCGACTACGCCGTGTTCCAGACCTTTCTGACGGTCTGTCCATGACGCGGGGGCTCCTTCGCTAACGGACTACGACGACGGTGCCGCTCGAGCGCGGGCCGTCGAGGGTCTTGTCTCCGATGCAGGGCCGGTGCGGGGCGACGCTTGTCGGTTGCCCTCCTTCCCGGATACGCGCAAGGACGGCACGGAAGGCTTCAACGGTTCGGGGAGCGGCGGGACGCAGGTCGCGGAGGGGCGTCGCGAGCAGGGCGGCGCGCAGCGCCTCCGATTCGGCCGCGAGCGCGGCGCGGTCGAGCGGCGTCCGGTCGCCGGCGTCGAGCTTGCGGCGGACGGCGCGGGCAAGGCTCGCGGCCAGGGGCGCGCACCAGCGATCGACCGCCTCGAACTGGTGCGAGAGGCAGTAGGCGTTCGTCGCGTTGTCGACGAGCGTCCGGGGGAAGTCCGGGTTGGCGACGCGCTCGACCGCGTCCAGCCGTTCCAAGGATTCCCACAGCGAGTAGTCCGTGTGGAGCGCGAGCAGATCCGCCAGCGAACGGAAGCCGGCGGCGAAGGCGTCCGCCGCCTCGCGCGCGGCTCGGGCCGCCGCGTCGTCGCCTGCCGCCCAGGCGCGAAACGCGCGGATCGTCTCGCGCCGCCGCCGCTCGACCGTCCGGTCGAGCAGCGTCCGGGCCAGGTCGACGGAGTCGCGCGCCGCGAAGGCGTCGCTCCACTCGATCCGCGCGAGGAGGGCGAAGGCGGCGCGGGCCTCCCGGAGCGGCCCTTCCCCGTCCGGGGGCGGGGGCTCGTCGGGCCAGTCCTCCGGGAGCCGGTCGAGATGGAACGCGAGACGCGAGGCGCAGTTCCCGCCCCAGCCTTCCAGCGCCCCGACGGGCAGGACGAGGCGCCAGACGGACTCGAAGAGCGCCGCCTGTGCGCCGTATCGGTCGCGGCAAAACGCCGGCAGCAGCGCGTCGGCCGTCTTCCCGCCGGGCCGCCAGGCGTTCTCGGAGAACCAGCGCAGCGCGAAGACGTCCGTGTGGCTCGACTCGGGCCAGAAGAGGAAGCCCTTGCAGGCCGGGTCGTTTTCGGCGACCGCCAGCCGATTCTCGAGGAGCGGGTAGTTCGCCCGGACGTCGAGCGCCTGCTCGTAGGCGAGGAACGCGCCGAACGTGTAAGGGAACCGGCCGACCACGCCCCAGTCCGTGAACGCCGTCCGGGTGCGGTCGGGCCGGGGAACCGGGGCGGCGTCCGCCTCGTAGTCCCAGAGGACGACGCGCTCCGGATCGAGCGCGGCGAGGGCCGTGCGCACCTCCTCCGGCGTCCAGCCGAAGTGGAAGTCCCACCCGGCGAGCAGGACGGGGGCACCGGGCGCCTTTTCGGCCGCGAGATCGAACAGGCGGCGCAGCACGTCGGTCTTGAGCGCGAGGTTGCGGGCGCGGTCCGCGTAGACGGTCCGCTCGCCCAGTCCGATCGTGTGCAGGAGGTCCGGGCTGCAATATCCGGCCTCAACCGCGGCCTCCGTGAGGCGCCAGTAGACGTCGAGCCATTTCCGGTCCCGGACGTCGAAGACGCGCCCGTCCGGCTCCCCGTAGTCGCCGCCCGCCTGCGGGAGGAAGGCGGGCCTCTCCCTCTCCAGGAACTCGCGCGGCGTCCGCGAATACCAGTGCGTCATCGTGCCGAAGTCGGCGGGGATCCGGAGTCCGCGGGCGAACGCATAGTCCGCGACGGCGCGGCGCAGCCGGCCGCGGAACTGCAGCGGCCAGAAGGGCGACCGGTCGTCGTAGCCCGTCCCGGCGCCCGGCAGGGGTTTGGAGGGGTCGGGATAGGGCACGACGTCCGGGAAGGCGCGCTGCCAGAGGTCGTCCATGCCGATCCGCGGCAGGATGCAGTTGAGACGGCGCTTGACGCACCAGTCGATCTCCCGCCTCCAGTCGTCGAACCCCCAATGTTCGGCCTGGAAGCGCGTCAGCCCGCGGTGGGCGAAGTAGCGGATGGCGCGGTAGCGGAAGCGGGACTCCTCGTGGACGTCCAGCCCGGAAAGGTCGATCGCCGCGCACCGCGGCACGATGTCGCCGTCCCAGAACCAGCGGCATCCGGCGCGCCGCGCAAGCAGGTCGTAGACGCCGTAGAGGACGCTGCGCGGATTCGAGCCGGTCACCGTCGCCCCGCCGCCCGACGAAACGATCGCGTAGGCGTCGTTCCCGGTTTCCGACACGGACGGATCGACCGCGAGCGAGACAAGCTCCTCGGGCGCGTCCGTTCCGGTGGCCAGGCGGTGGTATTTTGCGAATTCGGCGCGCGCGACCGCAAGCGGCGCGGGATCGGTGCTCGGTTCCATGGGGGGCGGGAGACGTCGTGCGGACGAGGCTCCATCATATCACGTTCCGCGGCAGTATTCCAGATAGAGGCAAAACAGGTCCGGGACGGTCCGTGAGACGCGGCCCTTGACTTTCTGCGGCGATTTGATTAGATTCCAGGACCGTCCAGAAGGATGATAGTCAAGAATCTGAATCATTTACCGGAGGAACGGACATGGAACTGAAGGAGCTCGGCGTCTGGGGGCGCAATCCGCCCGAGGACTGGATCCAGAAGGCCGCCCAGCGCTGGGCGGTGCTCGCGAAGCGGGCCGCGCTGGCCTACATGGACCTCTTCCGCGCGTCGCCCCTGCCGCGCGTGGAGACGGAGGTGCTCGCGCTTGTCTGGGAGAATCCCGATTCGGCCGAGCCCGCGCTCCTCGCCGGCGCCCTTCGCGTCTCGCGCCAGTCGATGACCGGCCTGCTCGACAAGCTCGAACGGGGCGGCTACCTCGAGCGGACGCCCCACGCGGCCGATCGACGCCGCAAGACGATCCGCCTGCGGAAGAAGGGGCTCGCCGTCGTCCGCGGGTTCGCGGGCGCCGTCGTTCAACGCGAGGCCGCCCTGTTCGAAACCCGGTCCGAAGGCGAAGTCTCGGACGCCCTGGACACCCTCGACCGACTCCTCTCCCTCGTGGAGCAGTGGCACGCGGAGCATCCGTTCGACAAAGCGAACAGCTAACAGCTAACAGCTAACAGCTAACAACTAACAACTGACAACTAACAGTTAACAGCTAACAGTTGGAAGTGAAGAGTGAAGAAGTGAAGAGTGAAGAAGCGAAACTCTGCGGTCTCTGCGGCCTCTGCGTGAGAAACAACCTCTGCGGCCTCTGCGTTCTCTGCGTGGGTCTTCTCGGCGCCCTCTGCGTGACGGGGTGCGTGTCCTTCGACGCGACGGACGCCCGGCGTTCGCAGACCGAGGCGTTCACGAACGAGCTGTCGCGGCTGGAGGCCGCGTGGCTCGCGGAGCCGCTCACGCTGGAGCGCTGCGTGCGCATCGCGATGACGAACAACTACGAGGTGCGCAAGGCCGACCTCGACGCGCAGCTGGGCCGCTTCTCGCGCGACATGGCGTTCTCCGCGTTCCTTCCGCAGGTCTCGGCCTCGGCGACGCGGATCGACTACGACAGGAACCCGGTGCTCAACTCGCAGCGCTTCACGAGCGGCGGGGTGGACGTGGGGCTCGCGCTCCTGATGCCGTCGACCTGGTTCCTCTACGACGAGGCGCGCCACGGCCGCGCGGCGGCGGAGCTCGCGGCGGGCTACGTGCGGCAGGGCGTCGCGCTGCAGACCACGTCGGCCTACTACGACGTCGTCGTGCAGGAGATGCTCGTCGCCGCGCAAGAGCGGCAGCTCGCGGCGGCCCGCGAGACGGCGGAGCGCGTGGCCGGGCTGGAGCGCGAGGGGCTCGCGCGCCCCTGGGAGCGCGACCAGGCGGCGCTGCTCGCCGAGACGCGCGAGGCGGAGCTCGGTGCCGCGCGCCGGCGGCTCGTCGTGCTGCGAGGGGACTTGATGAGGGCGCTCGGGCTCTCGCCGCTCGCGGCGTTCGAGCTCGCGCCGCCGCCGGAGGCGGACGAATCGCCGCTCGAGCCGCTGGAGGACCTCGTGCTGCGCGCGCTGGAAACCAACCCGCAGCTGCCGATCGCCGACCGGCAGGTGGTGATGAAGGAAAACGCGGTGCGCCGGGCGTTCTGCGAGTTCCTGCCGAACCTCTCCGTGTTCGGACAGTGGAGCTTCACGGGCAACGAGGTGATGAACCCGCCGAAGCACAACTTCGACTGGGGCTTCCGCGGAACCTGGGACCTCTTCAACGGCTTCCGCTCCGTCGCCGACGTGCGCGCGGCGAAGGCCGAGCGCGAACAGGCGGAGCTGTCGCGCGAAAGCACCTTCCTCTCGGTCATGGCCGGTGTGGTCTCCGCGCGCGCCGCGGTGGAGGACGCCGCGGCCGGCGCGGCGGTGCGCCGCCGCGCCTGGGAGGTCGCCGCAGGCAAGGCCGAGGACCTCATGGCCCGCGCGAAGGAGGGCCTGGAACCGGTCTCCGACGCGCTCGACGCCGAAGCCGCGCGCGACCTCGCCGAAGCGGAATTCCTCCGCGCCGCCTTCACCGAAAGGGTCGCGAGGGAGAACCTTGCGTTTGCGGTAGGGGAAATGAACAACGAATAACGAACAGTTAACAACTAACAACTGCCGGGGGAAGGATCCCCCGGACCCCCTCGAAAACGAACAACGAATAGCGAACAACGAACAACTTCTGGGGGAAGTCTCCCCCAGACCCCCTCGTGGGGCGGTGGAAGGACGGACAGACAGATAGATCAACGAATGGAAGAACGGAAATGGAACCGGTGATGGAAGACAAAAGCATTGTCAGGAAGAAAAGCAAGGCGTTCGCGAGCCGGATCGTCAAGCTCGGACGCTATCTGCACGACACGCAGAAGGAGTTCATTCTGTCCAAGCAGGTGATTCGCAGCGGAACGAGCATCGGGGCGAATCTCGCCGAAGCGCAGTATGCCGCGTCGAAAAGCGACTTCGTCAACAAGTTGCGGATTTCGTTGAAAGAGTGTTCCGAAACGATGTTCTGGCTCGAGCTTCTCGAAGAAAACGGCTATCTGGGAGACTCGGAGTTTCTTTCGCTGAAAGACGACTGCCGAGAATTGCTGAAGCTCCTCGTTTCCTCCGTCCGAACCCTGGTCGAAAAACCCTCCGAAACACGATCCCGCCGAGCACGGATTCCTCCGCCCTCGACACCCTCCCCCGTTCCACCATCCAACTCTGTTCCACCCTCCAACACGGTTCCACCTTCTCCCCCGCCCGCAGATGACATCTGGCCCTTCCCATCCGACCCCTTCGAGTAATCTCTCGCGGATCCCTGCGCAAATTCTTGCGGGGGTCCGGGGGTGTCCCCCGGAAGTTGTTAGCTGTTTGTTGTTAGCTGTTAACTCGATTCCAAAACCATGAAACTCTCCATTCTTCCCATTTTCCTCATTCTTCTCGCCGGCTGCTCAAAAACCGACGATGGCAAGGAGCCGACGCTTGCCGACGAGCCGCTGCCCGTCCGCACGCTGGCCGCGACGAACGCGGTGTTCGAGCGCGCCACGACCGTGCAGGGGACGCTCGAGTCGGTCGACTCCGCCGTCGTCTCGGCCCGCATCCCCGGGCCGCTGCTGCGCGTCTGCGTCGACCTCGGCGACGCGGTGAAGGCCGGCGAGACCGTGCTCTTCGAGGTGGACCCCGCCACGGTCTCCAACCAGGTCGTCATCGCCCGCGAGGCCGCCGCCACCGCCCGCGCGCAGGTCGCCGTCGCCGAGGCGAACGTCGCCAAGGCGGGCGCCGTCGCGCGCAAGGCGGTGCGCGACGCCGAACGCTTCGCCCGGCTGCACGCCGAGGGCCGCGTCTCGGACAACGAGCGCGAGCGCGCCGACACCGCGCGCGAAACCGCCGAGGCGGACGCCGCCGTCGCCGAGGCCTCGCTGCTCCTCGCCCGCCAGCAGGTTTCGCAGGCCGAGGCGCAGCTCTCGATCGCGGAGCGGCAGCTCTCCGACGCGACGCTCCTCGCGCCGTGCGACGGCGTCGTCTCCGCCCGCCTCAAGGAGCCGGGCGAGATGGTCGGCCCCGGGACGCCGGTCGTGAAGGTGAACGGCACCGCCGAACTGAAGGCGCTCGCGTTCCTGCCGGCGCGCCATTTCGCCGAGATCGTGCCGGGCGAGACCGCGGTCGAGGTCCGGGCGAACGGCGGCGAGGCCGTCAAGGCCGTCGTCGCCGCGAAGTCCCCCGCGATCGACGAGCGCCTGCGCGTGTTCGAAATCAAGGCTCTCGTGGCGGGGTCCGCGAGCGCCGCGCCCGGCGCGATGGCCGACTTCCGCGTCGTGTTCGAGCGTCGCGAGGGCGTCTCCGTGCCGCAGGAGGCGGTGCTCGCGCGCGCCGCCGGGACCGTCGTCTTCCTCGCCGGGCCCGACGGCGTCGCGAAGGAGACGCCCGTCACGGTCGGCCTGCGCGACGGCGGCCGCGCCGAGATCCTCTCCGGCCTCCGCCCCGGCGACCCCGTGATCGTGCAGGGCCAGACGCAACTCTACGACAATCGAAGGATTTCGGTCCGCTAGCCATGTTCCTCACCACCGCCGCCACCAAGCGCCCCGTCGCGATGAGCGCCCTGCTCCTGGCGCTCGTCCTGCTGGGCCTCAACTCCTACCGAAAGCTCTCGCTCGAGAACCTGCCGAGCGTCGACGTGCCCTACGTCACCGTCACGACGATCTGGCCGGGCGCGTCGTCCGAGGACGTCGAAAAGGACGTCGCCAAGCGCATCGAGGACGCCGTCTCGGGCGTCGAGGGGCTCAAGCACACGTATTCGACCTGCTTCGAGAACGCGGGCAACACGATCGTCGAGTTCGCGATCGGGACGGACGTCGACGTCGCCGCGCAGGACGTGCGCGAGAAGATCGACGCCATCGTTGGCGAGCTGCCGGCGGGCTGCGAGCGGCCGGCGATCGCGAAGCTCGACATCAACGCCGCCGCGATCGCGACGATGTTCCTGCGCGGCGGCCTCTCGCCCGACGACCTCTACTGGGAGGCCGTGAACCGCGTCCACGACCGCCTCGCCTCGGTGAAGGGCGTCGCGGAGGTGAAGGTGATCGGCGGCGAGGAGCGCGAGGTGTGGATCGAACTGGACCGCGACGCGCTCGCCGCCGCCGGGCTCACCGCGGCGCAGGTCGCGCAGGCCGTCGGTCGCGGCGTGCTCTCCGTCCCCGGCGGGCGCGTCCGCGAGGCCGGGTCGGAGCTGGCGGTGCGGTTCGACGCGGAATACCATTCGGTCGACGAGATCGGCTCGCTCCAGGTCGCGGGCGCGGACGGCGCCCGCCGCTACCTGCGCGACCTCGGGACGGTGCGCCTCGCCACCGAGGAGCCGCGCCAGCGCGCGTTCCTCGACGGCGAGCCGGGCGTCACGGTGAAGGTCGTGAAGAAGAGCGACGGCAACACCGTCGAGACCGTCCGGGAGCTGAAGCGGCGCGTCGAGGACATCCGCCGCGAGCTGCCGCCGGGCGCGGAGCTGCTGTGGCTGCAGGACGACGCGGAGATCGTCCAGGCCAACGTCGACAACACGATCGCCGACATCGGCTCCTCGGTGCTGCTCTGCGCCGTCATCCTCTTCGCGTTCCTCGTCAACCTGCGCTCGACCTTCGTCGTCGCCGTGACGATGCCGGTCACGATCGTGATCTCGCTCTTCTTCCTCCAGCTCTGCGGCCTCACGCTCAACCTCTCGACCCTCCTGGCGATGGGCCTCTCCGCCGGCACTGCGGCCTCACGCTCAACCTCTCGACCCTCCTGGCGATGGGCCTCTCCGCCGGCATCCTCGTCTCCAACTCGATCGTCGTGCTGGAGAGCGTCGTCCGCCGCTTCGCGTCCGCAGGCGCGTCGCGCGAGGCGCGCTGGGCGGCGGCGCGCGAGGGCGCGGCGGAGCAGACCGTGGCGATCCTCGCCTCGGCGGGCACGAACGTCGTCGTGATGCTGCCGATCGCGATGATGTCCTCGCTGATGGGCAAGTTCTTCGTGCCGTTCGCGACGGCGACGCTGATCGTGAACGCCGTCTCGATCTTCGTCTCCTTCACCCTCACGCCGATGCTCTGTGCGCTCGTGATGAAGCCCGAGGCGGAGCAGACCGGCCGCCTCGCGCGGTGGGGCCGCGCGTGGGACGCGACCCTCACGCGCTGGGGCGGCGCCTACGGCGTGTGGCTGCGGCGAGCCGGCGCACATCGCGGCGCGCGCGCCGCGGCGGCCGTCGCGCTCCTCTCGCTGCTGGCCGTCTCGATCGTGTTCGGGACCCGCGGGCTCGGCTTCGCGCTGCTGGAGAACGACGACTGGGGCCGCGCGTTCGTGCGCCTCGAGTTCCCGGACTACTACGACCTGGCGCGCACGCAGGCGGCGACGCTCGCCATCGCGCAGCGCGTCCGGCAGGACCCCGACGCCGTCTCCGTCCTCGCCACGCCGGGCCGCGCGGACGCCCTGGCCGGCCAGGCGAGCGAAGGCGTGTACCTGGCGCAGATCGAGGTCGTGTACAAGCCCTCCGAGGAGCGCCCCGGGCGCGGCATCGACCGCATCCTTGAGGCGCTGCGCGCGCAGCTTCGCGAGGAGCCGGACCTCATCGCCACCGTGACGATGCCGAGCTACGTGAGCGGGATGTCCTCGACCATCCAGTACAACCTCAAGGGGCCGGACCTGACGGTGCTCACCGACAGGGCGCAGCGCCTCCAGGCGCTCGCCTTCGCGCTGCCCGGCCTCGCGCAGCTCGACACCACCGCGCGCGACGACAAGCCCGAGGTCCGCATCCGGCCCGACCGCGCGGTCCTCGCCGACATGGGGCTCGACGCCGCGGCCGTCGGCACGATGGTGCGCGCCGGCGTGGACGGCGTCGAGGCCGCGTCGTTCAAGGAGGACCTCAAGACGATCGACGTGCGCGTCAAGTTCGCCGAACGCGAGGGCGCCGCGCAGATCGGCGAGCTGCCGATCCCCGCCGCGCCGGGGCTCCCGGTGCCGCTCTCGGCCTTCACCGAGGAGGTCCGCACGGGGCAGAAGGTCATGATCTTCCGCCACGACAAGGAGCGCGCGATCCTCTTCGGCGGCAACGAGCGCCCGGGCTACGCGGCCGGAACCGTCGGCGACCAGCTCCAGGCGCTCGCCGACGAAAACGGCATCACAGGCGACGGCTACTCGCTCGCCGCCGTGGGCGCCTCCGAGATGATCGGGGAGTCCGTCGCGGACTTCGGCGAGGCGATGCTGCTCGCCGTCGCGATGACCTTCCTCGCGCTCGCCGCGATCCTGGAGAGCTGGCGGCGGCCGCTGCTCGTGCTCGCGACCGTGCCGATGGCGCTCGTGGGCGTGCTGTGGGCGCTGCAGCTGGCGGGGCTCGCCGTGTCGATCTTCGTGCTGCTCGGCGGCGTGATGCTGATCGGCGTCGTCGTGAACCCCGCCGTGCTGATCGTCGACAAGGCCGCGCGGCTCGAAGCCGCGGGGGAGGGGAGGGCGGACGCCTTCTGCCACGCCGTCGCGCAGACCTTCCGCGCCGTGGTGATGGTCATCGTCGCCTCGGGCCTCGGGATGCTGCCCATCGCGCTCTCGACCGGCATCGGCGCCGTGAACCGCGTCGGCATCGGCGCGGCCTCGGTGGGCGGCATCCTCGTCGCCGGCGCCCTGACGCTTCTCCTGCTGCCCTTCCTCGGGATGGGCCTCGCCCGCCGGCGCTAACGCCGCCGCGTTCGGGCAAGAGGGCCCCGTCGCAGCCGCCGGGACGTTCTCCGGCCTTTCGCCGGCGGGCGGACTATGGTAGACTTCGCGCCATGCAACAAGTCCCGACCGGCGGACCCCGCGCGCGGCTGCGCTTCGGCCGATTCGACTACGCCGCGTTCCTGACCTTCGCCTCCTACGCCGCATCCTCGCTGGCGATCCCCGTCGTGCTCGTGGAGATGGCGGAGGACCTCCGCTTCCCGCTGCTGGAGGGCGGCATGGCGACGGGCGGCTCCTTCCAGGTCGTCCGCAGCCTGGCGATGTGCGCGTCGATGGTCTTCGCGGGGTTCGCCGCCGCGCGCTGGGGCAACCGCCGCTCGCTCGGCGTCGCCGTCGGCACGATGGGGGCCGGGCTCCTGCTCTGCGCCTTCGCGCCGTCCTACCTGCTCGTCCTGCCCGCGCTGCTGTTCGCCGGGCTCGGCGAGGGCGTCGTCGAGGGGCTCGGCACGCCGTTCGTCCAGGACATGCACCGGGACGACCCGGGACGCTACGTGAACTTCACGCACGGCTTCTGGTCGCTCGGCACCTTCGCCTTCGCGCTCCTCGCCGGCGCGGCGCTCGTCTGGCGCGTCCACTGGCGCGCCATCCTCGCGGCGGTCGCGCTCGTCGCGCTGCTTCCCGTGCTGCTGCTCTTCCTGCCGTCGCGGACGCCGTATCCGGAGCGCGCGCAGGCCGACCCGCCGTCGCGCACGTGGCGGCGGCTCGTCGAGCTGCTGCGCACGCGGCGCTTCTGGCTCTTCTTCGCCGCGATGTTCTTCGCGGGAGGCGGCGAATACTGCCTCACCTTCTGGTCGACGAGCTTCGTGCGCCTGAACTTCCGGACGAGCGCGTTCGCTGGCGCGCTCGGCACGGCCGCCTTCTCGGCCGGCATGTTCCTCGGGCGCACCGGCTTCGGGAGCTACGTCCCCCAGCGCCACCTCAAGCGGCTCGTCGTGACCGTCGGGCTCTTCGGGGCGGCGGTCTCCGCGCTCGTCGTCCCGTTCGCGCTGCACGCCGGCGCCCTCCCGCCCGGCGCGGTGAAGCCCGCGCTCTTCCTGCTGCTCTTCCTCTGCGGCATCGGCTCGGCGCCCTTCTGGCCGAGCATCCAGAGCCTCTGCGTCGACCGGCTCCCGCGGCTCGACTCGACGCTCGCCTTCATCGTCCTGTCCTGCGCCGGCGTGCCGGGATGCGGCTTCTTCACCTGGCTCATGGGCCTCGCGGGCGACCGCTTCGGCCTCGCCCGCTCCTTCGCGCTCGTGCCGATCTCCTACCTGATCATGGTCGCCCTCGTCCTGGCGGCCGCGCCGGCGCGGCGGGGGCGGAGCGGCTAGCGGCGCGAGACCGAGACGACGCGGTAGCCCTCGCCCTCGATGGCCGCGCGGAGCGCCGACTCGGGGACGTCGCGGTCCATCCGCACGAGCGCGCGCTGCGGGTCGAGCGTGACGTCTGCCGCGACGCCGGGGATGGCCTCGAGCGCCTTCTTCGCGTGGGCGACGCAGTTCATGCAGCGCAGGCCGTCGAGCGCCAGCTCGCACGTGGCGACGGCGGGGCCGATCCCCTTCGCGGGGACGGGCTCCGGCGCCGGCGCGGCGGCCCCGCCGGCGCAGCAGCCGTCCGACCCGCCGCAGCAGCCGCCCGCCTCGCCGGAGCGGCCGCGCGAGGTCATCGC
>CADBEF010000133.1 GCA_902793555.1 uncultured bacterium | reverse complement strand
TTTTGGAAACCCTTCGCCGCAGGCACCCCCTGCGCCTTGTTTTCGACCGCGACGTTGGGGTTGGTCTTGCCCCCTTCGTTGATCCCCGCGTTTTCGTCCACGACGTTGGGGTTGTTTTGGAGATTCTCCATCACGGGCGGCTCCTGCACATGGTCATTGACCACCATGTCATTGACGACGCCGCCGGGAACGCCATCGCCCCCGCCCGCCTCCGCCTGGTCGTTGACCCAGGCGTCGTACTGGGTCTGGAGCGTCTGCGTGAAACGGGTGAGGGTGGAGGAGCGGAACAGGTTCGTGAACCAGTTGCCGCTCGCGAACTTGGCGTTCACCTTGCCGTCGACGAACGTGACGTCAAAGGTGTTGCTGTTGACCTGGATCTTGCCGTTCTTGGGCGCGGCCTCCTGCGCGGACAGGAAGTGGTCCTGGAACGAGATGTCGCGGATGTGCTGGACGGAAGGTAGTGGCATGGGTTCTTCTCCTGGGTCAAGCGACCCGTTGCGTTTGGTGTGACGCCGATTCTACACGAAACCGGGCTCGGATGTTACAAAAAATGCGTACGCCGGGTGAAATCCTACGGCTCGATCACGAGGTTTCCGCCCTGCATTCCGTTCGCGCCTGCCTTCCTTTGCGCTTCCCGCGCCTCGTTTTCCTCGCGTTCCATCTGGATGAGGTCGGCGTGGACTTTGTTGGTCATGTCGCGAATCTCGATGGCGATGTCGTCAAAGCCGTCAAGATCGTCGAGGCTGCCCGTGAAAGCGGGGACGTCCCCTCCCTCCACGCCGAGAGTGGCATTGACATTGTCGAGCAGGGACAGGATGTCGGAGGACAGTTCGGAGACCGTCCGCTTCATGATGGTGGCCTCGTGCTTCGGCACGCCGGCTTCAACGAGGTCTTCGTTGCTCAAATCGGTGTATATGGCCTGAAGCTGGCCGGCGACGGGCGATTCGAGCGCGCCTTTGATCGAGCGCAGGGCGTCTTGTCCCAGACGCGCTGCCACGAGTCCGCCGGCGAGCATGTTTATGCCGAGCATCTCTTCTCCGCCCACGTCGCCGTCGAACATCGCGGCGACGGACTGCCGGAAGAGTTCGCGGACCGCGTCGTTCGCGATCTTGGAGTCCTTGTACCGAATCCAGTCGTGGACGCTGTCGCCGCTTCCGGGCTTGATGTCGCGGGCCGCGAGTCCCGTCGCGCCTTCGGCGCCCAGGCTGGCGAACGCCTTGGCCTTGCCCGCCTGCATCTGCCGCTCGGCGAACTGGACGAACTGGCTGAACTGCGCGTTGTAGTTGTTGACGTCGATGGGCATGGGAGCTCCGGCTACAGGGTTGAGGGGCCCTCCCGCGCCGCCATTGGCAGGAACGGGCGCGGGAGGGAGGAAGGATGGCTAGAGATCCTCCCCCAGATCGTGCAGGCTGGTGGCCCGGATTTCGCAGGTGACATCGACCGAGCCGGTGAAGCGGAACTGGTTCGGCACGAGATTCTCCGCCGTGGAGAAGCGGTTGGGGAGGTTCGTGTCGCCCAGCGCTTCGTTGACCTGCTTGGGATCGTAGTGCGTCCAGTCGGCGGAGCCGAGCCGGTCGAGGTCGGCCCGGGGAATGGTGATCTTGATTCCGTAGTCCATGCCGCCGTTCTTGTCGGTCTTCTTCTGCAAGAAGCGGTCGCCGCCGTTGGTGATTTGCATCAGCACGCCGCCTACGAAATGGACCTTGTGGTCGATGACGATGTTGCCGCCATCGTCCCTTGTGAGGGCGAAGGACTGGGTCTTTTTCCCGCCGTCCGGGTGTTCGTTGCCGCCCAGACGGGCCAACGGGCCCGGCTTGTCGTTGAATGCGAAGCCCGTGCCCTCCATGGCGCACGCGGACACGCCCTGGTGCATGCAGCCCATGAGGATGTGGACCTTGGTCTTGAGCTCGTTGTCGGCCCCGTCGTAGGTCGCGTTCTCGTTGCCGGAGACGAAGCGGGCGAGCATGTCGCGCGCGACTTTCGGATCCTTGGGGACGGGACGCCCGTCGATGGTCCAGCCGACGTCGCGCATGATGTCCTTGTCGAACGAGGTGTCCATCTTGCCGAGGTCGACGAACGGCGTCCCGTCCTTGCCCTTGCCGAGCAACTTCACGCCGATCTGGTCCGCGATGTGCACGGCGATCTCCGACTTGGCGATGGCGTTCATCCTGCTCCTGAGCTTGGAGGTGGCGTCGGGGTCGTTCCTGAGGTCGCTGTTGTCCATGAGGACGTCGGTGATCTGCTGCGCGGCCGCGCCCTTGACCTGGAACGGCACGGGGTTCGGCGCGAAGGCCGCGAGGTCCGCCTCGTCGACCATGACCTCGTTGCCGAGGCGGGCGATGGCGGTGCCGTGCTTGTCCCCGATGTCGGCCTTCGCGGCCGCGATGAGGTCGTTGACGACCTTCCGCAGCAAGGCGTTTTCGGGTTCCGCGTCGATGGCCTTGAAGAGGTTGTCGAAGAGCAGCGCCGAACCGCCCTTCTTCACGTTGCGCGAGGTCAGCGTGTCGGCGAGGTCGGCGCGACCGCCCGCCTTGAGGTCCTGGACCGCGCGCTCGATCGCCGACTTCATGCCGGCGGTCATGTGCTCCTTGCGGGCGCCGCCCGCCGTCGGGTCCGCGCCGCGCGTCTCGAAGTACGAGAAGGTGTGGAGGATGGTTTCGGACCAGTCGCCGTCGCGCGCCTGGCGCGGGCGCATGTTCGGCGTCAGGCCGGCCGCCTCGTCCGCCTTGGAGAGCGGGTTGTGGTAGCAGCCGTGGCTTTCGCACTTGAGGAAAAGCCGGCGGTTCGGGCCGTTGCCGTCCGGAGTCTTCAGATCGGGGACGGTGCCGTAGTGGACGGTCCGCATGCCGGCGAGAAGTCCGTTCTGGCCTGCGGGCACGTCGATGCCGCGCAGGATGTTGCGGTGGCCGTCCACGGTCATCTTCTGGTAGGCCTCGAGGTGGGAGGACTTGCGCAGGTAGACGTCCTCCGAGGTGTCGAGCCACCGAGAGGCCGATCGCGTGGAGCGCGAGGGTGAGGTCGGCGACGTTGGCGGCGGAGGCCGCGTGCCTGAATCCCATTCCGGCGCGGACTTCCTGGAGGATCCTGAGGCCGTTCTCGATGCGGTTGGCGAGCGTGTTCCGGATCATGTCGGCGAGCTGGGCGCGGCCGGCGAGGCCGCGCGGGCGCTCGGCTTCGGGCATCGCCGCGACGAGGCCCTCGTAGTGCCACTTCTCGAAGGTGACGGTCCTGCCGCCAACCGTGACGTCGAGCTTGTCGGGCGGGGCGGAGAGGTGGGCGTCGACGGCCGCCTTGACGGCCAGGATGCGGCGGGCCGTGAGCGGCGCGCCGCGGCCGTAGTCCTGGAGGTTGATGGCATTCCAGACGCTTTCCGGGATGTTCGACCTGCCGCCGAACATCCTCGTCACGGCATTGAGGAAGAGTTTGCGCGCATTGTCGTTCGCGACCTCGTCCCACCGCGAGCGGAAGAGGTTGCCGACGAAGCCCACGCCGTCGGTCGTGGAGGCGACGATCGTGCGGCCGCCGAGCGGTCCCTCGATGTTGGCGATGGCCTTCTTGGCGCCGTTCCTGAAGCTGTTCTCCGCGAACTGGACGAAGGCGGAGAAGGTGTTGTTGTATCCGTTGACGTCGATGGGCATGGGTGGGGTCCTTTCGAGTGCGCGATGCGCGGCGTGTGGAAGCGTGTCGCCTATTCTACACGAAACCGGGGGGGGAGGTTACAAAAACCGCGCCCCCGTCGCGGGGAGCCGGCGCCGCCGCTAGACCGGGATGAAGCCGTGGGAGCCGTGCGGCGGGGGCGGGGGCGCCTCCGGGGCGGGCGCCGGGGAGGCGTGCCCGGCGGCGCGCTCGGCCTCGAGCCGGTCGGCGAGGCGCATCGCGAAGGACACGAACTTCTCGAACGAGTCGGGGAACTCCGCGGCGACGAGCCGCGAGCACGGGTAGACCGCGAACGCCGCGAGGAATCCGGTCTCCGGGTCGCGCCCCACGGCGGGGAGGCCTTCGTGCATCATCCCGAAGCCGAGGTCCAGCAGGTCCGCCGTCAGCTGGCGGGAGGGCGCGTCCGGCAGGTCGTCCGCGACGAGCGCCGAGACGACGAGCCGGTCCAGCGCGTCGTCCCGGACGATCGAGAAGGGCTGCCCGCCGATTGCGACTTCGCACGTTCCGTCGCGGAATTCGAGGGGAATCCCCAGGCGCGCCGAGAGCGCGCCCAGGGCGTCTTCGCAGGTCCCGGCCATTACGCCTTCACCTCCTGTCCCGGCTTGAGGAGGAACGTGTTGGGGTCGATCTTGCCGTAGTGCTTGACGCACGCCAGGAGGGTCTTGAAATTCTGGTTCAGCGCGATTTCGACTTTGCCGGCGGGACGATGGGCGATGTCGAGGGAGTGCATGTCCGTGAAGAGGCGCCCGTTGTACATGAGCTGCCCGAGGTATTTCTTGCACGAGGGGACGCCCTGGTCCGCGGGATCGTTCCTCTGCACGCGCTCGATCATGTTGCGGAGCGTCGTCTCGATGGCCTCCTGCGCCTTCCGGACGTCCACGGTCCTGTCCTTGTAGGACATCTTGAGCATCTGGGCGCAGTGGGCGGCCTTGGTGTCCAGGTTCGCCAGCTGGGACTGTTTGTTCGCCGTGAGGTATTCGACCCTGCGGGCGACGAGGTTGGCGAGGCGGCCGGTGTCGGTGAGCTGGTCCGCGTAGGAGCCGTCGGCGTAGTTGTTCATGAACAGGCCGAAGGCCGACTCGGTCTTCGCGTCGTCGGCTTTGTCCTTCAGGGCGACTACGTCGCCGAGCGCCTTCCCGACGGCCTCCTCGAACTCCTCGGCGGGGATGTCGATCTTGAAATGCAGCTGCGATTTCACGACCTCGGCGAACTTCTTCACCGACGCGGGGTCCTTGCCGATCCCAATGGCGCAGTCGACCACTTCCTTGGCGCGGTGGTCCATGCGGTTCGCCACCTTGTAGTAGGACTTCTCGACCGTGACGTTCTCGATCGCGTTCATGGCGACGGCGTCCTCCATGTACATGTCGACGAGCTTGGAGAAGTTCCGGTCGATGTCGTAGGCGGAGACGGGCTTCTTGAGGACGTTGCCGGACTTGTCCTTGACGGTCGTCACGGTCCACTTGTCGCCGTTCCTGGAGATCGCGGTCACGGGGCGCTTGGCGCCGGCGAGGTTGTCGTAGAGCGCGAACCGGCCCTCGGTCTCGAGCTTCCGGCGGATGAGCGGCGCGATCTCCTCCTCCTTCGAGAAGAGGATCATCTCGACCTTGGAGGAGATGCGGCGCTCGATCTCCTCTTCGTTGACGATGCCCTTTTCCGCGCACTCGGCGCGGACCGCGGCCTCGCATTCCTTGCGCGCCGCCTCGCGGAACGGCGCTTTCACCTCGTCGGCGAGGACGTTGAACTCGGCCGCGGCGCTGTAGGCCAGGTCGTGCTTCTCCTCGGAGCGGGCCGCGCTGCCGGCGCCGAGCTGGCGCAGGGACCATTCCTGGACGTTGTCGCTCTTGGCCTCGAGGCAGACGCCGTCGAACTTGTCGAGGAACTCCACCAGCTCGGCGTCCTTGTTCTTCATCGAACGGACGGCCTGGAGGAATCCGTCGATCACGTTGTCGATCGTGCGGAGGACGTGGCGTTTCTTCTCGGCCTCCGTCTGGCCCGCGCAGTTCTCGTCCAGGTGCGTGAGGATCTTGAGGCGCTCCAGCAGGGTGTTGGCGGCCTCCGTTCCGGACGGGGCGGTCGTGAGCTCGTTGCGGATGGCGGCGAGCTCGGCGATCTGGCCCAGGCGGTCGAGGTACTTGGCGAGGTTCGGCGGCATCGCCTTGCCCTCGAGGTAGTACGCGAGGCGCTCGACGTCGTTCTCGTCGAGCTCGATCTCCGAGTGCGGCATCGCGAATGCCTTCATCACGCTCTTCGAGCAGTCGACGGTGGTGGCGTCGAGCTTGGCGCGGTTCGCGTAGAGGATGTCGAAGCACTCGTCCACGGCCTTCTTGACGTCGGGGACGCCGGGGTTGTCCTTGAAGCCGGCGTCCGCGGCGGAGGCCTTCGTCTTCTCCTGGATCCAGTTGTCGTACTGGGCCTGGAGGGTCTGCGTGAAGCGGTCCATCGTACCGCCGCGGAAGAGGTTCGTGAACCAGTTGCCGCTCGCGAAGCGCGCCTGCACGCGCCCGTTTTCGAACGAGACGTCGAACGTGTTGTGGTTGACCTTGATCTTCCCGTTGAGGGGGGCGTCGCCGTTCAGGCCGAGGAAGTGGTCCTTGAACGAAACGTCCCTGATGTGGTTTACCGTGATGGGCATCTTGATTCTCCTTGGGCCGACGGGCCCGTTGCGTTGCGTGTGACGCCTATTCTACACGAAACCGGGCGGGAACGTTACAAAAAAAACGCGCCCCCGGTTCACGGGGGCGCGGGGCGGGCGGCTAGGGGACGAGCTTCTGGGCGAGCTTGACGTCGGTCACGACGGGGATGTCGGGCCGGAGGTCGACGGTCATCTGCCGCGTGAGCTGCACGTGGCCGAAGACGTCGCCCGGGGAAAAGCCCTCGGTGAGGCCGGGCGAGGCGGTGACCGTCACGGTCGCGGTGTTCCCGTCGGGGGCGACGTCGAGCGTGTAGGTCGTCTGCATCGTCGAGTTGTCCAGCAGCGGGAGCGCGAAGAGCCCGGTCGTCATGTCGCGCGAAACGAACAGGTCCGCGCCGGGCCGTTCGTGCATCGCGACCTCTCCGGGATCGGGCGGGGCCTTCATCGCAAGGGACATGAAGTTTTGCATCATGCCCTGGTGCATGAGGCAGGAGAGCGCCTTCTGGGCCTTTTCCGAGGGGGCGGCGCCCTTGAAGGCGGCGATGACCTGCCTGCTGAGGTCCTCTCCGTGGGGGCTGTTCGGGTCGCTCGAATCGAAGCGCCGGCCGTTGATGACGTAGACGTTGCGGTGGGCGTCGTCGATCATGACCGAGTACACGTTGGCGGCGTCCGGCCGGTTGACGTTGCCGAAGGATCCTGGATCCGCCATCTTTTTGGCGATGTCGGCGTTGGAGTCGGCCTTCACCGCGTCCGCGACGTCGGTGACGTGGAGGTCGCCGAGGTCGAAGTCGCGCCACTGCCGGATCTCGCTCGCGAAGGATTCGGCCTTCTGGCCCGAACCGGCCGCGTGCGCGGCGTCGAGCGGAAGCTTGACGACGAACTGCGCGAAGAGCTTGGCGTTCTCCGGCCAGAGGCCGTCGGCGTTGCGCCGCAGGATGTCGGCGGCGGCGGAGAGCTCGCGGCTCGAGAGGTTGCGGCCCATCGCCCGGGCGGCGTCCTGCACCATCGCCTTGGCGGCCTTGGACGAGAGGTTCCGGATGGCCTCCCCGGTGATGGTGAAGGGCGTGCTCCGTACGGTTCCGTCGACCGCCACCGTGGCCGTCCAGCTGAACTTCACGGGCAGCTCCTTCGGCGAGGAGTAGGTGATCGTGACGGCGCCGGTCCGGGGGTCGCGCGAGAGCGTGAAGTCGACCGGGGAGTGCTCGTTGGTGACGATGCCGTACTTGGCGAGCGGCTTCTGGACCATCGGGGAAAGGGCCGACTGCGAGAGCATGTAGCCGACGGCGCCGATCTGCTTCTGGTGGACGTCGCCGCAGAGCTGCCGGATCTTCTCGCCGACGCGCGGGATGTCGCCCTGCCTGGAGGCGCTTGTCTTCAGGCGCTCGCCGTCCGGGAAGTTGAACTTCCAGCTGAGGTTCCCCTCCGGGAACGCGTTGCGGTCCTGCCCCCCCTTGCTGACCGTGTAGCCCGACTGCCGGCAGATGTCGCGGTTCATCGTGGCGAGGCCGCAGGCGGCGACGGAGGAGGCCTCCTGGATCGAATACTGCGCGTCCGAGTAATACGGGAGGGTCGGCAGCGTCTTGCCGTGCGCGACGGCGTTCGCCGCCTCGTTGAACGTCGCGCCGGCCGATTCCATCTGCGCCATGATGGCGGGGGTGGCCCGGGGGTTGCGCAGGCCGGCAGTGGAGATTTCGTCTTCCCACGCCCGGACGGTGGCGATGTCGCAGTTGCCGGGACGGCGGATCTCGGGGAAGCAGTTCTTGATGACGTCCCGCCCGGTGAGCGTGCCGGTCCTGGCCATGATGGCCTCGAGCTTGGGGAGGTTCCTGAGGACGTGCGCGAGGAAGATCGACTCGTGGATGATGCGCTCCGCGGGCTTGGCGTCCGTCGCGAGCGTGGCGAGGGCGTTGAACGCGGCGCAGACCACGCGGCGCTGCTTCGGCGGGACGTTGACGAGCGTGCCGAGGATGGAGGTGTTGGCCGCGGTCGTCATGAAGCGGCCGACCGTGTTGTGCTCCACGCCGAAGGCGCGCTCGGGGTCCGTCTCCCCGAGGTCGAAGCCCGGGTTGACGGCGATGTCCTCGAAGAGGAAGCGCTCCAGGCCGAGCTTCGCGTCGCGCGAGCCTGCGCGGACGTCGAGGTTGCGCTTGGTGGGGGTGTCCTTGGGGGCGTTCCGGTCGGCGAGCGACCGGGAGAGCCCGTCGTGCCAGTCCGAGAACTGCGAGATGAGCCGGAGGCCGTCCTGGAAGTTCGACGCGCTCTTCAGGAAGCGCCCGCCGTAGTTCATCAGGCGGTTCGCCTCGGAGCCGGGGCGGCCGACCTCGCGCATCGCCTCCATCTCGGAGACGCCCTTCGCCTCCGCGTAGAAGTGGGCGGCGCGGGCGAGCTTGCGCAGCTCGGGCTCCATGTAGCCCATTCCGAGCGCGGCCGCCCGCACGTCCGGCGAGCGGAAGGTCTCGAGCTGGATCCGGGCCGAGCGCGCCTTCGCGACGCCGTTCGCGTCGATGGCCTGCTTCACCGCCAGGATGCGGCGCGCGGTGAGCGGCTTGCCGCTGTCGTAGTCGGAGAGCAGCATCGCCTTCTTCACCTCCGCCGGGATCTTCGACTCCCCGCCGAACATGTCGGCGACCGCGTTCCGGAAGAACGTCCGCGTGCGGTCGTTGGCCTTCCACTCGTTGACTCCGCGCGTCCATTTGTGGACGGAATCGGTCCGCGACGTCTTGAGCGCCATGATCTGGCGCCCGTCGAGGGGATCCTGCTTGAGGGAGGCGGTGACGACCGCCGTCCCCTTGCCGGCGTCGGCCCTGCGCTGGGCGAATTCCACGAAGCCCTTGAAGACGTTGTTGTATCCGTTGACGTCGAGTGCCATGGCGAACCCTTTCTTTCCGTATGTTCCGTATGTATTGTTTTAGCCGACGTTCTGGAGCTCGTCGGCGTGAAGCTTGAAGGAGACGTCCACGCTGCCCGTGAACTTGTAGGGCTCGGGGATCTTGTCCGCGGCCTTCCGGAAGTGGTCGGGGAGGTTGTCGTCGTTGTCCGTCGCAGTGACCTCGGTGCCGTCGTATTGCTTCCAGTCGGCGTTCGCGAGCTTGTCGAGGTCGGCCGCGGAAAGCCGGATGGTCCCTTCGAACTTGGCGAAGCCGTCCGCGTCGCTGGACGTGTTCACGAAGTCGGCGCCGTTGAACAGGTTGACGATGACCGGGCCGGTGAAGGTCACCTGGCCCTTGATGGTGATGTTGCCGGCCTTGTCCTTCGTGACGGAGAAGGAGTTGAACTGGTCGCCGCCGTTGGCCTGCCCGACGATGAGACGCGGGGCCCCCGCCTCGCGCTCGAACGAGCCGGACACGCTCGTCATCAGGCAGGCCAAGGAGCCCTGGTGGAGCAGGGACATCAGGATGCACGCCTTGCGCCGCGTCGGCTCGTCCAGGCCGTCGAAGGTGGCGGCCTTGTTGCCGGTGAGGAACTGCGCGACCCCGTCTCGGGCCGCGGGAATGTCCTTCGGCGGGACGCGCCGGCCGCCGAACGTGAGCCCCATGCCGCGGTTGACGTCCAGCTCGAAGCTCGCGTAGTCCAGGTTCTCCGAGGCGCGGGACGCGATGTGCGTCGCGATGGAGGCCGTGGCGTTCCGGTTCACGCGGGCCTTGAACTCGCGGGCCGGGTTGGGCGACCGGAGGATTTCGCTGTTGCTGGCCACCATGGAGAGGATGGCGCCGGCGGCGCCGCCGGTGATGCCGAACTTCTTGGCCATGGACGTCATCGCGGCGTCGATCGCATCGTTGACGGCGAGGATGCGGCGGGCCGTGAGCGGCCGGCCGGCGTTGTCGAACTTGGAGAGCTTCATCGCGTCGCGGACCCGCTTCGGGACGTCGTTGATGCTCGTGCCGAAGATGTCGATCACGGCCTGCTTGAAGGCGGCGCGCGTCGCGTTGTTCAGGTCCTTCTGCTCCTGTTTGCGCGAGCCGGGGCGGAACAGCCCCCTGGGCGCGTCGGTCTCCGAATAGTTGCAGGTGAGCGTGCTCCCGTTCTGCAGATGCACCACCGAGTCGCCGCCGCGGGCGGTGGGATCGTCCTTGATCTGCTGCGCGTAGTTGGTGGCCGCGTAGAGTTTTTCGAGGGCGGCGCGGTTGATGTTGGTGACGGGCATGGCGGGCTCCTGGGTTGAAAGGTTGAAAGGTTGAAAGGTTGAAGGGTTGAAAGGTTGAAGGGTTGAAAGGTTGAAGGGTGCTACGACCCGGTTACACGCGACGGAGGGCGGCGGTTACACGCGGAGGAGGCCCCAAGGAGGGGCTCGCAGGCGCTACAGTTTGTTCGTCCGCGCTTTCCGGTGGCCGTCGTTCCGGTGGTTCACGTCGTCCTTCATGGCGTTCCGGAAGGCGTTGGCGATCCGGCCCTTGCCGATGAGGCTCGAGAAGGACTTCTTGACGGCGTCGAGGTTCTCGTTGACGATGTCCGCGAAGATTTCGGCGGCGGTCTCGGTCTCGAAGTCGGCTTCCCGGGGCGGTTTCGCTTCGATGACGTCGTTGAGCGCCATGTCGATGGTCTCGACGCCCCTGGCGACGGCGCGCTCGAGCCGGTCGGCGGCCCGGGCGAGCTTCTCGCGGAGCTTGTCGAGGCCGGCCGCGCCGGAGAGCGTGGCCGCGCGGAGGCTGCGCTTCCGGGAGGCGTAGTCCGCCAGCGCGTCGTCGATATCGTCCTTGGCGATCCCGGCGACGTGGCGCGACACGAGGGAGACGAGATGCGCGAGCTTGTCGTTGCCGGGGAGGGTCTCTTCCTCCTTCATCGCCGCGCGCATCTTTTCGACGAGGGAGCCGTTCGCCTTCTTGTCCATCCCGATCCAGGCCAGGTCCGTGGCGTTTATGCGGGCGTTGTAGAGCGCCTTGCCGAGCGGGGTCTGGCTTTCGCTCAGG
>CADBEF010000132.1 GCA_902793555.1 uncultured bacterium | reverse complement strand
CTCCGCGGCGGGGGCTTCGGGCGCTGGCTCGGCGGCCGGCGGCTCCGCGGCCGGCGCGGGTTCCGCGGGCGCCTCGGGTTCGGCGGCCGGCGCCTCGGGTTCGGCGGCGGGAGCTTCGGGTTCGGCGGCGGGAACTTCGGGTTCGGCGGCCGGCTGGAGGGGAACGGCGATCGGCTCGGAGACGACGGCCTTTTCGACGACCTCGACCTGCGCGGCGTCGCGGAGCGATTTGACGTAGGACTGGATCTTCTCGGCGACGGCCTCGCGGCGCAGGCCGTCCTTGATCGTGTCGGCGACTTCTTCGAACGTGACGTCGTGCTCGAGCGAGCGCTTGGAGACCTTGAGGATGTGGTAGCCGTAGCTGGTGCGGACGGGCTCGCCGACGACGCCGATCTCCTGCTCGAAGGCGGCCTTCTCGAACTCGGGGACCATGCGGCCGCGGCCGAAGGTGTATTCGCCGCCGTTGTCCTTGGAGCCCGGGTCTTCGGAGAACTCCTTGGCGAGCGCGCCGAAGTCCTCGCCGGCGAGCGCGCGTTCGCGGATGGAATTGATCTTGGCGAGCGCGGCGGCGTCCTCCTCGGGCGTGACCGAGTCCTTCTGCGCCATCACGAGAATGTGCGCGGCGGTGACCTGGTCGGGCATGTGGGCGGCTTCGGGGTGGTCCTTGACGATCTCGTCGAAGCGGGCCTTCGCCGCTTCGTCGGTCGGTTCGGCGACGTCGTTGGTCTGGAGCGAAACGAGCTTGCTGGCGAGAAGCGATTCGGAGAACATCCTGTCGAACTTCTCGGGCGGGATGCCCTGCACGAGGGCGACGGTCTCGAGGTTGGTCATGCCGGTCATCTCGGCGAGGGCTTCGAGCTTCTCGGCCGGGTCGAGGGAGAGACCCTGCTTGACGGCCTCGGCGCAGAGGATGCGCTGGTCGATCAGGTTCTGCATGGCGCGGCGGCGGATGTCGGCGCGGGCGCGCTCCGCCATCTCCGGCGGAATCTGGCGCGCGTACTGGCGGAAAATGCCCTCGGCCATTTCGTCGAGTTCGTCGACCGTGATCGCGTCGGCGCCGTCGATGCGGACGGCGACGGCGGGCGCGACGGTCGGGGCGGCCGCCTCCTTGGCTTCTTCGACGGCGGCTTCGGCGGCGGCGGACGCTTCGGCGGCCGCTTCCCCGGCCGCTTCGACGACGGGGGCGACGGCCTCTTTGACTTCTTCGACGGCGGCCTCGGCGGCGGCGGGCGCTTCGGCGGCCGCTTCCTTGACCGCTTCGACGACGGGGGCGACGGCTTCTTTGACTTCTTCGACGGCGGCCTCGGCGGCGGCGGGCGCTTCGGCGGCCGCTTCCTTGACCGCTTCGACGACGGGGGCTGCGGCTTCCGCGGCCTGGGCGGCGGCGTCTTGCACGGCGGCGACGGCCTCGGCCACGACGGGTTCGGCGGCGGGGGCGTCGGCGCTTTCCTTCGCGCAGGACTGCGCGAGCAGCGCGGCCGAACCGAAGAGGACGAGAGATGGCAGAACGGTGTGTTTCATGTGTGTTCCTTTGGGTTGTTGCAGAGTGGAAGAGCGGATTGTCTAGCTGATCGAGGCGACGGAGGCGCGCTCGGCCTCGAGCAGGCCGTGGTAGCGCACGAGCCAGCGCGCGAAGCCGGCCTCGCCTTCGGGCGAGGGCTTGCGGGTGGAGCCTTGCGCGGACGCGAAGACGCGCGCCGCGAGGAAGGCCTCGAGCGTTTCGCCGTCCGCCTTCAGCGCCCGGTAGGCCGCCAGCAGCGCCATGCCCCACGGACCGCCTTCGCCGGCGGTCGAGAGGCACGTCACCGGGACGCCGAGCGCGTCCGCGAGGATCTGCTGCCCGACGACCGGCGCCTTGAAGAGGCCGCCGTGGCCGAGGAGCGAGTCGAGGGCGACGCGCTCCTTCTCGAAGAGGATGTCCATGCCGAGGCGCAGCGTGGCGACGGCCGAGTAGATCTGGGCGCGCATGAAGTCGCCGAGCGAGAGCTTCGCGTCCGGCAGGCGCGCGACGAGCGGGCGCCCCTCTGAGAAGCCCGTGACGGGCTCGCCGGCGAGGTAGTTGCACGCGACGACGCCGCCGGCGTCGGGCGCGCCGTCGAGCGCCTTGGCGAAAAGCGTGTCGTAGAGCTTGCCCTTCCCGAACTTCGCGCCGAGCGCGGCGGCGGCTTCGCCCAGCAACTCGATCCACGCGTTGAGGTCCGAGGTGCAGGTGTTGCAGTGGACCATCGCGACGGCCTTGCCCGTCGGCGTGGTGACCATGTCGACCTCGGGATACCAGCCGCGGAGCGGGCGCTCGAGGACGGCCATCGCGAAGACGGACGTGCCGGCCGAGACGTTGCCCGTGCGGGCGGCGACGCTGTTCGTGGCGACCATGCCGGTGCCGGCGTCGCCCTCCGGCGGCGCGAGCGGGATCCCCGCCTGCAGCGCGCCGGTCGGGTCGAGGATGCGCGCGCCCTCCTCGGTGAGCGCGCCGGCGTCCGCGCCGGCGGGGAGGACCTCGGGCAGGAGGTCGCGCAGCTTCCACGGCAGGCCGCGCGGCGCGACGAGCGCGTCGTAGGCCGCGACCATCCGCGCGTCGTAGTCGAGCGTCGCGCTGTCGATCGGGAAGACGCCCGAGGCGTCGCCCACGCCGAGGACCTTGCGGCCCGTGAGCCTCCAGTGGACGTAGCCCGCGAGGGTCGTCACGAAGCGGACGGCCGGGACATGCGCCTCGCCGTTGCGGACCGCCTGGTGCAGGTGCGCGATCGTCCAGCGCTGCGGGATATTGAACGAGAGCAGGTTCGAAAGCTCATCCGCCGCGTCGCCGGTGATCGTGTTGCGCCACGTGCGGAACGGCACGAGGAGCTTCCCGTCCCCGTCGAAGGCGAGGTAGCCGTGCATCATCGCGGAGAAGCCGATCGCCGCGAGCTTTTCGAGGCGGACGCCGTGCTTCTTCTGCACGTCCGCGGCGAGCGCGGCGTAGGCGGCGCGGAGGCCGGCCCAGATTTCGTCGTCGTGGTAGGTCCACACGCCGTCCTCGAGGCGGTTCTCCCAGTCGAACGCGCCCTGCGCGACGGGGGCGAAGTCCGGCCCGACGAGGACCGCCTTGATGCGGGTGGAGCCGAATTCGATGCCGAGCGAGGCCTTGCCGGATGAGATGAAGGATGCGATGTCTGTCATGGCGGATGCGGAATGTCTAGCGGACGAGTCCGAGGTCGCGGAGCGTCTTTTCGAGCTTGGCGCGGTTGTCGGGCAGTAGCTCGCAGATCGGGAGGCGGTAGGCTTCCTCGGCGAGGCCCATCATGGCCATCGCGGCCTTGACGGGCGCGGGATTGACCTCGATGAAGAGGTCCGCGAAGAGGTGGAGCAGGCGCGTGTGGATCGCGAGCGCGCCGGCGAAGTCGTTCGCGAGCGCGAGGTCCACCATCTTCACGACGTCGGCCGGGACGATGTTCGACGCGACGGAGACGACGCCCTTGGCGCCCGCGGCCATCATCGGCAGCGTGAGCGAATCGTCGCCCGAGAGGATGTCGATCTTGTCGCCGATCGCCGCGCGGATGAGGTTCACGCGGTTGGCGTCCCCGGCGGCCTCCTTGATGCCGGCGATCTTCGGGTGCGAGGCGAGGCGCGCCACCACGGGCACCGGGATGTCGCGCGAGGTGCGGCCCGGCGCGTTGTAGAGCAGCACGGGAAGGCCCACGTCGGCGACCTCCATGAAGTGCCGGTAGAGGCCCTCGGGGGACGGCTTGTTGTAGTAGGGCGCGATCTGGAGCGTCGCGTCCGCGCCGTCGGCGAGGGCGTGTTGCGTGAGCTCGACCGCCTCGCGCGTGCAGTTCGCGCCGGTGCCGGCGATGACCTGCATGCGGCCCGCGTTGTATTCGATCGTCTTGCGGATGACGTCCTCGTGCTCCTGGTAGGAGAGGGTGGGGGATTCGCCGGTCGTGCCGACGGGGCAGACGCCCGCGACGCCGGCCGCGGCCTGCGCGTCGACGAGCGCGCGCAGCGCGCCGTAGTCGACCGATCCGTCCTTGTTGAACGGCGTCACGAGAGCGGTGTAGGTGCCTTTGAACATGGTTGAAAAGTTGAAAGATTGAAAGGTTTGAAGGTCGATCGATTCGTCATTCGTCATTCCGCGCCGCCAGGCGCGGGACGTCATTCCGCGCCGTAGCGCGGCGCGGGTCGTCATTCGTATTCGACCGTGGCCGGGGGCTTCGGGGTGTAGTCGAAGAGGACGCGGTTGATGCCGGGCACTTCGGTCGTGATGCGGGCGGCGAGGCGGTCGAGCATCGCGGGCGGGAGATGCTCGACGGTGACCTCCATCACGTCGACCGTGTTGATCGCGCGGATGATGCAGGGCCAGTCGAAGGAGCGTTTGCCGTTCTTGACGCCGGTGGACTTGAAGTCCGGCACGACGGTGAAGTACTGCCAGACCTTGCCTTCGAGGCCGGCCTTGGCGAACTCCTCGCGCAGGATCGCGTCCGATTCGCGGACCGCCTCGAGGCGGTCGCGCGTGATGGCGCCGGGGCAGCGCACGCCGAGGCCGGGGCCGGGGAACGGCTGGCGGTCGACCATCGAGGCGGGCAGGCCGAGCGCGCGGCCGACCTCGCGGACCTCGTCCTTGAAGAGGATCTTGACGGGCTCGACGAGTTCGAAGCGCGAGGCGATGTCCGCTGGCAGGCCGCCGGCGTTGTGGTGCGCCTTGATGCCGGCCTCGCTCTCGAGGATGTCCGGCCAGATCGTGCCCTGCGCGAGGAACGAGACGCCGTCGAGCTTGCGCGCCTCCTCGGCGAAGACGTCGATGAACTCCTCGCCGATGATGTGGCGCTTCTTCTCCGGATCGGAGACGCCGGCGAGCTTGTCGAGGAAGCGGTCGACGGCGTCGACGTAGACGAGCTCCGCGCCCATCTCGTCGCGGAAGACCTTGACGACCTGCTCGGGTTCGCCCTTGCGCAGGAGGCCGTGGTTCACGTGGACGCAGACGAGCTGCTTGCCGACTGCCTTCACCAGGAGCGCCGCGACGACGGACGAGTCGACGCCGCCGGAGAGGGCGAGGAGGACCTTTTTGTCGCCGATCTGGGCGCGGAGGGCGGCGAGCTGCTCCTCGATGAAGGCGTTGGCGAGTTCGGGGGTGTTGATGCGCTGCATCGAATCGGGGCGGCGGTCGGTCATGGGATGTCTCCTGTCGGAAAAGGGTTGCGGAATGGCGGAGGAGGATAGCACAAACCGCCCCGGCGCGCAACCGCGCCCGCGGGCGCGTCGAAACCGAGAAACGCGCGCAGGAGCCGCTAGGGGCGTTCCGGCGTGTTGGGAAGGGCGGAATGGAACCGGGCGCCTTCCGGCAGCGGACCGGCCCCTTTCTCGAGACCGACGGCCCAGGGCGCGACGTCCACGGCATCCACCCGCAACACGGAGCCCGGCCCTTCGAGCGCGGCGACGACCAGCGTGTCGCCCTTTTTGCGGGGGACGAAGAACACGTGCTCGAACGGTCCCTCTCCGACGGAGACGCCGTCCGGGAAATAGGCCAGCTGCGGCGTGTTCACGGCGAGGAGGGCCGATCCCGCCTCGACGCGGCCCGCGACGCGGATCGCCAGGGAGGAGCGGCGCGCCGGTTTCGTCCGAACCGCGCGGAGCAGGCCCCAGCGGAGGCCGCGCCCGCCCCAGTCGTTGTCGGGGAACAGGGACGCGTCGATCCGGCGCGGGCCGGCGCCGGGGGCGGTCCCGGCAGGGGTCTCGGCGACGATCGCCGGCGCGAATTCCCCGTCCGCGAAGGTTTCAAAGAAACCGGACGGCGCGGGTCCGCCGATCGCACGGAATTCGTGCCAATGGTGGGCGTTTCCGAGGGCATCCGAGGCGGGGGTCCCGACCCGCGGAAGGAAGGAATCGGCGCGCAGGCCGGCGAGCGCCCCGGCCGCGAGAAGGGCCACGGCGACGGCGGGGCGCGCGCCCGGCCGGCCGAGGAGGAACGAGACGGCGACGAGCGCCGCGGGCAGGACGAGGCAGAGCGCGGCCTGTCCGGTCCCGAGGGGCGAGAACGTCAGCCGGAACGGCATCCAGAACGTCCGGAATGCATCGAATTCCCAGAGCCCGTAGGGGGATCGGACGAGCCCCGCCGCGGAGCAGGACGGCGAAACGGCGAGCAGGTACAGGACGGGCAGGAGCGCGAGGAAGAACCACCAGGCCCGCCCCGGTCGCCCGGCCCGGTCCAGCCAGAGCGCGCCGAACGGAACGAGGGGCGGAATCGCCTGCAGGAAGTACCGGGCGGAGACGCAGGCCCCCACCAGGGCCCCTTGGTTGGCGCAACAGGCCACGAGCGTCGTCCCCTCCAGCGCGAGGGCGAGCGCGGCGGCGGAGCGGATCTCCCGCGGGCGGGCCCGCGACAGGAACGGGACGGGCGCGAGGCACAGCAGCCAGGCCAGCGGGAAGACCGGACCGACGCCCCGCCGCTCGACGAAGAGGCCGAGCATCGAGATCGGATGGGAGAAAAAGATTTCGCGGAAGGAAAAGGACGCGACGCCGGCGAACATCGCGGCGTGGACCCGCCAGAGAACGGCCCACCCCGCCAGGACCGCGGCCAGATGCGCCGACGGGAGCAACGCGGCCCGGAGGCGCGGCAGCCCCGCGCCCCGCCGGGCCCGGAACAGACCGGCGGCGGCCCAGGCGGCGAGAACCGCGGCGATCGGGAAAAAGCGCATGTGGGCGCAGGGTAAATACGCGCAACAGGCGGCGGAAACGGCGGCCGCGACGCGGCCGCCGTCTCCGGACGCGGCCTTCAAGACGGCCCAGAATCCCCAGATGCAGAGCGCGCAGCCGAGCATTTCGGGAAGCCGGCTCAGCGCCGTGTACGCCCAGAACCAGGACGCTCCGAGAAAAGCCGTGGCGACCGCGGACGCCGCGGCCGACGCCCCGAGGCGCCGGGAGGCCGCGAACACGCCTGCGAGGGCGAGCGCGCCCAGCAGCACGCCGAGCGCCGTTTCGCCTGCGTCGCCGGCGGCGGCCGCGAACGGCCAGGCGAGCAGCGGCCAGCCGAACGCGTGGACGCTGTGGATCCGGCCGTCCGCGTTGCGCCGCATGTGGGAGCGGAACAGGTAGCTCCCCCGGCCCGCGGCGGGCACGCCCGCCCGGTCCATCCAGCCTTCGACCCGGTCCGTCAAGTCCAGGTCGCCGCGTTCGAGGAGATTTTGAAGTTGCGTCTCGTAGTGCAGGACGTCGCCGCCGCCGAGGAACCGGCCGCGTCCCTGCCAGGCCCAGACGCCCGCCAGAAAGGCCGCGCCGAGCAGCAGGACCGCGAGAACGGGCTTGGCCCGGGGCCGTGCGGGGCGGCCCTCCCCGAACGAGCCGCGGGCGAGCCGTTCGGCGCATAGCGCCAGCAGGGCGGGCGCCCCGAGCGGAAGGAACAGTCCCGCGAACGCGGTCCCGAACAGGGCGGACGAATGCCGGAAGGCGGCGATGGCGGGAAGCCACGCCAAGGGCCGGAGCGATTGGAGGACGGACGCCGCGGAGCCCAAGCCGCAGTCGGCGCCGCGCAACCGCCGCCCCGTCGTCCGCCAGGCGGCCGCGGAGAGGAGAACGAGGGCGGCCGCGATCGCGGGGAAGGCACGACGGACCCCCGCATTGAACCAACCCTGGACGACGGTCCCGGACGGCGTCGGGAAGGCGCCTTCCATCGGGAACGCGGACAACGCCGCGAACAGCGCCGCCGAAACCGCGAGCCAGGCCGCGGCCGCGGAAAGGGAACCGTTCCCGGGCCGGACGGCAGGCTCCGACCGGGCGCCGGGCGCGGGGAACGGCGGAGACGCGGGGTTGCCGCCTTCGGGGGAATCGCTGGAACGGGAGCCGCATTTCATGCGCGCGCATTCTAGCACGGCCGGCCGCGCGCCGCAACGGCGGCGCCGTCTCCGCCAGGCGGATTCCCGGCAGGCCGCCGGGGCGCGAAAAAATCGGTGGAATTGAGGGCCGGTTTGCGCTACAATCCGCAGGCACACACCCCCACGGAGTTTTTCCCATGGCCGAACTCGTCTTCATCACCGTCCCCGGAACCCCCCGCGTCCCGCTGCCCGAGCAGGGCATCACGTTCGGGCGCGCGCCCGACTGCGACCTCCCCATCGAGGAGGCCAGCGTGTCGAGCCACCACGGCTCGATCCGCCCCGAGCGCGGCGGCTGGTGGGTCCACGACAACAACAGCTCCAACGGCACGTTCGTGAACGGCCAGCAGGTCCAGGACGCCGAGATCCACGACGGCGA
>CADBEF010000131.1 GCA_902793555.1 uncultured bacterium | reverse complement strand
GTGCACGAGGAACTGCAGCGAGACCAGCGACAGGACCAGCAGCAGCACCAGCGGCCCCCAGTAGAGCAGCACCGGGCGCGCCCAGGCCATGAGCGGCAGGTCCCAGAGCGGCACGTGCTCGTTGCCCTGCATCAGGCCGTTGAAGAACCCGCCGTAGACCCGCTGGTAGAGCGCGAGCGCCGACCCTTCGAGCCCCTCGCTGGCCGAGACCATCCCGCCCGGCCACGGCGACGGGAACAGCTCCGGCCGCAGGTATTCGGTCAACAGCGCCTGCTCCTGCCACGTGCCGTGGTCCCACCGGAAGCGCCAGGGCAGCATCAGCTGGCGGTTGAAGTAGCGCATGAGGCCCGATGTCGGCGCAAAGCACGACACCAGCGTCACCACCATCACCAGGATCAGCTCGCGCGTCGACAGGGCGTAGGTCCCGACGAACGAGCGGCGGTCGCGGGCCCGGGCGGGCCAGTCCAGCGCTTCCCAGAACGCCGCAAGGACCAGTCCGACCACCGCGAGACGGAGCAGCCCGACGACGACCGAACCTCCCGCCGCCCGCGCCGCCAGTCCGGCCCCGACGACGTGCGCGGCAGAGAACAGGAGCGCGTGGCCGGCGAAGCGCGGGACGCCCATCGCCGCGATCCGCGGCTTCGCGAGCCGGGCGACGAGCCCCGCCAGGGCCGAAAGGACCGCACCGATCGCCAGAAACGCGACGAACCGCAGAAGCCAGTGCCCGAAAACGAAACCCGCGGCACCCCCGCCGAACGGACCGGGGTCCGGCATCGGCACGACGGCGGTGGCGCCCGACCAGGCCCATAGTCCGGCGACGGCGGCGAACAGCGCGAGCCCGGCGAACCGGAAGGCGCGGTAGCCGCGGGGCGTCCGGGTGAGGCGGTCGAGAGCCTGGCAGCCTCCGTTCCAGGCGATGCCGAGGAACATGAAGTAGAAGAACGCGCTGGCCGGCATCTGGTTGCCGACCATCGACGTGCCGCGGAGCACCCAGTCGTGGAATCCGGACAACCCGGAGATCATGAACAGGCCGATCAGGCTGAAGACGACCGAACGGATGGTGATGAAACGGGCCGGCTTCGAGGCAGGATCCTGGGACGGGGACATGGCGGGAATTCCTTGGTGCGGCGCGGGCGGACGGCTAGCCGCGGGGGTGGAACCGCTTGACGACGGCCGCGAGGCGGTCGGCGTCCACGTGGGTGTAGATCTGGGTCGTGCCGATGTCGGCGTGGCCCAGCATCTCTTGGATGGCGCGGACGGGCGCGCCATGGGCGAGCAGGTGCGTCGCGAAGGTGTGGCGCAGCCAGTGCGGCGAGACGTCGGGCGGCAGCCCCGCCTCGACGGCGCGGGCTTTCACGATCTTCCAGACGCTTTGGCGCGAAAGCCCCTTCCCGCCGCGGCCGAGAAACAGCCGCGGCTCGCCGGGCGCCGGCCCGAACGCCGGGCGCGCCTCGTTCAGGTAGG
The DNA here is from genome assembly GCA_902793555.1 of uncultured bacterium. Taxonomy (GTDB): domain Bacteria; phylum Verrucomicrobiota; class Kiritimatiellia; order RFP12; family UBA3636; genus UBA3636. The sequence continues at coordinate 6,756 of CADBEF010000131.1, read as the reverse complement.
CGCGGAGCGCGGCCTCGGCCTTCGAGCCGAGCGGGACGAGGCGCGTCTTGGAGCCCTTGCCCGTCACGCGCACGAGGGCGTCCTCGAAGCGGACGGCGTCCAGCGGCATCTCCGCCAGCTCGCTCGCGCGGAGGCCGCAGCCGTAGAGCAGTTCGAGGATCGCGCGGTCGCGGAGCGACTCCCGCGCGTCGCCCGCCGCGGCCGCGAAGAACCGGTCCGTCGCCTCCTGAGGCAGCGCGTGCGGCAGGATGCGCGAGCGCCGCGGCTGGGCGACGGACGCCGCGGGGTCGGCGTCGACGCGGCCTTCGCCGCGCAGGTAGCCGAAGAAGCCCTTGAGCGCGACGAGCCGCCGCGCGCGGGTGGTCTCCGCGAGGCCGTCGGCGCGGCACTTGCCGAGGAACCGCACGAGGTCCGCCCCGCGGACGGCGCGCCAGTCCGGCTCGCCGCCGCCGGGCCTCAGGAACGCCGCGAACGCGGCCAGGTCGTTCGCGTAGGCCGCGCGGGTGCGGGGGGACAGCCCCCGTTCGTAGGCGAGGAAGCCGAGGAAGGACCGGACCGCGTCACTCGCCACGGCATTCGGGCGGCAGTTTCTCGCGGGCCGCCGCGTCCGCCGGGAACGTCGGCGTGTCGAATCCCGCCCGCGCGATGGCGTCCTCGAGGTTGCGGACGCCGACCTTCATCGAGTCGTAGCGCACCGTCAGGTCGCCTGTCGCGAAGTCGACCTTCTCGATGCGGAGGCACATCTCCGTGTCGTTCCGGTCGTTGGTGTAGCGCGAGTCGGGTAGGCGGGCGAGCGCCTTGGCGATCCGGTTGCTGCACGCCTCGTTGCGGAGGCCCGGTACGCGGATCGTGGTCGTGCGGACGTCCCGCACGCGGCAGCCGGCGGCCGCGACCGCGGCCGCGGCGGCGACAAGCAGGACGGGAAGGATGCGTTTCATGGCGGCCGATTATATCCGGCTCCCGCGCCGGTTGCAAGCGCGGCGGGGCGGTGGTAGAATCGCCGCCCATGAAAACGCCCGTTCCCGCCTACAAAAATCCCCGCAAACCCGTCGAAGCGCGCGTGCGCGACCTGCTCCGCCGCATGACGCTCGAGGAGAAGGCCGCGCAGCTGATCCAGAACCCGATCGGCCGCGACACCAACCCGAACAACGTCGGGCCCGACCATCCGTTCGACCCGACGGTCGGCTCCGTCCTCTCCTTCACCGGCGGCGCCGCCGCGCGCAACGCGTTCCAGCGCATGGCCGTCGAGGGGACGCGCCTCGGCATCCCGATCCTCTGGGGCTACGACGTCATCCACGGCTGGCGCACGGGCTTCCCCGTCCCGCTCGCGCAGGCCTGCTCGTTCGACCCGTCGCTCACGGAGAAGGCGTGCCGCGTCGCGGCGCGCGAGTGCTGGGCGGACGGCGGCGTCGACTGGACCTTCTCCCCGATGGTCGAGGTCGGGCACGACCCGCGCTGGGGCCGCAACGTCGAGGGCTACGGCGAGGATCCGTTCACGAACGGCGTCTTCGCCGCGGCCGCCGTCCGCGGCTATCAGGGCCGGAGCCGCGCGGACCTGCGGAAGCCGGGCCGCGTCGCGGCCTGCCTCAAGCACTTCGTCGGCTACAGCGCGAGCGAGGGCGGGCGCGACTACTCCTACACGGAGATCTCGGCGCGCGCGCTGCGCGAGTGGTACCTGCCGCCGTTCGAGGCCGGCGTCCGCGCCGGCGCGCGGACGCTCATGAGCTCCTTCAACTGCATCGACGGCACGCCCGCCGTCGCGAACCGGGAGACGCTGACGGACATCCTCCGCGGCGAATGGGGCTTCGACGGCTTCGTCGTCTCCGACTGGGGCGCCGTTTCGCAGCTGCGCATCCAGCGCTACAGCTCCGACCCGGCCGTCCAGACGCTCGCCGCGCTCACGGCCGGCAACGACATGGACATGTCGGACGACGTCTTCCGCAACATCCCGGCCCTCGTCAAGGCCGGTCGCCTCCCGCGCCGCGTCCTCGACGAGGCCGTGTCGCGCGTGCTGCGCGTCAAGTTCGAGTGCGGCCTCTTCGAACATCCCTACGTCCCCGAACTCCCGCGCGAGAAGACCTGCCGCCTCCCCGCCGACCTCGACCTCGCGGCCGAATGCGCGCGCGGCTGCGCCGTCCTGCTCAAGAACGAGAAGGGGCTGCTCCCCCTCGACCCGGGGAAGGTGAAGCGCCTCGCGCTCGTCGGACCGGCGGCGGACGACTGCCCCGCGCTCGTCGGCACCTGGGCGGCGATGTGCGCGAAGAACCACGAGGAGACGCCCTCGCTCCGGGACGAGGTCGCGCGCTTCTTCCCGAACGCGAAAATCGACTACGCGCCCGGCTGCGCGCTGCCGCCCGAGGGCGCGCCGCGGCTGCGGACGGTCGACTTTGTCGAGGGCTCGATCCTCGACCCCGGCCTGCCGCCGGACCGCGCCGCGATCGCGAAGGCGGTCCGCGCCGCGCGCGCCGCGGACGTCGTCGTCGTCGCGCTCGGCGAGCCGGGCTGGCTCTCGGGCGAATACAAGTCGCGCCGCGACATCCGCCTCTCGCCCGCGCAGGAGGCGCTCGTCGACGCCCTCGCCGCGACGGGCAAGCCGCTCGTCGGCCTCGTCGCCGCGGGACGCCCGCTCGCGTTTTCCGAGACTGCCGCGAAGCTCGACGCGATCCTCTACCTCTGGCAGGGCGGCTCGCGCGCCGCGCAGGCCGCGTGGGAGCTCGTCACCGGCGCCGCGAACCCCTCCGGCCGCCTCGCGATGACCTTCCCGCGCGCCGTCGGGCAGATCCCCGTCTTCTACAACGCCCAGCCGCGCAGCCGCGAGAACCTCTTCGACTACCTCGACTGTCCGCACGAGAACGACCCGTGGCTGCCGTTCGGCTACGGGCTCTCCTACACGACGTTCGAATACGGGAAGGCGAAGGCCGCCGTGCGCCGCGGCGGGCGCGTCGAGGCGTCCGTGACGGTGAGGAACACGGGGAAGCGCGAGGGCGCGGAGACCGTGATCTGGTATCTCTCGGACCTCGAGAGCACGAGCACGCAGCCGATCCGGCGCGTCGTCGGATTCGAGAAAATCGCGCTGAAGCCGGGCGAGACGAAGACGGCGAAGATTTCGCTCTCGCGCAGGGACCTCGCCGCGATGCAGCCCGACGGCACCCGCCGCTTCGAGCCGGGCGCGTTCGAGATCTCCGCCTCGCTCCGGTCGTCCGCCCGGATCGCCGTGCGCTAGCGCGCGTTTGCCCCGGGCCGGCGTTTCTGCTAGAATGCGCCGGCGTTCGGGCGGCCCGGCCGCCCGCGGAGGAAACGCCATGACCATCAAGGAAGTCCTGGAGCACCCGGAAAAGTTCTCGTTCGACGTCGAGCGCCTCGGCGAGTGCGCCGTCGATTCGCCCGTCGCCGGCGGGCGGTTCGTCGAGGACGGCGACCGCACGCTCTTCATCCACGACGAGGCCGTCGTCGCCGAGGCGATGCGCGAAGGCCGCGCCGTGCCGTCCTTCGAGAAGGCCGGCCCGCGCCGCAAGATCTTCTTCGACCCGGCCTGGTGCCGCGCCGCCGTCGTCACCTGCGGCGGGCTCTGCCCCGGCCTCAACGACGTCATCAAGGGCGTCGTGCAGACGCTCTGGTTCGACTACGGCGTGCGCCACATCTTCGGCATCCGCTACGGCCTGGAGGGGCTCATCCCGTCCTACCGCCACGAGCCCATGATCCTCACGCCCGAGGTGGTCGACGAGATCGACACGCTCGGCGGCACGATCCTCGGCTCGTCCCGCGGTGGCCAGCCGACCGACCAGATCGTCCGCCGTCTCGCGGACATGAACATCAACCTGCTCTTCTGCATCGGCGGCGACGGCACGCTCCGCGCCGCGCGCGACATCGCCGCGGAGGTGAAGAAGCGCCGGCTTTCGATCGCCGTCGTCGGCATCCCGAAGACAATCGACAACGACTTGGCGTTCGTCGGCCGCTCGTTCGGCTTCGAGACCGCGGTCTACGCGACGACGGACGTGATCACGAGCGCGCACATGGAGGCGAAGGGCGCCTGGCACGGCGTCGGCCTCGTGAAGCTCCAGGGCCGCGACTCGGGTTTCATCGCCGCCTACGCGTCGATCGCCAACTCGTGCGTCAACATGTGCCTCGTCCCGGAGGAGCCGTTCACGCTCGAGGGCGATCACGGCGTCCTCACCGCGCTGGAGCGCCGCTTCGGCCTCGGCAAGAGCCACGCGGTGATCGTCGTCGCCGAAGGCGCCGGCCAGGACCTCATGGCCGGCGAGGAGAAGCGCGACGCCTCGGGCAACGTCCTCAAAAAGGACATCGGGACGTTCCTCAAGTCCGCGATCGAGGACTACTTCAAGAAGAAGGGCGAACCGATCACGGTGAAGTACTTCGACCCGAGCTACTCGATCCGTTCCGTCGCCGCCCACGGCGCGGACGCGATCCACTGCCTGATGCTCGCCAAGAACGCGGTCCACGCCGCGATGGCGGGGCGCACGAGCTGCGTCGTCGGCAAGTGCGCCGACGTCTACATGCACGTCCCGATCGCCCTCGCGACGATCGAGCGCCAGAAGATCGACCCGGACGGCACGCTCTGGCAGGCCGTGAAGGACGTTACCCGCCAGGGCGAGTACATGGGCTACGAGCCCCTCGTGAAGGGGTAGGGCAGAAATCCGGCCGTCTCCGTGCCGTCTCCGTGCGGAAGCGCGGAGCCGGCGCTCCCGCGCTCGCCGACGCCCGTTGCGGAGCGCCCTTCCCAAGCCAGCCAGCTCCCGTCCCCGCCTGTAACAACATCGCACTTTTTTCCTGCGCTGGATTTCAATTTCACCGTGCGTGATTTTGATGCATTTTGCATCTTCCGGAGCGGGTAAACGGCGAAAATCACGCACGGTGGAATCGGTTGGAAGACAAGGCGGGAACGGCAGGCGTTTCGGGGGGCGGATCACGGCGCGGGCGAGGGGCGGAACACCGGCTCGCAGCGGGGGAGGGGGCCGGAGGGGGTTGTTAATAAATTGTGGGGAAAGTGTGGGAAATGCAAAAACGGGGTCAAACCCCCTTGACACGGTTCCGCCCCTCCTATATCCTCGCCCTCGTCGCAACCCGCCGTGGCGGTCCCCACCCCGCCACCCTGAAAAAAGTTCCAAAAACCGTGAACGTTTTGCCCCGAAACCGCGTCTATGGGGGTGAGGGGCCGCAGACCCCTCACGCAAAGTCCGTTATGTCCGCAAAGAAAGGAAACACGCAATGAAGAAACTCGCCCTCCTGCTCCCCCTCCTCGCCCTCGCGCCGATCGTCGCGGCGCGGGCCGAAGACCCCGCCACGAACGCGCCGGCCGCGAAGCCGTCCGCGATCGCCCGCTTCGCGTCCCTCGACGACGCCTCGAAGTTCCTGCGCGACTTCGCCGCGGCGATCGGGTTTGCCGGCCAGGCCGACGACATGGTCCGGTCGATGCGCGAAAGCTTCGAGGAGATGGGCGCCGATCCGTCCCGTCCGATCACCGGCGCGTTCAAGCGCCCCTTCGACACCGCGATGGACGGCGTCGCGTTCGCCGTTCCCGGCGAGGAGCCGTCCCCGGAGCGGATCGGCAGGTCGCTGGAGCTCGCGGACGGCGTCGCGGCCGTGCGCGGCGCGGACGGCGTCTGGGCCGATCCCGACCCCGACGGCAAGAGCATGGTGATGCTCCACCGCGACGGCTACAACGTCTTCGCCGACCCCCGCGAATGCCTCGCCTTCGCCGACGACCTCCTCGCCGCGGCCCGCTCGCCGCGCTTCCCGGGCGCCGCCGGCGAATTCACGTTCCGCGCCGAACTCTTCCGGGACGCCCTGCTTTCGCACCCCGTCCGTTCCGACAGCACCGCGCCGTCGATGGACGTCGCCGCCGACCTCTTCGCGCGCTGCGGAACCTTCTCCTTCGGCGCGGCGTTCGACGCGACCGCCGGGCTCCTCGTCCCGTTCGCCGCGACGCCGCCCGAGTCCGACCCCGGCGCCTTCGCGTCCTTCGCCGCCGCGCCCGCGCTCGACCCCGCCACGGCGCTGTGGAGCGACGACGCGATCGTCGCCTTCGCCGCGTCCGACACCGGCCGCGCCTTCGGCGCTTTCTTCGATTTCTACGAAGAGTACTTCCGCTTCCTGCGCAGCGGCATCGAGGAGAACCTCCGCACGTCCGGACTGGACGAGGCGGCGATCTCCGCCACGCTCGCCGCCGACCTCCCGGAGATGTGCCGCCTCGCCAAGTCGGTCGGCGCGATGTCCGGCTTCGGCGGGCTCACGCCCGAGGGCGCGTCGACGATGCGGGGAATCGTCGACTTCGGCGACCCCGCCACGGCGGCGAAGTCCCGCGAAATCCAGCGCCGGATGTTCGCGGCGCCGGCGGCGACGAACCTCTTCGCCTTCGCCGAGACCGAGGACGGCTGGACCTGGGACTTCAACCCCGCCGCCGCGGTTCCGCCGGACGGAACGGCGGCGACGGGCTTCCTCCCGGCGATGCGCCGCCTCTACGGCCCGAACGGGATGCACGGCGAAATGCACCTCGTTCCCGGCACGGCGGCGACCTACCGCTACGCGGCCGGACCGGCCGGGACCGAAACGCCCGCGATGCCCGCGGAACGCCTCGCGCTCGGCGCGCTGGACCGGTTCTCGCCCGGCGCGAAGACCGTCGCCGCGATGCAGATGGGAATGTCCGACTTCATCCGCGCGACGCTCTCCCCGACGGGTCCCATTCCCGAAGGGATGATCCCCCCGGGCGGCCGGATCCGGTGGGAGCTCGGCGTGCGC
>CADBEF010000130.1 GCA_902793555.1 uncultured bacterium | reverse complement strand
GGAGGGCGTGGCGGCGCAGGAGCGCGGGGACGTCGAGGCACTGGTGCAGCAGCGCGTAGTCGTTGAAGACCGTGCGGTTCGAGTTGTTGAAGCCGACGCGCCGCGGGTAGCCCAGGTCCGCCGGCAGGCGCGGCAGGCCGCGACGGAAGAAGAAGTCCGGGCCGACGGGCCGAAGGAGGAACATGTCGTCGTTGAAGAAGACGAACCGCTCGGCGAGGTCCCCGATGCGGTGCAGGTTCATCTCGATCGGCCGCGCGTTGAAGGTGGGGAGCCACTCGGCGGGGATGAAGTCGCGGTGGTCGACGAGGCGCAGCTTCGGCGCGGATTCGTCGAGCCAGTCCGGCTTCTGCCCGGCCGTGACGAGGAAGACCTTCCGCACCCACGGCACACAGGTCTCCACCGCGCGGAACCAGTGCCGGAGCGTCCCGAAGTCGCGGTAGCGGCACGCGGCGTTCGCGCCGCCCGCGCCCTTTTCGCCGTCCCCGCCGCCCTCGGGACGGAACCGGCGCCGGCTCTCCAGCCACGCCGGATCCGCGCCGTCGACCCACGTGACGACGAAGTCGATCGGCCCCTCCTGCGGCCCCGCGGCCTTTTCCTGGTTCGTTCCCATGCCGCGAAGTCTACCATACGGCCGGTTCTCGGGGCAAGGGGCGGCCCGGCGCCGCGTGGCGGGGTCTCCACCCCGCCACGCCGGCTGCGACTTGCCGACTCGGCGACCTGCCGACTTGGCCCAAGTCGACGGGTCGACAGGTCGTCAAGTCGAAAAACTCCGCGCGGGCGGCGGCGCGACCGCAGAGCGGACTAGCGGGTGAGTTCCCTGAACAGGTCTTCGGCGGAGAGGGAGGCGGGAGCGCGCGGAGGGTCGTAGGGATCGGTGGTTTCCGGGGGCTTGAGGTCGATCGTCTTGTAGAGCTTGCTTCCGCGGAAGACGCTTGCGGTGCCGTCGGAGAATTCGACGTGGCCGCCGCTTCTCCAGGGAAAGGTCTCGTGCTCGACATAGTGGAAGACCCAGCCGATGCCGGGACTGCGGACGTAGAGGTCGATCGCGAAGGGTTCGACGGGCGGCGTGCTGAAACGTTGGACGAGAACGTATTCGCGTCCGTCGGGCGCGGTGCCGCGGTCGAGGATCTTTTCGTGCCACGGTCCGAACGTCGAATCGAGCGCGAACGCCGTGAACAGGAGCCAGACCGTCGCGACGGCGATGCGGCCCGCGCCGCGCCGCCCGTCCGCGACCCGCAGGATGCCCGAGACGAGCAGCCAGATCGGCAGCACGAACAGCACGAGGACGAGGAGCAGGAGAAGGAGGAGCGCGAGCGGGAAGACGAGCATGGCTGGATTCGCGGTGGCGCGGGGGGGATTCGGGAAAGCCGCTCCGCGGCGGGCAAGGGGTTAGCTCTTTCGGAAGCCGAAGTCCACGACCCTTCCTTCTTTGTCGAAACGGATGTTGAACGGGGTCATGCCTCCGACCAGTTCGCGCCAAAGCATCGTTGAGACATCGTAGGTCCACAGAGAGCCGTCCTTTAAATCGTGGATTTGGTCAGGATCACCGAAAAGGAGCGAAACCTCGTCCTTGTTCTTTCCTACGAGCTGTTCCTGTTGGCAGGTTTTCTGCATTCGGTCCAGGTTGAGGTCATTCTCCGCCACGAGAGTCTGGAAAAAGAGAAAGACGGCGGAAGCGACGATGAAGCATACGGTGAAGGAACGCGCGAAAATCACGGCGCGCCGCCCCTTGGTCCGGACGAACCGGGCGAGCGAGGCGATTTCGGCCGCGAGAAGGATTCCGAGCGCCCCGACGACGGCGGCGATGGCAAGCAGGAAAAGAAAGAACAAGGCGAGCTCAAGCCGCACGAACGTCCCGCCGCCCTTTCCCAAGAACAGAACGGGGAGGACGACTGCAATGCCGGCAAGACCGGCAAGCAGAGGAAGAAGATGAAGCGGGTGTTTCATTTCGAGCTTCCTTTCTCCGCGAACTCCGCGGACTCCGCGTGAGGCTTGGGCTCTGCGCTCTCTGCGGTCTCTGCGTGAGTTTTGGTCTCTGCGGCCTCTGCGTGAGGTTTTCTCCGCGTGGCTCCGCGTGCGGCGGCGAGGTCGCGGCGGAAGAGGGCGAGGACGGCCGCGCCGGAGAAGGCGGCGGCGGCGGCGGCCTTGGCGAGGAGGCCGGCGAAGCCCGAGAGCGGGACGAGCCGCGCGCAGCCCCAGGTGGCGGCGCAGAGCGCGACCGCGAGCGCCGCGAAGCGCGCCTGACGGCCCCAGTAGGCGCGCGCCTCGGCCGGTCCGAAGAAGCGCGTGAAGAGCACGCGCGACTCCCACGGGATCTGGATGAGGACGTAGGAGAGGATGGTCGAGAGGATGACGCCGTCGAGCTTCCACTTCTCCGGCAGCAGGATCACGAAGGCGACGTTCATCGCGAGGTTCGCCGCGCCGCCCACGAGCGGCTTCCAGCGGTCGGGGCGCCAGAGCGCGGCCGCCGTCTTGAACGTGAGCAGCATCTGCCGCGCCTGGTTCACGTAGAAGTAGACGACCATCAGCAGCGGCGTCGCGAAGTGCCGCGCGAGGTCGGGGTTCCCCTTCGTCCACACCGCGATGAACGGCTGGTAGAGCGCGGTCATCATCGCCGAGCACCACAGGATCGCGACGAGCGAGAGGCGCAGCGCCTTGAGGAAGGTGCGGAAGTTCGCCTCCTTCGATTCGGTGTGGATGCGGTTGCCGAAGCCGCCCGTCATCGCGTTGTAGACGGTGGCGACGAACCCCGCCACGGCGGTGACGACGTAGTAGTAGTTGCCGTAGGCGGCGACGGCGACGAGTCCGAGGAACGCCGAGACGACGAGGTTGTCGGTCTGGTAGGAGATCACGCCGCCGACCTTGTGCATGAAGATGTGGCGCACGTCCGCGACGACCTGCCGCCGCTTCTCGGGCGCGAGCGCGCCGCGCGGCCCGATCTTCGGGAAGAGCCGCTTGGACTGCACCATGATCGCGACGTTCGTGAGCGCCGTGAAGAGCACGGTCGTGCCGACGTAGAGGTAGTAGCTGCGGGTCAGGACGAGCACGAGCACGACCGCGGCGAACTGCGCGAGGGCGAGGACCGTGCGGACGTTCATCGCGACGTCGCCGCGCTGGTAGGCGCTCAGGACGGGTCCGCGGTAGGCGAAGACGAAATAGCTCAGCGCCGAGTTGGCCAGGTGCACGAGGTAGAGGACGTGCAGGTCGACGTCCGGCGGGACGGCGCCGTGGACGAGGTGCCGCAGGAACGGCAGCAGGCACAGCCCGATGCACAGCACCGCGGTGCCGATCCAGCGGTAGACGGTCCGGTAGAAGCCCAGGTAGGCGCAGACGAGCTCCTCGTCGTCCTCCGCGATGGGCTTGTACATCGAGCTCACGATCGCGGTGCTGAAGCCGAGCTCGGCGAGCGAGAGAACGCCGAGCACGGAGCCGAAGAGACCGTTGAGGCCGAGGTAGGCGGGCCCGAGCAGCCACAGGAAGAGCGTCCGGTTGACGAACGGGATGACCGTCTTCACGCCGTTGTTCACGGCGGAGGCGAGCATGTTGCGCCGGGCGTTGCGCGCGAAGTCGAGCTTCATCGCCCGGAGATCCTCCGCAGCAGCAGGTCGAGCCGGAAGGCGAGGCGGTAGCGCAGCCAGTAGGCCTTCTGCACGAGGCGGAAGCGCCAGAGGCCGTTCTGCGGGCGCGGGATCGTCGAGTCGTCCCCGCGCGTCCGGGCGCAGGGGCGCGAGGCGACGAGGACGCGCACGCCGCAGCGGGCGAAGGTCGACCAGGCGTCGCACGGCACGGCCATCGGCGTGAGCAGCTCCGCGAGGCGGCGCCCGGCGGCGGCGTTGAGCGCGTAGGCGTGCGCGCACCAGGAGCGGCCGACGTCGTGCGTCTCGCGCAGGTCGTACCACGTCCCCTCCGGTTCGCGCGCGGGCCGCGGCATCCCGCGGTGCAGGAGCCACACGGTCGGGACCGCGGGGTCGTCCGTGCGCTCCGCGTCCGCGAGCAGCGCCCCGAGTACCTCCGGCTCGAAGAAGACGTCGTCCTCGAACACGGCGGCGACGGCCTCGCCGCCGGCGAACGCGGCGTCCCACGCCTTGCGGTGGGAGAGCGTGCAGGCGATCTCGCCCGGGCGCACGCGGCGCGCGTTGGCGAGGTAGAAGCGGACAGGCGGCGCCGTGCGGCGGCGCTCGGCGTCCGACATCGCCCTCGCGTCCACCGCCGTCACGCGCTCGAACGCGAGGCCGGCGTCGGCGAAGAGCTTCGCGGTGTCCGCGAGGCGCTCCGGCGCGCGGTCGAGGTTGATAACGAAGAGCTTCATCGCGGCAGGAGGGCGCGGACGAGGTTCACGGCCTGGATCGCGCGGGTGTGCAGCGCGTCGGGGTGCGGGGTGCGGAGGCCGAGCTTGTGCGGCGGGCGGCCGGGGTCGCGTCCCGCAAGCTCCCGCATCAGCGCGCGGTAGGCCTCGCGGTGCGGCGCGACCTTCGCGAGCCACGCGGCGCGGACCCGCCACGGGTCCGGCGGCGCGGCGAGCCAGCGCTCGATGCCGGCGCCGACGGCGTCCGGCGTCGCGTCGACGGAGGCGACGAACTCCGGCGGATACACGACGTCGCGCCCGCCGAGCGCGGGCGTGTCGACGACCGGGAGGCCGCAGAGCAGGTATTCGCTCGAGGCGAAGCACGCGCCCTCGCGCGCGGAGAGCGCCAGGCCGCAGCGCGCCCGCGCGAGCAGCGCCGAGATCTTCGCGCCGGAGAAGAACGGCATCCAGGTCGCGCCGGCGAAGCGCTCGCGCATTTCGCGCACGTAGTCCGCCTCGTCGGGGCGCGTCTGCGCGCCGAGGAAGAGCAGGCGCGGCGCGAGCGCGGGCGGGATCAGGCCGTGGCGCTTGAACGGCGTGAGGCGCGCGATGTAGGCCGCGTCGTAGCGCTTCGCGGCGCGGATCGGACGGTAGCGGCGCTCGTCGAGGAATGCGTTCTGGTGGACGAAGCGCGCCTCGACGCCGCGCCTGCCGAGCGCCTCGCATTCGCGCTCCGTGTTGCCGAGGGCGACGACGCGCGCGGAGGCCGGCGCCTCCGCGCAGAACGCGGCCACCGCGGCCGCGAGACGGTTCGCGGCCTCGTCGCTCTCGTGCTCGAACCCGAGCTGCAGCAGGAACACTGCGCGCGGCCGTTTCCGCGCGAACGCGGCCAGCTCGCCGACGTGCGCGGCGAAGTCGGAGTCGTAGGCCGCGATCACGGGCGGGTCGGCGCAGAGCGTCGAAACGGTTCGCGCGCTCAGAAGCTGGTCGATCGCGTTCATGCCGAGTGATTCTATCAGAACCCGCCCGCCGGGGCAATGCGATTACGGGAGAATCAGACGCGCTCGAGACGGTTGGAGTGGTCTTTCCAGCGCCAGTCGCCGCCGAGGAGGGGGTCGGCGTTCCACAAGTCCCAGTCGAACCGATCGAGGCGGAGCGTGCCGATTCTCTCGTGTGCGACTGTTTCGAGAACCGCGGTCCCGGCGGCGTCGAGGAAGGCGAGGTCTTCGGGACGGTCCGGCGCGCACCACGCGAAAAGGGCCGGCGCGCCGGTCGCGAGGAACTTCGACACGACGGGCGTCAGGGGCGCGACGAGAACCGTGGCCTCGCCTTCGGCAAGCCGCGTTCCCGGCCATTCGCCCCTGCGTTCCGCCTTCGCCCCCGCCGCCAGAAATCCCTCGTAGAGCTTCTTCGCCCGGCCCGGCAGGCGTCCGTCCCGCACGACGAGCGAGGCGGAACGCGCCCGCGCCGCGAGGAACTCCACCAGCGCTGCATACCGCTCGCCGGCGAAATCGCCTTCGAAGGAGAACGCGGCGAAGGGCTCGACGAGCCGAACCGGCATTCGCGGATGCGACCGGTTCTTCGTGCTTTTCGCGGCCATGGTCGGGAAATGCTTGGCGGTTGGAGAAAACGAGTCGCTGAGAGGCGCTTTACCGTCCTTTTTTGATAATCTTGTGGCGAATCTTCACGATGGCGAAGTTGAATTCGATCTCGGTTTCCGACGTCGCGGTCCTGAGGTTGTCGCCCACGACGCCCGCGAGAAGTTCGCCGATGCGGTGGAGGAGGGTTTGCTGCTGGTCTCCACCGTCCTTGACGGTCTGGAGGGCCTCCGCGGTCCGTGCCAGTTCGCGAACCTGCGCATAGGTCTCGATGATCGCCAGGGTGGTTTGCACCGCCCGCTCGCCCTTGAGAATCGTCGCCAGCATATAGAGGCCGCGTTCGGTGAAGGCGGTCGGAGCATGGCGCAACCCCTGTCTGACCGCGATTTTTTCCTCTTCGGGCAAATTGGACATCAAAAATTTTGATCTCCAATCCTCGAACTCTTCGGCGGTCAAGTGGAGGAGGTAACCGTCGGGAAACTTCGCCGGATTGTTCTTGACGGCTTGGTTGATTTCTCGGGTCTCCACCCCGTACAGGGAGGCGACGTCGCGGTCGAGCAGAGTCGGTTGGCCCCGAACGACCAACATACGGGCCTTCACGGCTTCCGTGTCGATGATTGCGGGAGTGTTGGACATGCGGATTTCCTGGCGGTTGGACGAGGAGAAACAGAAAACGGCGTGCGTGGCGGGGTGGCGCGCGAATGAGTGGGAGCATAGCAGAACCGGCTTGCCTCGGCAAGCCGGTTCTGCAAGTGCAAACACGCGCGCGGAGCAGTTGGAACCGCGCGAAGCTACGCCGGGCGGCGGCGTGGCGGGGTGGAGACCCCGCCACGCGCGGGCGGGAGCTCGTTGAGATAGGAGATCATCGCGAAGAGGATGACGAGGACGAAGAGGTTGAGGGGCTGGCGGAAGACCCACTCGAAGCAGCTTTGCAGGTAGGCGGCGGCAAGGCCGCCGGCGAGGCCGGCCGGGATGAAGGCCCACGGGGTCCCGCGCAGGGTGCGAGTCAGGGGGATGCACCTGAACAGGTGCCACGCGAACCAGGCGAGCAGCGCCAGCAGCGCCGGGATGCCGCATTCGGCGGCGGTCAGCAGGTAGACGGTCTCGACGAGGGCGTCGGAGGTGTCGCCGCCCCAGTCGCGCACGCGGCCGGCGCGCTCGGCGTATTCGTAGGGCGGGTTGATCTTGATGCCCCAGTTGTTGAGGCCGACGCCGCGCAGCGGCTCGTCCTTCACCATCTCCCACGCGCAGAGCGCGAGCTCGACGCGCGTGGAGCCGGACTCCTTCGGGGCGGTCTCGAAGCGCTGCACGATCCGCGGGGCCATCGCGGCGAGGGCGACGAGGCCCGCGACGGCGAGCGGCGCCGTGCGCGCCAGCCACCGGCGGGGGCGGACCCGCACGACGCAGAGCAGCCACGCGAGCCCGTAGCCGACGGGCATCAGCGCGAGCGCCATCCGCGAATACGAGCGCACGGCGGCGGCGGCGGCGCAGAGGAAGCCGGCGAGGCACAGCCGCCCGAGCCGCGTCCCCGCGCCGTGCTCGACGTAGCCCGCCAGGAACAGGCAGCCGAGGAGGTTCATCGCGACGGCCATGCTGTTCTGGTGCGGGAAGAGCCCGTGCGGCTGCCAGACGCCCGCGACGTGCGCGCGGACGACGACGGCGAAGTTCACGGCGGCGAACGCGGCGAGCGCGCGAAGCACGGTGCGCAGGTCGTCCGTCGCGCGCAGGTAGCTCCGGACGGCGAGGTAGAGCACGTAGAGAAGCGCCATCTTCCAGACCTCGAAGAGCCCGAAGAGGACGTTTTCCGCCGCCGCGAGGCTCGGCAGGCAGAGCAGCGCGTAGAGCAGGAAGAGCGCGGCGCCGCGGTCCGGCACGAGGCGGCGGAGGCGCCCGGAGAAGGCGACCGCGCCGAGCAGCGAGAACGCCATCAGGTGGGCGAGGCTCACCTCGAGGCCGCGCGAGGTTCCGCGGTAGTCCGGGTGCGCGAGGAAGTTGATGGAGGTGGCTTCGTAGAGGCACATCGCCGCGACGACGCCGACGAACGCGTAGCGCATCCATCGCCGGTTCTGCGCGAGCAGGAAGGCGAAGGGCGGGACGCAGAGCGCCGCGGCGGCGAAGACGAGCCCCTTCATCACCAGCTTCCGGACGGGAAGGCCGGGCGCCGCGGCGCCGGCGCGCCGAACCCGCCCGCGCCGCCGGCCTCGGCCGGCGGGACGTGCACGATGTCGCCGGGCAGGACGCGCACGTCGCGCTTCTCGCCGGCGAGGATGCCGTCCACGTCGACGCGCCAGACGCGCGGGCCGTCCGGCCCCTCGCGCACGACGAGCGCGGAGCCCCACGCCGTCGCGGTGGCGGCGATCATGG
>CADBEF010000129.1 GCA_902793555.1 uncultured bacterium | reverse complement strand
CCGCGGTCGCCGCCTCGCGCGGCGCGCTGGCGCGCTCGTGCGACGCCATCGAGGCGCTGCTGCCGGTGCGGTTCGGGCTCGTCGCCGACCCGCACGTGGCGGACCTTCCGGACGCGATGGGGCGGCGCTACCGCCTCGCCGCGGGGCGACTCGAAGAGGCCGCGAAGGCGCTGCGCGCGCACGGCGCGCGCTTCCTCGTCGAGATGGGCGACTTCAAGGACGCCGGCCCGGACGAAGCCGCGACGCTCGCGAACCTCGCCGCCGCCGCGGGCGCGCTCAAGGCGTTCGGCGGGCCGGTCGAGCCCGTGCTCGGCAACCACGACGTGGACCGCATCTCGAAGGCGCAGTTCCTGCACGGTTTCGCGGACGGCCTCGGCCTCGCGGCGCCGCCCGCGCCGCACGCCGCGTGGCGCGTCGGCGCCGTCACCTTCGTGCGCCTCGACGGCGACTTTTTCCCGGACGGCCGGGAGCTCGACGTCGGCGACCGGAACCACCGCGACTGCACCGTCCCGCCGGACCAGCTCGCGTGGCTGCGCGAAACGCTCGCCGCCGCCCCCGGGCCGTGCGTCGTGTTCTGCCACTCGCCGCTCACGGGCGACTGGGACAGCGTTGTCACGAACGGCGCGGACGTGCGCGCCGTGCTCGAAGCGGCGGGCAACGTCTGCGCCGTCTTCCAGGCGCACACGCACGCCGACGCCTTCAAGGAGATCAATGGCGTCCGCTACTGCACGGTGCCGTCGATCGCGCACGACGACGGCCCGTACGAGCTCGTCGACGTGTTCCCCGACGGCCGCATCCGCGTCCGCGGCTTCGCCGGTGCGCCCGACCGCGCGTGGTAGCCGCTACGCGCCGGCGCGTGCGAGGACGCACAGCGTCTCGAAGTGCGCGGTGCGCGGGAACATGTCGAAGAGGCGCGCCGACTCGAGCCGGAACGCGCCGGAGCCGACGAGCTGCGCGAGGTCGCGGGCGAGCGTATCCGGCGCGCACGAGACGTAGAGCAGGCGCGCCGGCGGTGCGGCGAGGAGCGCGCGGACCGCGTCCGGCGCGAGCCCCGCTCGCGGCGGATCGACGAGCGCGAGCGTGCCGGACGCCGGGCCGTCCGCGAGCAGCGCGGGCAACGCCTTTGCGGCGTCCGCGCAGGCGAACGACGCGCGGCCCGCGAAGCCGAGGCGGACGGCGTTCCGCTGCGCGGCGGCGATCGCGTCGCGGCCGCTTTCGACGCCGGCCACGGACGGCACGCCGAGCGCCGCAGCGACGAGCCCGAACACGCCGACGCCGCAGTAGAGGTCGAGGAAGCGCGCGGGCGCGGCGGCGCGGATCTCGTCCGCGACGGCCTCGACGAGCGCTGCGCCGACCGCCGGGTTCATCTGCCAGAAGCCGCGCGCGGGCACCTCCAGGTCGCCGACGACCGGCGCGGTCTCCGTGAGCGGCGGCAGCTCGGGCGGCTCGAGGCGGCCGTTCGGGAGGGCCACCGAGACGACCACGCCGTCGTGCGGCGTGTGGCGCATCGCGAGGCGCGAGCCGGGGCGCGCGAAGCGCCAGAACGACTCGTCCGCGCGGATGTCGGCGAGCGCGTCGTTGATCGGATCGACGGAAAGCGGGCAGCGCGGCTGGTCGGAGACGGTCTCGTTGTCCTCGCCCACGTAGCCGAGGACGCGCCGCCCGGCGGCGTTCCGCGCGACGTGCATCGTGGACTTGTTGCGGTAGTTGAGGTGGCTCGGCGACGTGAACGCAGGCGCGATCGCCGGGTCGGGGAGGCGCGCCTGGCGCTCGAGGAACTCGCGCAGCTGGGCCTCCTTCCAGCGCAGCTCGGCCTCATGTGTCGCGTGGTCGTAGACGCAGCCCGGGGTCTTCGCCTCGCCGTCCGCCGTGAAGACGCGGCAGTCGGGGTGGGGGAGGCGGTCGGGCGACGCCTCGAGCACCGCCTCGACGCGCGCCTCCCAGTAGTTCTTGCGGCGGCGCACGACGCAGGCGCGGACGCGTTCGCCGGGGCAGGTCTCCGGGACGAAGCACACGACGGATCCCGCATGCGCGACCCCTGGGCCGCGGAACGCGATCCGTTCGATCGTCAGTTCGATGGTTTCCTCGTTCATGTTTTGATCCTTTCGTTCGCCCGCGTCACCAGAAGAGGAACGGCCAGGCGCCGCCGATGTCGTGGTAGGCGGCCAGGACGAGCTTGAACGAACGGCACGGCTCGTCGCCCTTCCAGAGGAAGCCGAGGGCACGCGCGCCGTCGTCGCTCGCCTCCGCGAGGCGCTCGACCAGGTTCGTCTCCGGACAGAGGACGCCGTTCACGTAGATGTCCGCACCATCAAGCCGGACGACGGCGGGCGCGAACGGTCCGTTTTTCGCGAGGTCGTCCGCGTTTTCGATTTCGGGGTTCTCGAAGTCGCCGAGCCGCCATTCGTCGGACAGAGCGTTCGGCAGCGCAACGGGACCGGAGTCCGTCGCGATTGACAGGAGGAGACCCTCTTCGCCGCACAAGTTGAAAGTCTGGGCCAGATGGTCGAGCGTCGCGTTGTCGTCCAACTCGACGAGGATCCGAGAGAGCCAGGTCTGGCGATAGTGAGTCTGCAACCGTTCGCGGATGGTGTTCTCGGAGGAAGGGCTCCCATCCAGCAGAATGGTTCCGTCGGTCCGAACGGAAAGAACGGGCGACGTTTCGGATTTCGCTAGCAGAAAACCGAACCAACCGATGTCGTCGGTCGGATGTAAACGCGCCTTCTCGCCCGAAACGGCGACGACCGCGGTCCGTTTCCGGAAGAAGGCGTTTTCGAACAGCGGGACGAGCAGGCGGCGCGGCCGGCGGTCGTCCGGCAGTTCCAGCGAAAACGACGCGGTGCCGCCCGGGGGAAGCCACGTCGGCTGGGGCGTGCGTCCGGTGAACGCGTTGCCGGGCGTTCCATCCCACTCTCCTTGAGGCGCGCGGGCGTTCGTCGTGAAGGTCTGGAACTCGAAGAGCGGGAACTGCGCGTCGGGCCGGTAGAACGCAAGCGACCGGGCGCAGCCGTTGGAGAGCTCGTAGGTCCGGACTACGAGCGGAAAACGCCCGGGGACGACGGACGTCTGCCGGAGCGTGACGGTTCCGCCGGCCGCGGTCATCCGCTCGAACCACGACCACGTCGCGACGGCCGCGACGGCGAACGCCGCAACGCCCGCAACAACAAGGACCCGCCGCGCACGCGTTTTCGATTCTCCGCGTTCCGTCCGTTTCACCTCTTCCTCCATCGTTTCTCCGTTCATTTCGTTCATTGATTTATCCTGGTTTTCGAATTCTCCGACCGTAATAAAAGTTTTCTTTCCACGGTTATCTGCGAATCTTTTCGGGCTATTCGGCTCCGGATTCGTTTTCCTTCCAGCAGTTGCCCGGCTATCCCGTCCGCCGCCACTCGCGCCGTGCCAGCGCCTGGCGGAAATCCTTGACCGTCCGCCCGACCTCGGACGCGAGCAGCGCCTTGGCCTCGCGCCGCGCCGCCTCCAGCCGCCCGCGCAGCGGCTGCGGGAAGATGCGCGGCGCGGCGTCGTCCAGCAGGAGCGTGGCGGGGTGCGGGTCGCGCAGCCCGTGCGCCTCGCGGAACGCCTGCGCGAGCCGCCGGTACTGCATGAGCGAGACGTAGTGCTTCAGGAGCCACGGCGCGCGGTCGCCGATCCAGCCCCGCAGCCCGGGCTTGCGCCCGACGATCTCGCCCGCCTCCGAGCGGATCAGTGAGCTGTCCACGCCCGCCTCGGCGTCCAGCAGAAGAGAACCGCAGCGGATCTTCTCCTCCACGCGTCCGCGGCCGCGGGCGGCGCGGTAGGCCTCGATGACGTCCCGGATGTCGGGCATCGGGTGGATGGTGGCGCGGCAGAGACGGCGGATGGGCGGACCGGAACGGCGGCGTTCGCCGGGGGCGGGCGGCGGCGCGAAGCCGCGGGCGATCGCGTCGCGGACCGCCGTGAACCAGCGCGACCAGGCGCGCTCGCGGCGGCGCCGGAATTCGGTGCGCCGGGCCTCTGCCCGCGGCGCGAGCCACGGCGGCGGGGTAGGGTTCCGGGCGAGTTCGGCGCGGGTGCGCTCCCGCGCCTCGCGCCAGATGGCCTCCTGCGCGTGCTTGAACTGGTTGACAAGAGCCATGTAGCGGCGGTCGTAGCCGAGGAAGAAGGCGGACGGGTCGGGGTTGGCCGACAGGGCATGGATACCGTCGATGAAAGCCTGCTTGGCGTCGGCGAGGCGCTTCTCGTCCCAATAACGGCCCTTGCGGCGGTAGATTTCGTAGCGCTTCTGGCAGTATGCCGCGGCGGAATCGAGACCGTTTCCGATTCCCCGGCCAATCCAGCCAAGGAGCGCGAGCATGAGCGAACCGTCCAGGTCGTAACCCTGCGCGCGCATCATGCGGTCGACGGCCTGGACGCCTGCGAAGACACCGGTACTGGACATGGCGGGGAGCGGGGAAGGAAAGGGGGAGGGGAACGGGGCGCGGAGCGCGGAGATTTGGGAAAATGGAAAGAGGAAATCGGAACGGGGAAGAGGGCGCGGGAAGCGATAAGACGATTGGGGAAATCGTTCGAAGCGGGAGTCTGGCACAAAGAGCCGCAGGCGTCAAGAAAAATTTATTACGGTCGGCATATTGTAATTTCGCTGAAAATCGGATAACTGAACAACGGAACGGAAAACGGGCGGGTGAAAGATTGTACTGGAAAACAGGGGGGTGGCGTTCGTATTCATGCATGAATCCCGTCTTCCCCGCCATGAAACGCCTTGTCCACATCCTCCCGCTCTTCGTCCTCGCAGCCGCGCGGGCGGCGGCGGAGCCCGTCGTGCCCGCGCTTCCCGAGGACGGCTGCGTCCGGAGCGGGGCGGGGCGCGTGCTCGAAGACAGGCTGTCCGGGCTCGATCCGGACGATCCGGAGGCTGGATCCGATCGTCCCCGACAGCCGTCCGCCGCGCCGGCGCGTGCCGAAGACCCCGCCACGGAGGATTCCGCCTTCTTCCTGGACGCTTTTTCGTTCGTGCGCGGAATCGCGTCCCGGTCGGGTGCGGAATGCCATGTTCAGGAATTGCACTCGCGGACGCTCGCGGGGCGCGAAGGCCGCGGAACCGAACTGGGCGTGACGGTGACCGTGCCGTTCGTTCCACCGCCGAAGGACCGCTTCCGGCCGGACAAGGCGTCCGCGACGCTGTTCCTCGGCCTCGTCGGGACGAACGGAGTCGATTTCGCCGCGTATGGCGACGAAGAGCGGCCGGCGGACGGCGGCGCGGGACCGGGAACGGCGTCCCGGGGACGGCCGTCGCCCGGGACGGCCGTGCAGGCGTGCGTCCGGCCCGACAGATCGAACGGCCGCCGGGCCGTGCATTGGACCGACGGAACTCTCTACACCGTCCTCGCGTACCGGGCCCGAAACGGATTTCAGCCCTTCGCGGACGTCTGGACCCGGACGACGAACGCCCTCGCCCGCCGCGAGGCGGCGCTGCCGTCCGCTTCGCCGGCGGCGACCCCGCCGGACGCCCTCGAAACGGACGGCCTCCGCCTGTGCCCCGCGCTGCCGACAAGTTTGGCGGACGCCGGGCTCGAACAGGTCTGGGCCTGTTTCTTCTTCGACCGGAGACCGTATTACGACGGGAGCGTCCTCGCCCGGAACATGCAGCCGGTCTCGTCCGCCGAGAAGCGCCGGGAATGGTGGCTGAAGCTGCAAGTCCGATCGGCGTCCCCGGCGACCGTCCGGCCGTCCGCCTGCGCGCAGCTGTTCTACGGGGACGCGGACGGAAAACCGTTTGCGCCGGATTCGTTCCAGCTCCGCAGCGGCGATCCGGCCTCCGTCCGGACGTGGACGGACGGCGACCGGTTCCTCGTCCTCGCCCCGGAAGCTCCCTTCCGGGACGACCCCGCCTGGGACGCCGTCTGGACCGCCGCGACCAACCTCGTCCGCTCCGCCGGCCGGTGACCTGCGCTCAGACGCGCGGCCAGCGCCAGCGGGTAGGCAGGCGGCCGCGGAAGGGCAGGGGCGAGCCGTCGGGGGCGAGGAGGTCGGCCTCGACCGTCCTGCGGGCGTAGCAGCCGTGGACGGCCTTGTCGAGAACGCGCAGGCCGCGGACGGCGGCGCGCGCGAGCGGCGAGGCGAATGCGCCGGCCTCGGCGCGAAGCCGCGTCTGCTCGGCAAGCGCCGCTCCGTCGAGCGAGGCGTTGCGGCCCGTCATCGCATACGCGCCGACGTATTCGGGCAGCAGCGCGGCGCGGACGCCCGAGCCGAGCAGCCCGAGGTAGAACTTCTTGTCCGCGAGGTATCGGTAGCTCGGGTCGAGCTTCGCCGACGCCTCCCAGACCTCCCGGCGGAAGAACACCGTGCAGGAGAGCAGGTAGTTCACGCCGTGCCGCAGGTAGAAGCGCCGCGCCGGAATCTCGCGGCGCGCGGCGCGCGGCGCGCCGTCCGGCCCGAGCAACAGGTAGTCCCCGAAGACGAGCCCGATGCGCCGGTTCGACTCGAACGCGCGGCGCGCGGCGCCCAGCGCGGCCGGCAGGTACTGCTCGTCCGCGTTGAGCCACGCGAGCACGTCGCACCCGGCGGCGGCCGCCTCGTCGAGCCCGCGCGAGACGGCGTCGTACATCCCCGCGTCCGGTTCGCGCCGGAAGTCGCACCCCGCCTCCGCCGCGAAGTCCGCGACCGTGTCGGGCGACCCGTCGCTCTCGCGCACGAGGTGCAACGCCTCGATCCCCGGCTCGAACGCCGCGGCGCGGCGCACCGACACGGCGCACGCGCGGAAGCGCGCGCGCCCTTCGCGGACCGGTGTGACGATGCCGAACTTCATTGCGTCGCGTGGCGGGGTTCGCGGGGGATGATACCACACTTGCGCGACCATTCCAAGCGCGCTTGCTTTTCCCCGCGCGCGGGACTATAATGCGCCCAACCAACGTCCAAAACGCACCCAACGCCATGTCACCCGACCTGCAGCAAGTCCTCGAGAAGAAGTTCGCCGAAAAGTACGGCCGCGAGCCGACGGTCGTCGCCTACGCGCCCGGCCGCATCGAGGTGCTCGGAAACCACACCGACTACAACGAGGGCTACGTGCTCTCGGCCGCGATCAACCACGGCACGTTCTTCGCGCTCGCGCCGCGCGACGGCGCCGAGGCGAGCCTCACCGCGGGCGACATCATGGACGAGGTGCGCTTCCCGGCGGACGCCCCGGCGCGCACGGAGGACCACACCTGGGCCAACTACGTGCTCGGCTCCCTCGCCGGCGTCCTCGCGCGGCTTCCCGCCGGCTCCGCCCGCGCGTTCGACGCGATGTTCCTCGGCAACATCCCGCTCGGCTCGGGCCTGTCCTCGTCCGCCGCGCTCGAGGTCTCCGCGACGCTCGCGTTCGCGCGCTTCCTCGGCGCGGACATCCCGCCCGTCGAGGTCGCGAAGATCGGCCAGAAGGCGGAGCACGAGTTCGCGGGCGTGAAGTGCGGCCTTCTCGACCAGGCCTCGTCCGTCTTCGGCCGCCGCGACTCGCTCGTGATGTCCGACTTCCGCACGCTCGAGTTCAAGCCCGTCGCGTTCTCGCCGGACGTCTGCTTCCTCATGTGCAACACGAACGCGAAGCACGCGCTCGTGGACGGCGCCTACAACGAGCGCCGCGAGTGCTGCGAGAAGGCCGCGCGCTTCTTCGCCGCCGCGCTCGACCACCCGGTCTCGGCGCTGCGCGACGTCTCGTGGAACGAATGGCTCGAGCACCGCGGCGAGATGGACGAGCTGGTCGCGCGCCGCGCGGCGCACCCCGTCGGGGAGGACGCCCGCGTGCTGGCCGGCGTCGAGATGCTGCGCGAAGGCGACGTGGCGGGGTTCGGCAAGCTCATGTTCGAGTCGCACGACTCGTCGCGCAACTACTTCGAGAACTCCTGCCCGGAGCTCGACACGATCGTCGACGCCGCGCAGGCCGTCCCCGGCGTCTACGGCGCGCGCCTCTCCGGCGGCGGCTTCGGCGGCTCGGCCGTCGTGCTCGTCGACCGCCGCGCGGTCGAGACCGCCTCCGCGGCTCTCCGCAACGCCTACAAGAACCGCCACGGCGACTGGATCGACCCGCGCGTCGTGACGTGCTCGGACGGCGCCCGCGTCGTCCGCGGCTAGCGCGCTACGCCAGTTCCGCCATGACCGCGTCCGCGACCTCGCGGCCGCGGGGCGTGAGCGTCCATTCGCCGCCGCCGAGCGCGCGGACGAGACCGTTGCGCTCCAGCCCCGCGAGCGCCGCGGCGCGGCGCCCGCCGGCCGGCGTGGCGGGGTCCGGACCCCGC
>CADBEF010000128.1 GCA_902793555.1 uncultured bacterium | reverse complement strand
CGGGTTACGCATACTGTCGCCTCACAGCAACGCAAACCGAAAGGACACAGCCATGACCAACGAAAATCTCCTCGCCGTCAACCTCAAGAACGCCTTTGGCGACGCCTTCGTGGGCGCCCGCCCCTACGGCGGCCGCGCCTACATCCTCGCCTTCCTTGGGAAAGGAACGGTCGACGAGTTTTTCGCCGCGAACAAGGACGCCATCGTCGATGCCTTCCGCAAGAGCGAAGCGGCGCAGGAGATTTCCGAGCCCCGCCCCATCGATGAAGCGGGCGACAAAATCTGCTTCATGGTCTACGTCCACGACGGCATCTAGGAGAAGACCATGCTTTACGCCGACCTCACTCTTCCCGATGACGTCCGCGACGCGCTCGTGGACGACATCAACCATCTCCCCTTCGAGCCATTCAAGGAGATTCTCGAGCACGACTCGGATTTCGCGCGCGGGTTCCGTCCCGACCCGAAGAACCTTGCCACCTTCCGGAAGAAACTCGTCGAGCGATTGCTCCATCGGACGAGACCGTTGGAGGAAGGGGAAATCTGGGCCATTCGCGCATTCGGCTTCAACATGAAGCTCGTCTGCGTGTTTTCAACCGCGGCGCTGACGGACTTTTTCGATCCGCTCGCCGGATTCATCGGCGGCGCGAAGCTTCTCGCGGGGATGCTCGTCGACCGCCGCAAGGGAGTAGTGGGGTGGGCCAAGGCAAGGGCCGCCGACGGGAAGCCCCTGCCGCCGCCGCCCGCCGGTCCCGAGGAGGCGAGAGCCGCGCTCCGGCGATGCTTCGCCCCGTTCCTCGACACGATGTCGGCGGCGCTCGTCGCCCCAGTCGAGAAGCGGGCCGCGAAGGACGAGAAACCCGCGGCCGCGCCGCCTGACGAAGCCTTCCTCCGCGATGTGGCGAAGCTCACGAGGAAGTTCGCCCGGGTCCAGCGGGACGTCGAGGACGCCAATCACCGCATCGTCGAGCTGGTCCGCGAAAAAGTCCGCCTGGAAACACAGCTCTCCGAGGTCAAGAAGGAGCGCAACGCCGCGCTCGAGGCCGCCAAGGACGCCAAGCGAGACCTCAAGGACGCCAAGCGCGCGATTCGCCGGGCGAAACCCGGCGTGGAGGCGGCCGAGGAAGCGCAGAGCGAGGCGGAGGAACGCGCCAGAGAGGCCAAGAAACGCGCGCGGGAGGCCGAGGAGGCCCTTGAGGCGGCACTTGCCCGTGCCGAGCGCGCCGAGGCCGCGCTGGCCGCGAGAGCGGACGCAGTGGCCGAGCCCGAGCCGGAGGTGCAGGCACCCGAGGAGGTCTTTGAACCGCCCGTCAAGCCCGAACCCGAGCCCGCGGCACCGGCCGAACCGCCCGACCCGAAACACGCCGCCTTCGAGGCCATGCTCAACGAGGCCGAGCCCATCCGCCCCGCCTACCAGAACCGGCCGGAGATGCTGCTGTCCCGCGTCTTTCACGGTCACTACAACCGCGACGATTCCCTGATCTTCCTCATCGACGGTCACAACATCCTCAACCTCGGCTGGTTCGAGCTGTCCAAGGAGCGGACGAACGGCCTCACGCACCGGGAGGTCCGGGAGGCGTTCGTCGAGAAGTGCAAGCGCCTCGTGCTGGGCTTCCCCAACAGTCGCACCGTCGTGTTCTTCGACGGCGAGGTCGCTCGCCAGGTTCCCGTCACGCCGAACCTCGTCGTGGAGTACTCCGGCAACCCGGAGCACATTCCGGAACACCGGGCCGACCGCATCATCGTCGGGTACACCAACTACCTCCACACGCAGGAGCGCATCGACCCGTGGTCGGTAATCGTCGTCTCGGCCGATCAGGGCCTCTGCGCCGACGCCCGCCTCGCCGGCGCCGTCACCATCCACCACCACCGACTCTTCCTCGACCTCCTCGCCGCGTGCCGGTGAGGCTCGTTTTTGCGGGACGAGGCTTTGCACAGGTTCCAAACGAGGCGCTTTTGACGAGGGCGAACCGCAAGGACGAAGATCGTCGAACGCCCTGTTCCGCAAGGGGATGAGGGCTTGTCTCTAGTGAAGGAGTTATTCCTTCAATCATAGAGACAGAGACGTCTCTCGGGGCTGAAAATGGTGGTTTTCGGGCCGAGTGAAGGAGTCGGTCGGGGTTGGCTCCCGAGCGGGCCAATGTCGCGCGAACCCGCCATCATTGGCCGGGAAGAGAAAACCGGCCCGCCGCGGAAAGGGCGGCGGTCCGGCGGGTTTGCAGAAAGGGATGGTGCGCCTGGCGGGGTTCGAACCCACAACCTTCAGCTCCGGAGGCTGACGCTCTATCCAATTGGGCGACAGGCGCGTGGTGCGGAAGCGGGTCGGAAGTCTAGCGGAAACCGCGGCGGAAGTCCAGCGAATTCGCCCGGCGCGCGCGAAAAATAGAGCTTCCATTTCGGTTGCCGTCATGCTATGATACGCGCGCAAAGGGGGCGAAAACCGCCTCCGGCACCGTCTCCTCCACCACATCGAAGGGGTTCAACCGTGATCAAGTCCGCATCCATTCCCGTTTCGGCGGCCGCGCTGGCCGTCCTCCTCGCCGCGCAGGCCCCCGCCGCGCCCGCGATCCAGCCCGCCGGTCCGGCGGTCGAGTCCTCCGACTACGGCCGCTGGTACGTCAGCCCCGCCATCGGCTTCTGGAACTTCGAGGGCGACGAACCGCTCGAAGACGGCTTCTACGGCTCGCTGCGCGTCGGCTACGACTACAGCGAATGGTGGATGTTCGAAGTCAACGCCATCTTCGCCCCGTCGCTCGACGAGAACCTGTCCGGCTACTACTGGGACGGGAAGACGCAGGAGAAGCGCGAGTCCAAGTCGAAGGGCGACGACAGGTACTTCGACCACACGTGGGGCCTCCAGCTCTACGGCGACGCGATGCTCCACTTCACCTCGTGGGAGCGCTTCGACCCGTACGTGATCTTCGGCATCGGCCTCGAGACGTTCGGCAAGGACGTGATGGAGCATCCCGTCTCGCTCAACTCCCGCGTCGGCGCCGGCGTGATGTACCACCTCGACGACTCGTGGACGCTGCGCTTCGACACGCGCGTGAACCTCGCCGGCTACAACACCGAATTCAACCACACGATCGACGTCGGCTTCATCTACCGCTTCGGCGCCGACCGCATCAAGGACGATCCGCCGCCGGCCGTGGCGCTCGACTCCGACGGGGACGGCCTTCTCGACGACGACGAAATCCGCCTCGGCACCGACCCGAACGATCCCGACACGGACGGGGACGGCCTTCTCGACGGCGAGGAGATCAAGGCCTACGGGACCAATCCCCTCAACCCCGACACGGACGGCGACGGCCTCGGCGACGGCGAGGAGGTCCGCAAGTACAAGACCAATCCCCTCAACCCCGACACGGACGGCGACGGCCTTCTCGACGGCGACGAGGTGAAGAAGTACAAGACCGATCCGCGCGATCCCGACACGGACCGCGACGGCCTCAAGGACGGCGAGGAGGTCGTGAAGTACGGCACCAACCCGCTCGACCCCGACACCGACAACGACGGCCTCAAGGACGGCGAGGAAGTGGCGAAGTACGGCACCAACCCGCTCAATCCCGACTCCGACTACGACATGCTTTCCGACGGCGCGGAGGTCCTCCAGTACCGCACCAACCCGCTCGACCCCGACACCGACAAGGGCGGCGTGCGCGACGGCCACGAGGTCATCTACGACGGCACCGACCCGCTCGTCGCGGCGGACGACATCCTCTTCTTCGAGCTCAAGATCAACTTCGACACGGACAAGTCCGTCATCAAGCCGCAGTACTTCGGCCAGCTCGACAAGGTCGCCAAGGTGATGCTCGAGAACCCCGGCTCCACCGCCACGGTCGAAGGCCACGCCGACCGCCGCGCCACCTCTCAGCGCGCCCACAACCTGCGCCTCTCCGAAAGCCGCGCCAAGGCCATCTGCTCCTACCTGCAGGGCAAGGGCATCGAAGGTTCCCGCCTCAAGGCGATCGGCTACGGCTTCGACCACCCGAAGGCCCCGAACGACGCGAAGGAGGGCAACCTCGAAAACCGCCGCGTCGAGGTCTACATCGAGGGCGTGAAGACCGGCAAGGTCAACTACGTCAACCCCGGCCGCTAGACCGCGCGCGATCCGTTCCGAAGGGGCGTCCGGCGACGGCCGGGCGCCCCTTCCGTTTCCGCGAAAATTCCGGTTGCATTCCGCCCGCGCTTTTTCTATAATCCCGCGCCGTCTTCTGCCTCTTGGTGTAACGGTAGCACAACTGACTCTGGATCAGTTTGTCCAGGTTCGAATCCTGGAGAGGCAACCAAGATTTCACAACCAAACCCACCAATCCAACGAGGCACACAATGGCCAAGATCAACTTCGGCGGCGTCGAAGAGCCGGTTACCACCCGCAAAGAATTTTCCATGGCGAAGGCCCGCAAGGTCCTCAAGGGCAAGACGATCGCCGTGCTCGGCTACGGCGTCCAGGGGCCCGCCCAGGCGCTCAACATGCGCGACAACGGCTTCAAGGTGATCGTCGGCCAGCGCCAGAGCGACCGCCCCGGCTCCTCCTGGCAGCGCGCCCTCAAGGACGGCTGGGTTCCCGGCAAGACGCTCTTCTCCTACGAGGAGGCCGCCGAGAAGGGCGACGTCGTGCAGTTCCTCGTCACGGACGCCGCGCAGCGCGAGATGTGGCCGAAGATCAAGCCGTTCCTCACGAAGGGCAAGGCCCTCTACTTCTCGCACGGCTTCGGCTACGAGTACAAGGACGTGACGGGCATCGTCCCGCCGAAGGACATCGACGTGATCATGGTCGCGCCCAAGGGTTCGGGCCTCAACGTCCGCCGCAACTTCCTCTCCGGCGCCGGCATCAACTCCTCCTACGCCGTCGCGCAGGACGCCACGGGCAAGGCGATGGACATCACGCTGGCGATCGGCATCGCGATCGGCTCGGGCTACCTCTTCCCGACGACGTTCCACAACGAGGTCTCCTCCGACCTCACCGGCGAGCGCGGGTCGCTCATGGGCGCGCTCTGCGCGATGATCGAGGCGCAGTACGAGACGCTCCGCAAGCACGGCCACTCGCCGTCCGAGGCGTTCAACGAGTCCTGCGAGGAGCTCACGCAGTCGCTCATCCGCCTCGTCGACGAGAACGGCATGGACTGGATGTACCAGAACTGCTCGGCGACCGCCCAGCACGGCGCGCTCAAGTGGCGCAAGATCTTCAAGAAGGCCGTCAAGCCCGTCTTCGAGCAGCTCTACAAGTCGGTCGTCAACAAGACCGAGTGCAAGGAAGTCATCCGCGACTGCGGCAAGAAGAACTACAAGCAGTGGCTCGAGAAGCAGCTCAAGGCGATGCGCGAGAGCGAGTGCTGGGCCGCGGGCGCCACGGTGCGCGCGCTGCGTCCGCACGAGGCCGCCAAGGAAGGCGCCGCCACCGCGGCGGGCGTCGGCGGCCGCAAGGTCAACTAGCCGCCGCGGCTCCGGACCCGTGGCAAACGCTTCTTCCGGAGCCTGCGACGGACGCGGGACGCTGCTGCTGCTGCCCGCGTTCAACGAAGAGCCGAGCGTCGGCGCGGTGGTCCGCGCCTGCCGCTCGGTTCTTCCGCTTTCGGAGGTCCTCGTCGTGGACGACGGTTCCTCCGACGGCACCGCCGCCGCCGCGTGCGCCGCCGGCGCGCGCGTCCTGCGCCTGCCGTGCAACCTCGGCGTCGGCGCCGCCGTGCAGGCGGGCCTGCAGCGAGCCGTCGAAAGCGGCTTCGACCGCGTCGTGCGCCTCGATTCGGACGGGCAGCACGTTCCCGCCGAGATCCCGAAGCTCCTCGCGCGCCAGGACGAGACGGGCGCGGACCTCGTGGTCGGTTCGCGCTTCTTGCCCGCGTCGTCGTTCGACGGTTCGACGACGGCCCGCCGCTTCGGCAACCGCGCCCTCGCGCGGTTCCTCTCGGTCGTGTGCCAGGCGCGCGTGACGGACCCCACGTCCGGGTTCTGGTGCGTGCGCGGGCCGCTGCTGCGCTATTTCGCGTGGGACTATCCCTGCGACTATCCCGAGCCCGAGGCGCTCGCGCTGCTGCGCCGCCAGGGCTACTCGTTCGCCGAAGCCCCCGTGCGCGTCGAATCCCGCGCGCACGGGTCTTCCCACATCCGGTCCATCGGAATGGTCTACTTCGCGCTCCGCGTCGGCCTCGCGCTTCTCGCGGACCGCGTCCGCCCCGTCGACCGCCGTTTCGCCCACAACGCCTGATCCTCCCCGGCGGGCGCACCCGCCCCGCGGGCGGGCTTGCGGGCGCGGGCGCGTTCTGCTAGACTCGCGCGCCGTTCTTCCGGACAAGGAGGTTCTGCCATGGACAAACGCAAAATCGTGGTCACGTCGGCGCTGCCCTACGCCAACGGGGACATCCACATCGGGCACCTCGTCGAGTATCTCCAGACGGACTTCTGGGTCCGCTTCCAGAAGATGCGCGGCCACGACTGCACCTACGTCTGCGCCGACGACACCCACGGCACGCCCATCATGATCCGCGCCCGCAAGGAGGGCCGCGCGCCCGAGGACCTCATCGCGGAGATGCACGCGCGCCACTCGCGCGACTTCGCCGACTTCCAGATCGCCTTCGACAACTACTACACGACGAACTCGCCGGAGAACCGCGCGTTCTGCGAGGACATCTACGGCAAGCTCGACAAGGGCGGCGCGCTCCTGCGCGAGAAGGTCGCCCAGCTCTGGTGCCCGCAGTGCGGGATGTTCCTCCCCGACCGCTTCGTGAAGGGCACCTGCCCGCACTGCGGCAAGGAAGAGCAGTACGGCGACTCGTGCGAGCACTGCTCCGCGACCTACTCGCCCGCCGACCTCAAGGACGCCCACTGCGCCACCTGCGGCTGCCGCGCACTCGAGACGCGCGAGACGGAGCACATCCTGTTCGACCTCGCGAAGTTCAAGGAGTACCTGCGCGCGTGGCTCCCGGACCACACGCAGGCCGACGTCGCCAACAAGCTCCAGGAGTGGTTCGGCGAGGACCAGACGCTCCTGCCGTGGGACATCTCCCGCGACGCGCCCTACTTCGGCTTCGAGATCCCCGGCTACCCCGGCAAGTACTTCTACGTGTGGCTCGACGCCCCCGTCGGCTACCTCGCCTCCCTCAAGAACTGGTGCGGCCGCAACGGAACGACCTTCGAGGCGACGTGGGGCGACCCCGCCACGGAGCGCTACCACTTCATCGGCAAGGACATCGTCCGCTTCCACTGCCTCTTCTGGCCCGCGATGCTCCACGCCGCCGGCTACCAGGGGCCGAGCAAGGTGTTCGTCCACGGCTTCCTCACCGTGAACGGCGAGAAGATGAGCAAGAGCCGCGGGACGTTCGTCTCCGCGCGCACCTACCTCGACCACCTCGACCCGGCGTTCCTGCGCTACTACTACGCCTGCAAGATCAACAACACGACGGACGACATCGACCTCAACCTCGACGACTTCGCGCAGCGCGTGAACGCCGACCTCGTCGGCAAGATCACCAACCTCGCCTCGCGCGGCGCGCAGATGCTCGGCAAGAAGCTCGACGGCCGACTCGGCGCGCTCGACGAGGAGGGCCGCGCCCTCCTCGAGGCCTCGCGCGCCCGCGCCGACGCCATCGCCGCGCTCTACGAGGCGCGCAAGTTCTCGCAGGTGCCCGTCGAGGTCTGCAAGCTCGCCGACGCCGCCAACGAGTACTTCGACCGCCACGCGCCGTGGAAGGCGATCAAGGAGGATCCCGAGGCCGTTCGCCCCGTGCTCACCACGGTGCTCAACCTCTTCCGCGTCCTCGCGATCTACCTCGCGCCGATCCTCCCGGTCTACGCGAAGAAGGCCGCCGCGCTCTTCGGCGAGGACGGCTTCACGTGGGAGAGCCTCGGGCGCACGCTCGAGAACGCGCCCATCGGCGAATACGAGTATCTCGCCACGCGCGTCGACCCCAAGGCGGTCGAGGCGATGGTCGAGGCGAGCAAGCCGCCGGCTCCGCCGGCGGCGGAAGCTGCCCCCGCCGCACAATCGGGAACCGACCGTGCCGTGGGCGGGCATACTTGCCCGCCGAAGGCGCCGATCCAGATCGGCGCCTTCGACGCGTGCGATCTGCGCGTGGGGCGCGTGGAGAGCTGCACCGCGGTGCCGAAGAGCAAGAAGCTCGTGCGCTTCGAGCTGGACTGCGGCCCGCTCGGGCACCGCACGATCTTCTCGGGCATCCGCTCGGCGTATCCGGATCCCTCGGTTCTCGACGGCAAGCAGGTCGTCTTCGTCGCGTCTCGGAGGGCATGGTCCTCACGGCGGGCGACCCCGCCACGGGCCTCGCGGTCCTCACGACCCTCGCCCCGGTCAATCCCGGCGACCCGGCCTGCTAGAACCGGGAAGCCGGTATTTCGGCATCGGCGGTGTCGGGTTGTCGGGACTGCCGCCCTAGCGCTTCGTCTTGAACGCGGCGGGGCCGGCGGCCCAGAGCTGCCGCGTGGCAGGGTCGTAGCGCAGGACCAGGGGCTTGGTGTAGGCGATGTCGCCCGTGATCTCGGTCCAGGTCTTGCCGCCGTCCAGGCTTTCGTAGATGCCGCCTTCGCGGTTGCCGTTCCAGGTGGTGCCCGAAATCCAGACTCGGTTTTCGTCGGCCGGATCGACGGCGATGCCGACGACGGTGACGCCCTTGAGCGAGGTGACGGCGCGGAAACTCTTTCCGTGGTCGTCGCTGCGCCAGAGTTGCGAGCCGCCCGCGTAGACCGTCCCCTTCGGCGTGACGTCGACGTTGAAGATCCAGTCGTTCAGGCCCGCCGCCTTGGTCCAGCTGCCGCCGGCGTCCTCGGAGACGTAGACGCCCGCCGTTTCGCCGCAGGCGCCCCAGACGAGTCGCTTCGGGTTCGTCGGGTCGACCGCGAGGCCGTAGAACATCCGGCGCGAGCCGGGCTGGCTGGGAAGCTGCGTCCAGTTGTGGCCGCCGTCAACGGACTTGAACACGCCGCCGCCGGCGTTGCCGCCCTCGGGGTCGCCGTCGATGCCGAGGTAGATGAGGTCGGGGTTCGTCGGGTCGGCCGCGATGGCGCGCCCGTGCCCTTCGCCCCACATCGTGTTGGCGTGGGTGCGGTACTCGGGCAGGCCTTTCGCCTCCTCGAAGGTCTTGCCGCCGTCCTCGGAGACGATGACCTTCACGGGGAAGTCGTGGCCGTGTGCCCACGGGGAGACGGTGGAGATGACGCGCGTGCGGCCGTCGGCGAGCTTCTGCGGGAGGACGCGCCAGTGGTGGCCGCTCATGCCGGCCTGCCACTTGAGCGGGAAGAGCGCCTTCCAGGTCTTGCCGCCGTCGGAGGTGGCGCAGGTGCCCTCGTCCATCGCCGCGCCGTAGGTGACGCCGCCCAGGTGGCGGATGTCGTGGAAGCAGGTGATGTCGGCGCCGCGGGCGCTCTCGAACCACGTCCGCGCGCCGTCGTGCGTCATCGCGGGGTTCCAGTTGCCGGCCATGTGGACGCGCTCCGGGTCGGCGGGGCTCAGGGAGAGGTTCTCGGGGCCGCTCATGCTGGCGCGGTCGCCGTTGCCGGGAAGCGTCGGGTTGTAGACGTGGTCGGCCTTCATGTCGCGCGTCGCGGTCCAGGTGGCGCCGCCGTCGCGCGTGGTGGAGACGTAGCCGCCGAAGCCCTGCGAGACGAGGACGTGCGCGGTCTTCGGGTCCTTGGGGTTCACGACGACGTCGCGCGCGCCCTGGTCGCCCTCGAGCGGCATGACGAGTCTGCGCCACGTGAGGCCGTCGTCGGTGGAGAGGAACGCGCCGCTGCGGCCGAAGGCGCCGTACCAGGTCTTGGGCGCGCGCGGGCCGGCCCAGCACACGACCGAGGCGCCCTTCGGGGCGTCCTTGAGGTGCGTCCAGGTGGCGCCGCCGTCGGTCGAGCGGAAGAGGCCGAACTTGCGCTGCGTGAGGAAGACGAGCTTCGGGTCGGCGCCGGAGACGGCGAAGCAGCCGATCGGGTCGCCGGCGGCGGGCACGGAGGGCTGGCGCGAGGAGACGATGGCCTTGGTAATCGACTTGGTGTTGTTGTCGGGGCTCACGCGCCAGCCGTCGTCGCCGGGGCCGTCCCATTCGCCGAGGGCGATGCGCTTGCCGGCGCCGGTCGCGACGAAGGCGTCGAGCCCGACGTCGCCCTTGAAGCCGTTGCCGTTCGTGCGGATGACGAAGTGGACCATCTGCACCTTGGACGGATCGGCGTAGGTCGAGAGCGGATACTCGACCGTCGTCCACGCGCCGGGCGCGAGCGTCTTCATCGGCCCCTCCTTCCAGGTCCACGCGCCGCTCTGCAGGACGATCGTCGCGGCGAGGCCGGCGGGGGCGTCCTTGGGAAGGAAGACCTTGACGCCGACCGTGTCGCACGCGCTCCAGTCCTCGCCGTCCTGCGAGAGGAACTTCTGGATGCGGACGTAGTTGTTCCAGTCGTTCGCGTTCGCGGCGACGGTGAGGCGGCCGTAGCCCGAGCCGGAGACGGGCTCGGCGATCTCGCCGGCTTCGGGCGTGCGGGACGAAAGGTAGTCGAGGACCGTCCACGTGCGGCCGCCGTCGGTCGACTTCACGGCGCGGCCGTTCGCGCCGCCGGCGTAGACCGTGCGCGGGTCGCGCGGATCCACGGCGACGGCCTTCACGCTGCCGCCGCGGCTCGCGGAGACCTTGAGCGCGCCGTTGCGCGTCTCGGCGCACGGCGTCCACGTCTTGGCGCCGTCCGCGCTCGCGGCGACGCCGTCCTGCGTGAGGGCGTAGACGAAGCGGCCGTCCGAGGGCGCGACGGCGAGCGAGTAGACGCCGTAGTTCTGCAGGCCCGCGTTCGCGAAGGCCCAGCTCCGGCCGCCGTCGGTCGACTTCCAGAGGCCGTCGACGTCGCCGCCCATGTAGAAGACGTTCGGGTCCTTCGGGTCGGCCGCGCTCGACCAGAACCAGCCGCCGCCGCCCCAGCCGGACCAGGTCCAGTGGACGTTGGCGGTTTTGGCGGTTGGGTGGTTGGGTGGTTGGGTGGTTGGGCGGCTGGAGAGTTTCGCCGGAGGAACGTCCTTGGATCCGACGACGGTCACTTCGGCGCCGTTCGGGACGGCCTTGACGAGGGCGACGCCGTTCTCGACGCGGACGGTCGCGACCGCGCCGTCCTTGCCCTGGCGGAACTTCGCGGCCTTCCAGTCGGAGGGCACCTCGACCTTCAGCGTGAGGGGGACGTCGTAGAGCTTCGGATCGGCGTCGCAGGTGACGGCGAGGCGGATGCCCTTCGTGCCGTCCTTGGTCGCGCGGACCTTCGCCGTGGCGCGCTCGGTTTCGTACTGGTGGACCGAGATGTGGTCGGCCACCCAGATCTCGCCGCGGTCGCGCATCGCGGCGACCTCGTCGAAGAACGGGATGTACTCCTTCACGGGCACGGCCCAGAAGTCCTGGTAGCCGCGCTTCGGGTCGTCCACCTCGACGCCGTGGAAGATCACGTATTCGGCGATCCCCTCCGCCGCGGCCTTCTTCGCCTTGGCGAGCATGTCGTCCTTGTTCTTGAGGTGGAACGTGGCGCCGTGGTCGTGGAAGGGCGGGCGCGCGACGAGCCCCTGGTCGCGGCAGATCCGCTCCTCCTGCTCGCGGTTGATGTTCCAGCGCCCGCCCGGCACGCCGGGCTGCGCGTAGGAGATCAGGCGCCCGGGCTTGCCGGGGACGTTCGCGCGGAGGTAGTCCGTGCACTTGCCGAACTCCTGGACGGCGCCCTCGTAGTCGTCGAAGCCGCCGTGCGTCCAGGTGTGGTTGCCGAAGCGGAAGAGCGGGTTCTTGAACTTCTCCTTCCAGACGTTCTCGAAGACCTTGAACTCGCCCTTCTCGGGGATGATGTAGAAGTCGGCGGGGAGATTGCGCGCCTCGAGCGCGGGCATCGCGGCCTGCCAGAGCGACGGCCAGCCGTCGTCGAACATCAGCATGAACGCGCCGCGCGCGTCGTCGGCCCATTTGGCGACGGTCGCGTCGCCGACGGCGGCGGAGGCGGGGGCCATGCACAATGCAGAATGCAGAATGCACAATGCGGAGAGGAGGGCGGGGAGACGTTTCATGGTGGATTCTCGTTTGGGGGGATTGTGAAGTGGGGTCGGGGCCGCTGCGTTCCGGGGGGCCGGCATCAGCAGCGCACGGCGCCCTTGATGAAGTTGTCGCGGTGGGACTCCATGTCCTCGTTGGCGCGGTCGAAGTCCTCCATCCCGTAGACGCGCGTGACGCCGCGGAACTTCCAGTAGCCGCGGTCGATCAGGTCGAGGCAGCGCGGGCAGAGCGTCGTCTCGTAGTCGATGCGGCGCTCGTGGCAGTTCACGACGGTCATCGCCTTGAAGTTCCAGAGCTTCCAGTCGAGCGTGCGCGGGCCGTCGTTGTGGTAGCCGCCGACGCCGAGCCGGCCGTGCGCGCAGACGAGCTGCCCGGCGAGGTCGAGGCCGTCGGGCGTGCCGGCGAACTCGAGGACGTTGCGGAAGCCGAGGCCGAAGATGTCGGTCTTGTGTCCGTCGCGCGTGAGGTCGGGCGTCTCGATGTTCGCCCAGTCGAGGACGTATTCGCGCGGCAGCTCCTCCGGGCGCCAGCACTCGGAGGCGCCGAAGCGGCGGGCGTTCTCCAGCGCCTCGGGGCGCCTGTCGATCGCGACGATGCGGTCGTAGCCGGCGGCGCGCAGGAGGGAAATCGAGCCGAGGCCCATGTAGCCGCAGCCGACGACGGCGATGGAGTCGCCCGGGAAGGCGGGCATCATCTTCGTCACGGCGCTCATGATGCAGGCGAGCGGCTCCACGATGGCGTCCTCGTCGGCGAGGCCGTCCGGCACGCGGCACGCCTTGGCCTCTTCCATGACGATGAACTCCTTGTAGCCGCCGCCGCCGAGGCCGGTCACGCGGTCGCCGGGCCGGAACTTCGTCACGCCCGGCCCGACGGCCGCGACGACGCCGACGGCCTCGTGGCCGAAGACGTCGCCCTTCTTCGCGGTGCTCCACGGATACCACTCCGAGTGGCACATGCCGGTGAGCGTCACCCGGACGAGGAGCTGAGCGCCGGAGATCTCCGGGACGGGAACGTCGATGATCCGGCTTTTGCGCGGACCTTCCATGACGAGCTGTTTCATGGTCTGGATGGTCTGGATGGTCTGGATGGTCCAGATGGTCCGGATGGTTACTTGACGACAATGACGGTGCCGTCGAAAGGCACGGTGAGGGTGATGCGCTTGACGACCTCCTCGTCCTCGACCGTCGCGGTCTCGTAGACGACCTTCCACGAGGCCTTCGGTTTGACCACCGTCTCGAACGAGCCGACGATTTGGTCCGCCTCGGCGATCACGTAGGTGCCGCCGCGGACGGTCGTGGGATCGGCCGCCGAATGCGAGACGAGGTCGAGCGTGGCGTTCTCGCCGATCTCGAGCGCGCCGTGGACGAGCAGCTTGTCGACGCCCGAACGCCTCGTCGCGG
>CADBEF010000127.1 GCA_902793555.1 uncultured bacterium | reverse complement strand
GGCGGCGGGGCGGGGGAGGGGGGCGGCGCGTCCGCGGCGGCGGGGCGGGGACGCAGGACGGCGCGCGGGCGCGTCGCGCCGCCCGCGTTGCGCAGTTCGGTCTCCAAGGCCTCCATGTCCGCCGCTTTGCGGCGCTCGCGCTTCTTCTTCGCGCGCGACAGGACCGGCCCCGCGAGCGCGAAGCCGATCCAGACCACGGCGAAGAGGGCCTTGACGATGGAATCGTCGTGCATCGCGGAAGCCTACTTGTCGGCGCCGTCGGTCGGCGCGGCGGACGGGCCGGCGATCGCGCGGCGCATGTCGGTGTCGCTCTCGATGTTCTGGAGGCGGTAGTAGTCCATGACGCCGAGCTTGCCTTCGCGCAGCGCCTGCGCCATGGCCTTCGGGACCTCGGCGCGGGCCTCGACGACGCGCGACTGCATCTCCTGCACGCGCGCCTTCATCTCCTGCTCGATGGCGACGGCCATCGCGCGGCGGCCTTCGGCTTCGGCCTGGCGCAGCTGCTTGTCCGCGTTCGCGCGCTCGGTCTCGAGGCGCGCGCCGACGTTCGCCACGTCGCTCACGCCGGCGACCGAGATGTCCGCGATGTCGATCGAGACGATCTCGAAGCCGGTCTGCGAATCGAGGCCCGCCTCGAGCACGCGCGCGGAAATGCGGTCCGGGTTCTCGAGCACGTCCTTGTAGGTGTTCGCCGAGCCGATCGCCGAAACGATGCCCTGGCCGACGCGCGCGATGATCGTGTCCTCGCTCGCGCCGCCGACGAGGCGGTCGATGTTCGCGCGGACCGTCACGCGCGCCTTGACGAGCAGGCGGATGCCGTCCTTCGCGACGGCGTCGAGCATGCCGATGCCGCCGGTGCCGGACTTGGGCGCCGGGCAGTCGATGACCTTCGGGTTCACCGAGGTGCGGACGGCCTCCAGCACGTCGCGGCCCGCCAGGTCGATCGCCGTCGCCTTCTTGAAGTCGAGGCGGATGCCCGCCTTGTCGGCGGCGATGAGGGCGTTGACGACGTTGAGCACGTCGCCGCCCGCGAGGAAGTGGCCTTCGAGCAGGTCGGTCGGGATCGAGATGCCGGCCTTCACGAGGCGGATGCGCGCGTCGACGATCAGCGCGGGCGGCACGCGGCGGAACTTCATGCCGACGAGCGACCAGAGCGAGACCTTCGCGCTGGAGATCGCGGCGCGCAGCCAGATGCCGATCACGTTGAACACCATCGCCAGCACGACGAGGCCGACGAGGATGAACACGATCGCGATGATCGCGGGGAGGGCGGAGGATTCGCCTTGGGCGGCGAGGAGGGGGAGTGTTTTCATGGGTTGGGTTTGGGGTTTGGGGTGTGTCGGAAATGGCCGATCGGGAGTTGGGAGGCCCGGACGTCGCTAGAGGGATTTCTTGAGAACCCAATGCCGGAAAAAGGGGTTCGTGAACTTGTATTCTCCGTCATGGTGGAAGAGCAGGTCGAGGGCAACGAGGCGGAGGACGGCCTTTTTCGCGGCGGCCGCGGACGAGGCGCCGGCTTCGCGGACGAACTCCGCGGATTGGACGGATGCGCCGCCGATGCGGGCGACGGCGGCGAGGACCCGGAGCTGGAGTCCCGTCAGGAGCGAAACGCTTCTTTCGTATTCCGTCCCCTCCCGGGAATGGAGGAGGACGAACGCGCGTTCGATGTCGGAACGGTCGAGCGTCCGCCCGCGGTCCGTCACCTGCCAGAGCGCTTCGCAGAGTTCCTGCACGTCGCCCGTCGTGCGGCAGGCTTCGTCGAGCACGAGCCGAAGGAACGATTCGTCCGCCTTCCGTCCGCCGGCGGCGAACTTCGCGGCGAGGAAGGGGACGAATTCGCCGTCGGGTATCGCGCCGACTTCGAAGGGAAGGGCCGACTTGAAAAACGGGCTGCGGGAGTCCCGGAAAAGCTGCACCATGTCGTTCCGGACGCTGCCGGTGAAGAGGAACGGAACGTCGCCCATGAACTGGATTCGGCTTCGCATCAGGGCCACCAGAGGCTCGTGGTTCTCCATCCGCAGCACGTCCTGGAATTCGTCGAACACGACGCAGAGCTTCATCGAGCGCCCGTGCGCCTCGATCATGTCGAAGACGGCTTCGACGGACTCCTCCGGATCGGACGAGCGCGCGTCGACGGAGAGGACGGGGACGCCGGTCTCCCGGTCGAAGGTGACGGTCGGCCGCAGCCGCGAGAGCAGACGGCAGGTCTTGCGCAGGAGGGAGTCCCCCCGCTCGAGCCGGCCGGCCCCCGCCGCGACGCGGCGGCAGAAGTCCGCCGCGCTGCGGATGCCGAGCAGGTCGGCGTAGAGCGTGCGCAGCCCGCGGACCCGGCCCGCGGCGGCGAGCACGAGCGACGTCTTGCCCATCCTGCGTTCGCCCGTCACGACGGCGTTCTGCCCGGCGCGGATGAAGGATTCGAGCTGCCGCTGCAAGGCGGGCCGGGGGCAGAAGTGCTCGCCGTCGACGACTTGGCCGTATCGGAAGGGATTGTCCATGGCGGGAAACCGGGTGGGTGCTGTGGATGAAACCGAATGGTATCAAACTGATTGGTTTCACGCAAGCGAAATCCGCGCCCGCGCGGAGCGGGCGCGGGGTTTAGAGGTGCAGCAAATCCGCGGCGTCCTCGACGCCGCAGGCCTCGGCGGCCTCGATCAGCTTCTCGACGGCCGATTCGGTCGCGAACATGGCCTTTTGCAACGACTCGGGCGGCCGGCCAGCCTCGCGGAGCGTCTTGGTCTGATCGAGCTTCTTGAATTCGGCCGCCATGGCGGCGAAGGCGTCCGAAAACGACTGGAAGGCCGCGAGGAAATCCTTCGGCGCGCCCTTCGTGTCGATCGCGGCGATCGCGGTCGTGAAATGTTCGTTGAGACCCGTGAACTGCGCCACGGTCGGCTCGTGGAATCCTTCGGCTTCTTTCTCGGTCGCCTTGAGCGCGGCGCCGACGGCCTCGACGATGCGCTTCGCGGCGGGGTCGGCCGGGGCGGCGGCCGCCTTCGCGGGCGGATCGATCCCGAGGACGCCGCAGAGCTGGCGGATGAACTTGGCGGGCGTGGCGTCGCGGCTCGCGCCGAGCTGGCCGAGCTTTTCGCCCTTCGAGTCGAGGACGATGTAGGTCGGGTAGCCGCGCACGCCGTATTGCTTCGAGAGTTCGCGGTTGCGCGTCTGGTATTCGTCGGGAACCTTCGACTTGTCGTTCGGGAAATCGAGCGTGACGAGGTAGATGTTGGAGGAGGCCCAGTCCTCCCACTCCTGCGTGGTGAAGACCTTGTTCTCCATCAGCATGCACCAGCCGCACCAGTCGCTGCCGGTGAAGTCGAGCAAGACGGGCTTGCCGTCGGTCGCGGCGGCGTTGGTCGCGGCGGCGTAGTCCTGCGTCCAGGCGCCGAGTTCGGCGCCGTAGAAGGGAATGGCGGGTTCGTCCGCGGCGGCGGGAAGCGCGAGCAGCGCGGCGGCGAGGAGGGG
Source organism: uncultured bacterium (assembly GCA_902793555.1). Classification (GTDB taxonomy): domain Bacteria; phylum Verrucomicrobiota; class Kiritimatiellia; order RFP12; family UBA3636; genus UBA3636. The sequence goes on along the minus strand of CADBEF010000127.1, from coordinate 4,971 downwards.
GAGTTTTTTCATGGGTGGTTTTGGGGTTGGGGTTAGTGTTGTTGGGGTTAGAGGTTAGAGGTTTTTGGTGGTGTTGGAGGATTCAGGAAGCGCAGGACGAGGCGCGAGAGGGCGCGCACGCCGGCGGGCGGGGCGGAGACGGTCCACACGAGCGAGTTGTCGACGATGGAGAATGTCTCCAGGGCGACCGGATCGCCGTCCGCGGGATCTGGCTCCAGGCCCAGGCGGGCGAGGACCGGCGCGGGGCGCAGGGCGGAGACGCGGAAAGGCTCCATCGCCGGGAACCACCGCCGCGGCGCCTCGAGGTCGCAGGGCGCGGAGCCGGCCGGCGCGTCCGTTGCGGGACCGCGGCCGATCGAGAGCGCGGCGGCGTCCGCCCCGACGTCGAGCCGCCAGGGGACGTCGTCGCCGAACAGGCCCGCGACGAGGGCGTCGAAGTTGTAGGACGCCGCCGTGCCGCCGGGGATGCGGACGCGCCCGGACAGGCCGTCCGCCGCCCAGTCGGTCCGATCGGTGCGGAAGAACGCCGGCGTGTTCGTCCCGGCGATCTCGCTTTCGGTCCGGCACAGGGCCGCGTAGGCGGCGGCCAGCTTGCGTTCGGCGTCCGGGCGGCGCGTCCCGACGCGGCTTTCCCAGCGCAGCGCGCCGCCTTCGGCGGGGGCGAGGAAGCGGACGGCGCGGCCGCGTTCGGCGGACGCGGCGTCGAGCGCCGCGAAGAACGCGTCGAACGCCGCCTTGCGGGCGTGGTTCGCGGGCGTGTCGTTGAAGCCGAGGTGGATCGAGTCGGCCGAGACGACGCCGGCGCAGCGGCCGGAGCCGTCGGTCGACGCGGACCAGACGAGCGCGTCGGCCGGCACGACCGCGAGGTCCGCCGCCGCGAGGGGCGGGGGCGGGTTCGTCGCGTAGAGGGAGTTCGCCGGGTCCGCGGGGCGGGCGACCGTCGCGAAGAGAATCCCGTCCGCGGGCGTCGCCGACAGGCCGAAGGCGAGGCTTCCCGCCTCGCGCCCGCGCATTCCCGCGGCCATGATGGAGAACGTTCCGCCCAGCTCGTTGGGGATCGCCTGCTCCGGCGGCAGGAAGTAGGTCCGCGGGCCAAGCGCGGAAGCCGATTCCCCGTCGTCCTTCTCGACGAGGCGGCCGCCGGAGAGGAGCAGCCGTTCGAGCGACGGGACCAGGACCGAGACCGGCGAACCCGGGATCGCCGGCTGCGCGGCGCGCAGGTCGGGCAGGGCCGCGAGGCGGTCGGGCGAGGACGCGACGATCGTCTGCGCGCCGTCGAACGCGATCCACGGGCGGCGGTGCGCGCCGCCGTCCGACTCGGGCGGGCCGACGGGACGGATCGTGAGCCCGCCGACCGTCTGCGCCTCCTCGTCCATGAGGTGGATGCGGACCCGCGGCGCCACGGAGCCGCGGCGGACCGGCAGCACCGCGAGGAAGTCGAGCTTGCCCAGGTCGACGGGCCAGGAGAGGTTCCAGAACGCGGCGAGGATCGGCTCGTCGGGCCGCATGTAGTCGATACCGAGCCCCGCGAAAAGCTTGGCCTGGGCGAGCATCGTCTCCTCCGCCGCCGCGCGGTCCGCCGTTTGTTCGCGCAGCGCCCAGAGCGTTTCGTCGAACGCCCGGAGGCTTTCCAGCCGCACGACCATCTCCGGCGGCGCGGGGTCGGCGGCGGCGGCAAACGCCGCCGCCGCAACGACGAACGACGTCGCCGCTGCGCGGCAATGACGAATGACGAATGGTTTCATGGTCGGATGGTCAAATGGTCGGATGGTCGGATGGTCTGCGCCGCGCCCGCGCGGAGCGGGCAAGGGGCTAGGGCGTGGCGGGGTGTTCGAGCGGCTCGCCGTCGAGACCGACGAGGTCGACGCCGATGGCGAAGAATTCGTGGTGCCGGCCCGTGGCGGGGTCGTCGACGATCGCGCCGCCGAGAAGAACCGTGTAGCCGGGGAGCAGGTCGAGCGAAGTCGCCGCGGAGAAGTCCGGGAAGAAGGGCTGCTCCATCGCGCCGAAGCCGGGTGCGGCGTAGTCCTTCCAGACGGGCGGGAGGACGAGCGACGACGTGAGGTCGACGGAGACGCGCCCCCCGTCGGACGAGAGGGTCGGCGTGAGCTGGACGATCTGTCCGACTTCGCGCGTGTTGAATTCCTGCGGCTCGACGGCCGCGACGGACCAGTCCATGACGGGCGGTGCGTTGGTTCCGTTGTCGACGAGGACGAGCGGCTTGACTTCGTATTCCGTCGGGTAAACGAACTCCGTCACGCCCTTGATCGTCACGGTGAATCCCGTTTGCGCGAGCAGCGTCGGCCAGGCGCGGGTCTCGACGCCGGGCGTGGCGTCCAGCTTCGCGCGCAGCGCCGCCCAGTCATCCGGCGAAAACGAGCCGCCGAGCGTTCCGAAGAGCGACAGCGCCTCGAACGCCTCCGGCGTCGCGGAGAGGAAGCGCGTGCGGACGCGGAACTGGAAGGGAACGAGGCGCTCGCGAACGAGCGCGCGGCGGAAACGGTCGAGATTCTCCGGCGTGTTGCGGACGACGGCCGTCCAGTCGATCTGGTCGAACCGCACGAAGGAGCCGTCGGGCCAGTCGACGCCTGCGTGCCCGGCGAGTTTGCGGAGGTAGGGCACGACGTTGGTCACGGAAAAGGGCTCCCCTCCGGCGTCGAGAACGGCGAGTTCCCAAACCGTCGGCAGGATCAGGAAGCGGCGCGTTTCGAGATCCGGTGGGGTCGGCTCCTCCACGGGGACGGCGAACGGAAGCGGGCCGCCGTCGAGCAGGACGCGTTCGGCCGAGACGAAGAGCAGCTGCACGCGCGGCCCCTTGTCCGGCTCGTCGACGACCGCCCCGCCGAAGACGAGCGTCCGGCCGTCGTGCAAGGCTGCGATCGTGGCGAGGGAGAAGACGGGGAAGAACGGCTGGCGAAGCGAGCCCGCGACGGGCGAGCCGGGCCCGGCGAAGTCGCGCCACGACGGCGGATAGACGGCCGCCGGCGTCAGCTCGAGCGACAGCCATTGCTCCGACGAGACGTTCGGCGTGACTTGGGCGATACAACCGACGAAGCGCGTGTTGAACTCCTGCGGTTCGACGCGGACGCCGGTTTTCCCGTCGGCGCCGCGGAACGGCTCGACGGCGAACTCGGTCGGATAGAGCACCTCCGAAACGCCCTTCGCCATGTCGGTCGTGCCGGGATGCGAGAGAACCGTCGGGCAGTCGCGCAGCTCGACGCCTTGATGCTCGGCGAGGCGGGCGCGGAGCGCGGACCATTCCTCCGGCGAGAGCGAGGTGCCGAGCGCGTCCTCGAGGCCGAGCTCGCGGAACGCCGCCGGCGCGGCGGAGGCGAACTGGAGGCTCACGCGGATCTGCTGCCGCTGCCAGCGCGCGACGACGCGGCGGAAGAGCGCGTGGTTCGCCTCGGTATTGCGCACGTCGATGCGGCCGAGGAGCGGCGAGTAGGCGAGCGAAGACCCCTCCGGCCACGACACGCCGCGCTCGGCCGTGTAGCCGCGGAACCAGTCCTCGAATGACGTCAGCGGCGGAGTAGTGGGACCCGTGCTCAAGCGCCAGGGGGCGTTCGGGTTCGGATCGTAGTCGGGGTCGACCGACTGCAGATGGGCTTCCTGGATCGTCGGCAGCACCGGATAGCTGCGGTCGACGAGCGCGTCGGCCGCGGCGGGGGCGGCGGCGGCGAAGGCCGCCGCCGCAAGGACGAACGACGTCGCCGCTGCGCGGCAATGACGAACGACGGAATGGTTCATGGCGTGGGTGGTCGTGGAGGGGTGGGGGTCGGGAGGCTAGCAGCAGCAGCCGGCGGCGAAGGGGAAGAACCAGACCGTCTCGACGAGGGCGGCGGCGAGGGCGGCGAAGAGAACCGCCTTCCACGGCTTTTTGCAAGCGATCGTGCAGACGAGGGCGGCGGCGACGGGAACGGGAAGGATGCCGATCTCGAACAGCCCGGAGAAAAAGCCCGACCAGTCGCCTTGCGCGGCGAACTCGCGGAACTCCGCGTAAAAGAAGCACGGATTCAAGCACTCGGCCAGGGAACCGCAGTTGCCGATGTGCCAGAGCTCCAGCTGGGCCACGAGGTTCGTCGCGAGGAACGCCGCGACGAGCGCGGCAAGGAACGTCAGGATGCTCTTTCGCATGACGGGCGCGCCGGCGGCGGACGCGTCGGCCTCGTCCGTCCAGTCGTAGCGGGAGGTCCAGTCGGTGTCGCCGGCGAGGAATGCGCGAAAGGCGGAGCGCGCCTCGTCGGGCGGGAGGGGCCGCGAGGCGCGGCGCAGGGGAGCGTCGGCGCCGGCGCGCCATTCGAGCGAGAAGCCCTCGTCGGATTCTTCGGCCTGGACGAAGCGGGCGTCGTCCGCGTCGTCCTTCAGGACGAGCCACGCGCCGCGGCGCCCGGCGTCGCGCAGCAGCGCGTCGACGAGCTCGGGCGTGGCCTTCGTTTCAGGTGTGTTTTCGGTTTCGATTATCATGGCGGGTTCGGGATGTCGCTCCGCGGCGGGCGGGGGGACTAGGGTCGGGCGGATTCCTCCGCGGGGCTTGGTGCGTCGGCCTTGAGCCGCAGCATGTCGACGACCTGCCGATCGATGTCGGCGAGGGGGCGCGAGCGGACTTCGTAGCCGTTGTAGAGCAGAACGCCTCCCTCCAGGAAGAAGGCCTGGAATCCGGGGCCCGAAAGCGAGGCCATGGAGTCGAGGGCGTCGGCCGGCTGGGCGAGCGGCGCGTCCTCCATCGTCGAGGCCCAGCCGCCGAGGAGCGCGCGTTCGCCGGCGCTCCACGCGACGGGCGGCTCGATCCAGCGATCGTCCGGGACGCCGTTCGCCTCGCGGACCGTGACGCATGCGGCGACGGCCGACCAGTCGAAGTCCGTGTCCGAGAGCGCGACCGGTTCGGGGAGACGATGGCCGTCGATGCGGACCGCCGGCGCGGAGAACGCGAGGCAGACGAGCGCGACCGCGGCGGCGGCGAGGCCGATC
>CADBEF010000126.1 GCA_902793555.1 uncultured bacterium | reverse complement strand
GGCCCCGGCGCCCGCCGCGCCCGCCGCGCCCAAGCCGATCGCGCTCAAGCCCGCCGTCGTAGCCCCCGCCGCGGCCGCCCCCGCCGCCAAACCCGCGCCCCTGCCCGCGGACGAATCGGCGCCGACGGTCGTCATCAAGCCGATCGCCGTCAAGCCCAAGGTCGTCGCACCCGCGCCGTCCGTCGCGGACGCCAAGCCCGTCGCGCCCAATCCGCAGGCGATGAAGAGCACGACGTCGCGCATCTCGCTCGACTCCGCGCTCGCCCAGCCGCCCACCCAGGCCGCCCCGGCCGCGATGGGCAAGATCACGTCCAACCTCACGCAGGCCGCGATGGACGCCGCGAAGGCCCGCACCGCCAAGGTGTCCCTCACGATCCAGGACGGCGACAGCGTGACGCGCCACCAGACGATCCGCGTCAAGGCCCCCGGCCCCGGCGGCGAACCCGCCCCGGCCCCGGCCGTCGCGCCGGCCCCGGCGGACGAAGCCAAGCCGGCGATGCCCGCGGACGCCTCCGAGGCCCCCACCGTCCGCAAGAAGTCGCTCGTGCTCAAGAAGCCGGCCGGCGCCGCCGCCGGCGCGTCCGCCGTCACGAAGCCCACGCTCAAGCTCAAGGCCGATCCGGGCGCGGGCAAGCCCGCCGCGGACGCGGAGGGGGAAAAGAAGGACGGAGCCCCCGCCGCCGGCGGACTCGACGACATCGAGACCCCGCCCTCCGCCATGTCCCAGGGCGGCACGCTCCAGGCGGCTCCGGTCAAGGTCAAGAAGACGCACTGGATCTTCCCGCTCGTCGGATTCCTCGACATCGCCGCGATCGTCACCGTGATCGTCTACTTCATGGCCCAGACCTGCGGTCCCGACCGCAGCCTCACGGACTACACGACGTTCAAGGGCATGTTCGACTCCCCGCTCGCCCTCGGCGGAAGCGTTCTCGTCCAGTAGGAGCCCGGCCATGGAACTCCAGCGAGCCGTTTCGCCCGCCCTCGACGAAATCCTGGGCCGGACGTTCAAGGTCCTCGACGACGGCTTCGTCCGCGTCGTGGACTACATGGGCAACGACACGTCGATCGTCCAGGCCGCCCGCGTCTCCTACGGCGACGGCACCAAGAAGGGCTCGGACGACCGTCACCTGATCCGCTACCTCATGCGCCACCGCCACACGACGCCGTTCGAGATGTGCGAGCTCAAGCTCCACGTCCGCGCGCCGATGGACGTCTGGCGCCAGTGGGTGCGCCACCGCACCGCGTCGATCAACGAGTACTCCACGCGCTACTCGATCGCCATCGACGCCGCGCGCGAGCTCGCGCCGGACGAATGGCGCGGCCAGTCCACGACGAACCGCCAGGGCTCGGGCGACGCGCTCCCGGCCGACGTCGGCGCCGCGCTCTCCGCGGAGGAAAAGGACTTCCACGCCGCCGCCCGCGCGCTCTACGACAAGCGCATCGAGGCCGGCGTCTCGCGCGAGATCGCCCGCAAGGACCTGCCGCTCGCGACCTACACCGAGGCCTACTGGAAGTGCAATCTCAAGAACCTCCTGCACTTCCTCGCGCTCCGCATGCCCGGCGCCGCGCAGTACGAAATCCGCGTCTACGCGGAGCTGATCGGCCGCGAGATCGTCTCGCGCTGGGTGCCCGCCGCCTGGGAGGCGTTCGTCGACTACCAGCTCGAAGCGACGCAGCTCACCGCGCCGGAACTCAAGATCGTCCCGCTCGTCGCGAAGGGCGACGCCGCCGGCGCGCTCGCGCTCGCCAAGGAGCTCGGCTTCGTCCGCGACAATCCGGACGGCTCGCTCAAGATCCTGCGCGAAGGCGCGGAACTCGCGGCCAAGCTGCCCGCGCTCGGCCTCGCCTGCCCCTGGTAGGCGGTTCCGCCCGCCCCGCCGCCATGCGCATCGTCGTCGGCTACGTTCCCCTGGAGTCGGACCTCGGCGTCCCGCTCCTTTCGCAGAACCGCCAGTTCCAGTGGTTCTCGAAGCCGACGTACGTCTACCCCATGGTCCCCGCCAGCGCAGCAACGCTGCTCAAGGCGAAGGGCCACGAGGTCCTCTGGCTCGACGGCATCGCGGAGGGCCTGACCCAGAAGCAGTTCGACGAGCGCTTCGCCGCGTTCAGGCCGGACCTCTTCCTCCTCGAGACGAAGACGCCCGTCGTCAAGGCCACCTGGCGCAAGGTCGACCGCCTCAAGGAGCTCGTCCCGGACTGCACGGTCGTCCTCTGCGGCGACCACGTGACCGCGTTCCCCGAAGAGACGCTGCGCGCCTGCAAGGCCGACTTCGTCCTCGCCGGCGGCGACTACGACTTTTCCATCGCCGCTCTCGCCGACGCGCTCGCCGCGCGCGGCGAGAAGCCGACGGGCTTCTACTGGCGCGCCGCGGACGGCTCGATCGCGACCTCCGGACCGTTCTGCAACAAGGACCACCGGCTCGAGGACCTGCCGGAGATCGACCGCGAGCTCACGAAGTGGGAGCTCTACAGCCGCGAGAACGGCAACTTCCGCCGCACGCCCGGGACCTACACGATGGCCGCGCGCGACTGCTGGTGGGGCAAGTGCGCGTTCTGCTCGTGGACGACGCTCTACCCGGAGTGGCGCCACCGCAGACCGGCGCAGCTGCTGGAGGACGAAGTGCAACACCTCGTCGAGCGCTACGGCGTGAAGGAGATCTTCGACGACTCCGGCTGCTTCCCCGCCGGCGCGTGGCTGCGCGAGTTCTGCGAAGGCATGGTCTCGCGCGGGCTGGACAAAAAGGTGACGCTGGGCTGCAACATGATCCCCGGCGCGCTCGACGCGGAGCTCTACGGGCTCATGGCGAAGGCGGGCTTCAAGTTCGTTCTCTTCGGGCTCGAAAGCGCGCAGCACGACACGCTCGCGCGCATCAACAAGTGCCCGCTCGCCAAGAAGGTCGAGGAGTCGATGCGCCTCGCGCACGAGGCAGGGCTCCGCCCGCACGTGACGTGCATGATCGGCTACCCGTGGGAGACGGAAGAGGACGCGAAGCGCACGATCGCGCTCACGCGCTCGCTCTTCGACCGCGGTTGGATCGACACGCTGCAGGGCACGATCGTCATCCCCTACCCCGGCACGCCGCTCTTCCGCGAATGCCGCGAGAAGGGGTGGCTGCGCACCGAGGACTGGGACCGCTACGACATGCGCGAGCCGATCATGACGTGCCCGATCCCGGACGACGAGCTCCGCGCGCTCGTGCGCGGCCTCTACGAATCGTTCCTCACGCCCCGCTTCGTGTGGCGGCAGATCCGCTCGATCCGCTCGTTTTCCGACGTCGCGTTCCTCGCGAAGGCGGGAATGCGCGTCGTCGGACACCTGCTCGACTTCCGCAAAAAGCGCCCCCGCTGAAGCCGCCGATGTCCGAGACCGCCCCGCAGCCGGCTCCGCCGGAACCCGTTCCCGCCAATCCGCGCGCGTTGCCGCCCGGATTCCGGCCGGGATGGGTGCGGCTCGCGCTGATGGCGATCGGGGTGGCGCTGGCCTACGTGCTGTATTCCCGGTTCGGGACGGACTCCGATTCGCTCCACGAAGGCCGGTCGGTGATCGGCTGGATCGTGCACCAGTGGCGGATTCCCGGCGGCGACTTCGAGAGCATGTGGGTCATGCCCGTCGTGTGCCTCGTCGCGGTCTGGCTCGCCCGGCGCCGTCTCGCGGAGGCGGAAGTGCGGCCGGACTGGCGCGGCGTCCTCGTCGTGGCGGCGTCCCTCGCCGTGCACGTCGCGGGCTACCGGTCGCAGCTGCCGCGCCTCTCGCTCGGTTCCACGGCGGGCGTTCTCTGGGGGCTCGCGTTCGCCGTCTGGGGAGCCGGGGTCGCCCGGGCGCTCGCGTTTCCCGCGTGCTACCTGCTGCTCTGCTTCATGAGCTCGCTTCTGGTCGAAATCACGATGCCGCTCCGGCTCATGGCGAGCGGGCTCGCGTGCGCGCTGCTGCAGGGCGTCGGAATCGAGGCCGTCCAGCAGGGAACCGTCGTCCATTCGTCCGCCGGCGGCGGCTTCAGCTTCAACGTGGCCGATCCGTGTTCGGGCCTGCGCTCGCTCGTCACGATGACCGCCCTCGCCGCGCCCTACGCCTACTTCACGCTGAAGTCGAACGGCCGGCGGCTGTTCCTCTTCGCCCTTTCGGTCCCGCTCGCGATGCTCGCGAACGCGCTCCGCATCTTCACGCTCGGCATCGTGGCCGAGTGGATCGGCATGAAACTCGCGATGCAGCTCTACCACGACCTGTCGGGCTACATCGTCTTCGTCCTTTCGATCCTGCTGCTCGTGGCGGCCGGATCGCTCGTCGACCGCGACTGGAGGTCCGTCCTGTGCAAGCTGGCGTCAAAAAAGCGCTCCCGGGCGTAGCGTGCCTCGCGCTTCTCGCCGGGACGGTCGCCCTGCTCGCGTCCCCCCGCGCGCTGACCGGCGACCCGACCGGCGAAGTGCCGCTCGTCCTGCCCGACGAGCTCGGCTCCTGGCACGGCGAAAACATGCTGTTCTGCACGAGCGACCAGTGCGGCCGCTCCTATCTCGAACGGGACCTGCTCGCGGGCGGGTCGCGCGCGGACCTCGCCTTCGGCCTCGACGAAAAGATGCTCGAGCGCGCCGGCGGCCGGGCCGCCTTCCACGCCGCGCCGACGAACGACCTCTCCGGACCCGTCTCCGCCGACGCCTGCCCGTTCTGCGGATCCCCCCTCTCCGTGATTTCCGTCGGCGAACAGACGCTCCTGCCGGAAAACACGCCGCTCTTCCGCCGGCTCTACGTCCGGCCCGGCCATCCGGATATCACGGCCACGGTCGTCTTCTCCGGCATGGAACGGCGCTCGATCCACCGGCCGCAGGTCTGCCTCGTCGGCCAAGGCAACCGGATCACCGACGAATACACCTACCAAGCGAAAATCGGCCCCGGCGAAACGTTCCCCGTCCGCGTGCTCGAAATCTCCCGCCCCGTCCACGGCGCGGACGGACGGGTCGCGGGCGAGCTGGAATCCGTCTACGCCTACTGGCTCTTCAACCCCGAACGCGAGACGGACTCCCATCTCGTCCGCTTCCTGCACATGACGATCGACAACGTGCTGCGCTCCTACCGTCCGCGCTGGGGCTACGCCTCGATCGCCATTCCGCGCGACCCGAACCGCCCCGGCTCGTGGAAGGGCGAACTGGACGCCTTCCTCGCCGTCTTCCGTCCCGTCGTCACGAAGGTCCGCGCCGACCTCGACGCGAACCGCAACCGCGTCCTCGTCGTCCGCGGCTCTTCCGCTTCCGCCAACCGCTACGAAGGCGACGGCCCGACGACGTCCGCGCCGGCCGAAACGAAATGAACCGCCTGATCCTCGCCTCGCACAACGAACACAAGCTGCGCGAACTGCGCGTCCTCTGCGGCCTGCCGGAGGGCCTGCTCCTTCCCGCGTCCGCCGTCCCCGGCGCGCCCGACCCGGAGGAGGACGCCGACACGTTCGTCGGCAACGCGCTGATCAAGGCCCGCGCCCTGCGCGACGCGTCCGGCGAATGGGCGCTCGCGGACGACTCCGGCCTCGAGGTCGACGCCCTCGGCGGCGCGCCCGGCGTGCATTCCGCGCGCTACGCGGGCGTCCACGGCGAGGACGGCGCGAACAACGCGCTTCTGCTGCGCAACCTCGCCGCGCTCGGCCCGCGCGCCTCGCGCGCGTGCCATTTTTCCTGCGCGCTCGCGCTCGTCTCGCCCGACGGCCGCGAGTTCGTCGCGCTCGGCCAGTGCCCCGGCACGCTCCTGCACGAAGGCCGCGGCACGAACGGCTTCGGCTACGACCCGCTGTTCCTGCCGGACGGCCGGGACCGGACGTTCGCCGAGCTGCCGTCCGAGGTGAAATGCACGTTTTCCCACCGCGCCCGCGCCGCGGAGCGCATGCGTCCCCTTCTCGCAGCCCTGTGCCGCGCCTAGCCCGCCTCAACCGCTTCAACCGCTTCAACCCATGAAAAACAAACCCGACTACGTCCGTCTCCTCGGCCTCGCGCTCGTCGCCGCCGCCATTGCCCTCTACGTCCGCGACTGCGGCCGCCGCCAGATCGTCGAGACGAACCTGCTCGCCGTGCGCGCCGCGGCGGCCGACCCCGGCGCGCTCGTCGCGTTCTACGCGCCCGATCCGAAGAACCCCGGCGCGAAACTCTTCCGCCCCGTCCGCGACGCGGCCGTCGCGTCCAACATCGTGGCGGCCCTCGCCGCGACGGAACCGGGCTGGAAACTCGACCACCCCGTCTCGTCGTACATCGCCGAACACGACGTGATGCTGCTCGGCGCCGACCGCCGCAGCGCGTTTTTCCACTTGCGCCGGAGCGACGGCGATTCCCGCGTCTGCGTCCAGCTGGCGCCCGGACCGCAGGCCCTCGGACTCCGCGAGGACGCGCCTCTCCTCTCGACGGACGGCCTCTCCGATATCCTGAAGCAAATCGAAAAGGGCGAACTGCTCGACGAAACCGCCGGCATCCGGCTTTTCGACCCGCGGGACCTCGTCGCGTTCACGAACGTCTGGCCCGCCGCCGCGGACGCCGATCCGGCCGCCGCGCTGCGCGAGCTGGCCGCGCGGCCGATCGTCCGCGTCGAGTCCGCGCCGGTCGCGGACGGCGCGCCGACCGCGCCCTTCCGCGCGCTCGAACCCGCCGCGGGCACGAACGTCGTTTCCGCGCTCGCGGCCGCGCAGCCGGCCGAGTTCCCGGCCGGAACGCAGGAGGGCGACCTCTGGCAGCTGCGCTTGTTCGCCGACAAGAACGAGCTGTTCGTCCTCCAGGCGGCCGTTCTCGAAGACCGCCCCGCCGATGCCTTCGTCGGCTTCCTCGCGCTCCCCGCGCCCGGCGCGACCAACGTGCCCGCGCGCCTCTCCGCCCCGGCCCTCGTCCCCGGCCTGGGCGACGCCCTCCGCGCGCGCTAGGACGGTTTCCGCCGCCCCGGGGTCGCTTGCGGCGGAACGGCGGTTCGTGTAGAATCGCCGGCGTTTTCATGAAGAAGAAGCAAGGTTTTTCCCGACCGGGCCGCGGACGCGCGGCGTTGCGCACGGCCGCCGATTTCTCCGACGACGCCTTCGGGCGCCGCGCCACCGGCACGCTCTCGCTCGCGCGCAGCGGCGTCGGGTTCGTGTCGCCGACCGCGGGCGGCGACGACATTCTCGTCCCGTCCGACCGCGTCGGCGCCGCGCTGCCCGGCGACCTCGTCGAGGTCCGCCTTTCCCCGCCCGAGCGCGGCGCTTCGCGCCTCGTCGGCTCGGTCGTCCGCGTCGTCGAGCGCGGCGGGCGCGACATCGTCTGCACGCTGCGCCGCACCGGCCGCCACTGGACCGGCGTGCCGCTCGTCCCCATCGGCGGGCGCACGTTCCACGTGGCCGATCCGAAGGGCGCGGCGGAGGGCGACCGCGTCGTCCTGCGCTTCGTCTCGTGGGACAACCCCGCGTTCAACCCCGAGGCCGAGGTCGCCGGCGTGATCGGCCCGGCCGAGAACCCCTCGCTCGACACCGTCGCCGTCGAGCGCGCGGCCGGGCTGCCGGACGCGTTCCCGGACGACGTCCTCGAGGAGGCGTCCCGCGTCGCCGCGCGCCTGCGCGACCCCGGCGAACGCGAGGACCTGCGCGGCGAGACGGTCGTCACGATCGACCCCGCCACGGCGAAGGACTACGACGACGCGCTCTCGCTTTCGCTCGACGCGCAGGGGCGGCGCGTGCTCGGCGTCCACATCGCGGACGTCTCGCACTTCGTCCGCCCCGGTTCGGCGCTCGACGCCGAGGCGCGCCGCCGCGGCACGAGCGTCTACCTCGTGGACCACGTGCTGCCGATGCTCCCGGAGCAGCTCAGCAACGGCGTCTGCTCGCTCGTCCAGGGCGAGGACCGCCTCGCGTTCTCCGCGTTCGTGACGTTCGACGCCGCGGGCGCGCCGGTCGCCCGCCGCTTCGCCAAGTCGGTCATCCGCTCGGCCCGCCGCCTCACCTACGCGCAGGCGCTCGGGTTCATCGAGCGCCCCGCGGAGGCCGGCGCGGTGCCGGACCTCGTCCGCCGCCTCCACGAACTGGCGCAGCAGCTGCGCCGCAACCGCTTCGACCGCTTCTCGCTCGACTTGGAGGCCCCGGAAATGGCGATCCGCCTCGGTCCGGACGGCCGCATGACCGGCCTCGCGCCGGCGGAGCACAATGTCGCGCACGAGCTGGTGGAGGAGGCGATGCTCGCCGCCAACGAGGCGGTCGCCACCGAGCTGGCCGGCCGGAAGGTCCCCTTCATCAGCCGCTTCCACGACCTGCCGGCCGAGGAAAAGCTGCAGGACCTGGAGACCGCGCTCGCAGGGCTCGGCCTTCGCACGGGGCCGATCAAGGACGCCCGGACGCTCCAGCGCCTGCTCAAGGCCGTCCGCGGGACGGCGCTGGACTACTACGTTTCGTCGCTCGTCCTGCGCAGCCTCAAGCGCGCCGAATACAGCGCCGACAAGATGGGCCACTTCGGCCTCGCGAAACGCTTCTACGGGCACTTCACGTCGCCGATCCGGCGCTATCCCGACCTGACGATGCACCGCCAGCTCGCGCTCGCCCTCGCGGGCGACCGGGCGCACCAGCCCAAGCGCGAAGAGCTGCGCGCGATCGCCGCGCAGTCCACGCAGACGGAGTTCCGCGCGGACCAGGCCGAGCGGGACCTCGTCGAGATCAAGAAGTACCGCTTCCTCGAAGACCGGCTGCGCGCCGGGACGCCGACGGAGTGCGACGCGGTCGTCGTGAAGTGCGCGCCTTACGGCGTCTTCGTGGACGTCCCGTCGCTCCAGATCGGCGGCATGGTGCACGTGTCGGAGCTCTCGAAGGGCTTTGTCCGGTTCGACCACGGGCGCGAGCGGCTCGTCGCGCCGGAGGGCGAGATCGCGCCCGGCGCCACGGTGCGCGTCCTCGTCGCGGCCGTGGACTTCGACGGCCGCAAGATCGACTTCCGCCCGGTCGGGCCCGTGCGCCCCGCGGGCGCGCGCCCCGCGTCCGTCCGCCCCGCGCCCGCGGCGCCGCGCGCCAAGCGGGACGGAAAACCCCGCCGCGCGAAAACCCCCAAGGGAACCGTCCGTTCCCCGAAACGCCCCCCGAAAGGCCGCCGCCGCGGCTGACCCCGCCTTTTTCCACTCCCAACGCGTCTCCGCCATGCACGAATACCCCATCGGCCGGCTGCTCGCCGGCGACGACGAAGCCGTCAAGGCCGCCTACGACCGCTTCCACGCCCAACCCGTCGACCTGGAGCTGCTGCACGAGGGGGACTACCCCTTCCCGAAATTCCGCACCACGCTGCGCGGGACGACCTCCGTCTCCGGCCCCGGCACGTTCCAGGGCAAGGAGCGCTCCACGCTCACGTTCGGTCCGTCGCGCGAGCCGGGCTGGTGGATCGACCGCGCGGACATGCCCGACCAGTTCCCGATCGGCGTGTCGGTCCGCAACGTCTGGACGACGGCCCGCAACATCGTGCTCCGTTCGGGGAGCGCCCACAACTACCTGCGCATGGTCGAGCACATCGTCGCGTTCCGCGTCGGCCTCGCGCTTGACGACGTCGAGGTGTCCGTTTCCTCCGGCGATCCGCCGCTGTTCGACCGCGGCAACCTCGACATCTACGAGGCGATCGAGAAGGTCGGCATCGCCACCACGGACGAGCCGGCGCGGTTCGTCACCGTCGACCAGCCGCTCACGTTCGGCGGCACGCGCGGCGACTTCCTCACGTTCCTTCCCGCCAAGCCCGGGCAGCTCGGCCTGCGCGTCGACTGCGCGATCGACTGGAAGAGCGCCATCGGCCAGCAGCGCATCGTCTACGACCTGACGCCCGACACGTTCCGCATCGGCGCACAGGCGCGGACGAACGCCCCCTACAAGGAATTCCTCTACGCGCGCACCGTCGGAAAGCTTTTCGCCGAAACGCGCAACCTCGGCTACACGACGGGCAACATCCTCATCCACGGCCGCAAGAGCTACTACAACGAGCCGCACCTGATCTACGGGGACCGCTCGCTCGAAGCCGTCTGGCACCGCTCGACGCTCGACCTGCTGGCCGCCGTCGCGCTCATGGACGGCGCCCGCTTCGCCGGGACGATCGTCTCGTACCGCGCCGGGCACACGCAGGACGTGCAGATGTGCTCCAAGCTCGTCCTGCTCCGGCACCTCGTTCCGCACGCGTAGCGCGTTCGCGGCTTCGCAAGGCCCTACGCAGACGGGAGTTCCGGTTCGACGATCGGCAGGCCCACGCGCGCGCAGAGCGCCCGGGCTTCGGCTTCGGGGGCGGGGTCGAGCAGGCGCGCGGGCTCGTGCGCGTCCACGCCGATCACGGCCTTGCAGCCGCAGTCCGCGGCCAGCCGCAGGAAGCGTTCCGAAGGATAGTGCCTGCGTCCCCAGAGGCCGAGCAGGTTGACCTCGACCGGGCTGTCGTGCGCCGCGAGCCAGCCGCACAGGCGCGACATCTGGCGCGCGTAGACGTCGTCTCCGCCGGTGAAGTTCAACACGTCCGGATGCGCCAGGTAGAGGTAGCGGCCCGATTCCATCGCTTCGACGCAGCGGTCGACGTAGGCCGCAAGGCGCGATTCGTCGTCCGTCGGAGCGCCGGTGTAGGGTCCGATCCATTCCTCGCCGAGGAAATGCTGCCCGCAGACCAGGTAGTCCACGGGCCAGTCCGCGAAGAGCGCGTCCTGCGCGGAGACGCGCCACGGCAGGTGTTCGACCTCGAACCCGATCAAGATCCGGACGCGGTCCGCAAATTCCTTCCTCAACGCGAGCAGCGACTCGAAATAGCCGCCGATCTCCTCCGGATCCATCCGGACGCCCGACCGGTAGCCGGGCGGCGGAAGCGGTTCCGTCCGCGGCCACGGGCAGTGGTCCGAGAAGCCGAGAACCGCGATTCCCGCCCGGATCGCGGCCTCGACCCACGCGCGGTCGTCTTCGTCCGCCGCATGGCGGCAGCGGCGCGTGTGCGTATGCAGATTGGCCTTGAGCGTCACTTCTTCTGCTGCGTGGGCCCGAAGTTGGAGGTAGGGCTTCTTCTCGAGGTCGCGCTGGAAGAGGCGCAGGTGCTCGCCGTGCGGGAGGACGTCGATGACGTCCGGACCCCGCCACGCGACCTTGTAGGTCACGCCGGCGGCCTTCTCGGGCTTCACGACGGTCCGGATCGCGTGGCGCAACTCGGCGGTCTGGCCGGGCTTGAGCTTCGGGAAGACGAGCAGGCCGTTCTTCTCCTCGAGCTTCACCTCCTTGCCGTCCACGAAGCCGTGGATGGCCTTGCCCATCCACGCGTAGCGGCGGAACGCGGCGGTGCCGCCGCGCTTGAGGGTGAGCGCCATGCAGCCCTTTTCGGGATAGGACGAGACGAGCTTCCAGGCGGCGGTCTCGCGGTCCATCGGGACGTTCACGACCCACGCGCCCTTCTCCTTCGTGACGGCGTTCTCCCAGACGATCTGCATCGACTGCGGGGCGGTGCCGCCGCAGCAGCCGGCGATGGAGCGGAACTTGCTCAGCGAGATGCTGTTCGGAAGCGAGCCGCCGGTGAAGCCGCCGATCATGCGCTTGTCGATGTCGTGGTAGGTAATCGAGCCGTCGGGCGTGTCGGGCTTCGTGTTGTCGCACACGACGTAGGTCGTGCTGTCGACCTGGTTCTCGACGAGCTGGTTGCGCGCGAAGAGGTTGATGTCGTTCCAGTACTGCGGGAGGCCGGACTGGATGAGCTGCCAGGCGCAGCAGATCATGTCCTTGATGCAGCACGTCTCGCAGTGCTCCTCCTCCATCGGGTGCCACTGCGCGTATTCGGGGACCCAGCCGAAGGACGACGAGAGCGAGCGGGCGTAGTCGTAGACGCCCTTCGCGGCGGCGAGGTAGTCCTTGTCGCCGGTGGCGCGGGCGAGCTTGGCGAGGCCGGTCGCGAACCACACGGCGGAGTGGACGTGGCCCATGAACTCCTTCTTGTAGTTGAAGTAGCGCGCAGGGCCGAGGACGCCGTTGGCGAGGCCGACCGCGAGGTCGAGCGCGACCTCGTCCTTCGCGACGAAGAAGCGGTCGACGAGCGCCTCGAGCATGACGCCGTTGCGGATGCACTGCTCGCCGCGGCCGGTGTGGCGCGTGAGGTCGAAGCCGCCCTCGAGGAGGTAGACGTCGTTGGGGAACTCGTAGATCGGCGCGGGCTCCTCGGAGTCGCCGGACCAGAACGTGCGGACCTTGCGCTCGATGACGAGCGAGCGCATGCCGCGGACGAGCCCCGCGGCGCGCTTGTCGGCCTCCTTGTCGGCCGGGTCGTTGCGGACCATGCGGTTGAGTGCCGAGAGCACGTAGCCCATCTCGTGGAACGAGGAGTGCATCGTGTGCGTCCAGGCGAACTTGCGGTGGTAGCGCAGGCCCTTGGGGCCCCAGTCGGAGAGGACGTAGCGGCGGAAGGAGGCGAGGACGTCCGCGCCGCGGCCGTCGCCGAGGATGCGCATCGTCGCGTCGAGCCCCTCGTACCAGGAGGCGACGAGCTCCGCGTCGTCGACGCGGCAGTGGGCGGCCTCGGCCGGCTTCTTGTTGGGGAGGATGAGCCAGTAGGGCAGGTTGTCGTTCGCGGGGTCGACCATGGTGGTCAGGTAGTTGAGCGAACGCTCGGCGCAGGCGCGCAGGTTGAAGTGCTTGTAGTGCATGGGTTGGACTGGTTGGTTGGCGTTGAAATCGGATGGAAACGGAATCGGAGGGCTAGAGCAGGTGCTGGCCGCCGTCCACGTAGAGGACCTGGCCCGTCACGGTGACGGCGCGCGCGAGGTAGGCGACGGCGTCCGCCACGTCGCCCGGCGTGCTGCGGATCGCGAGCGGCGTCGGCCCCGCGGGCTCCTCCAGGCCGTCCCCGTCCGGCGGGATGACCGGCCCGGGCGCGACGGCGTTCACCGTGAAGCGCGGCGCCGCCTCGAGCGCGAACGACTGCGTGAAGGCCTGCAGCGCCTTCTTCGTCGTCCAGTAGGGGGCGTATTCGGCGGCGGGCTTCGCGACGGTGCGGTCGAGCAGGTTCACGACGCGCCCGCAGTAGTCGGCCGGCAGGATGCGGCTTTCGGACGCGAGGCGCTGCATCTCGCGCGCCAGCAGCATCGGCGCGAGCGCGTTCACGCGCCAGAGCTCCTCGAGCCGCTCGATCGAGATGTCTTCGGTCGAGTCGTGCGCATAGCTCGACGCGTTGTTCACGAGGATGTCGACCCAGCCCGCCAGGTCCCACGCGGTCTTCATCGTGACCGCGGGCTCGTAGGCGTTGGAGAAGTCGCCGCACACGCACCAGACCTGGCGGCCGAGCGCCTTGATCTCGCGCGCGAGGGCGTCCGCCTCGTCGCGCGAGGATCGGTAGTGGATCACGATGTCGCAGCCCTCGTGGGCGAGGGCGAGGCAGATTTCGCGGCCGAGGCGCTTCGCGCCGCCGGTGACGAGGGCCACTTTGTCGAGCAGGTTCATGTCGTTGTCTCCGTGGTTGCGGAAGGGGCGCCGCGCAGCGCGGCGAGCAAATCGAGGAAGTCCGCCGGAAGCGGCGCCTCGAAGGAGCGGGTTTCGCCCGTGGCGGGGTGCGGCAGCTCCAGCCGCCAGGCGTGCAGCATCTGCCGCGCGGGACGCCGCGCGACGGGCAGCGCGGCGCGGTCGCGCGCGGCCGAGCCGTAGACGGGGTCGCCCGCGACGGGGCAGCCGATCGAGGCGAGATGGACGCGGATCTGGTGCGTCCGCCCCGTGTGAAGGCGCAGGCGCAGCAGCGCCGCGCGCCCGAAGTCCTCCGCGACCTCGTAGTCCGTGCGCGCCGCGCGGCCGCCGCGCGGGACGACCGCCATTTTCTTGCGGTCCGCCGGATTGCGGCCGATCGCGCCGTCGAGCGTCCCGCGCGGCGGTTCGGGCACGCCGCTCGCGATCGCGAGATACGTCTTGCGCACCGCGCCGGACTTGAACGCGGCCTGCAGCGCGGCGAGCGCGGCGTCCGTCTTCGCGACGGCGAGCAGGCCCGTCGTGTCGCGGTCGAGGCGGTGCACGATCCCCGGCCGGCGCTCGCCGCCCACGGACAGGACGCCGGGGCAACGGGCCAGCAGCGCGTTCACGAGCGTGCCGTCCGGGTGGCCGGCCGCGGGATGCACGACGAGCCCGGCGGGCTTGTCCACGACGAGCATCGCGTCGTCCTCGTAGACGACCGCGAGCGGGATGTCCTGCGCGACGAGCCCGGTTTCTTCGACGGGCGGGATGCGGAGCCCGTACGTTTCGCCGGGCGCGGGGCGGCGCTTGGCGTCCGCGCGGCCGAGCGGCGCGGGCGCGCCCGCGAGCGTGACGGCGCCCGCGGCGAG
>CADBEF010000125.1 GCA_902793555.1 uncultured bacterium | reverse complement strand
GGGCGACTACCCGTACGGGCTCGCCGACGCCGACTTCTCCTACAACGACGCGAACATCGACGCGACGTTCCAGGTGACGGACGCGGACTTCTCGATCACCGCCGCCACGGCGACGATCCCGACCGCGCTCGCGAACCTGACCTACGACGGCACGGAGCAGACCGGCGTCGCGGAGGGCACGGGCTACACGATCGCGGGCAACAAGGCGACGAACGCCGGCGAGTACACCGCCACGCTCACGCTTGCCGAGAACTACAAGTGGTCCGACGACACGGCCGACGCGACCAAGACCGTCGCCTGGTCCATCGCCAAGAAGGCCGCCACCATCACGGTCGCCAACGCGTCGAAGAAGCACGGCGAGGCCGACCCGGCGTTCACCGGCACGGTTTCGGTTCTCGTGGCAGAGGGCGACCTCGGCACGGTGACCTACGGCCGCACGAACGACACGGAAGCCGTCGGCGTCTACGCGGGCGTGATCGTCCCGACCTACACGGCCAACGCGAACTACGACGTGACCGTGACGCCCGGCACCTTCACGATCGAGGAGAACAAGATCACGATCATCTGGGTCGTGGACGGCAAGCAGACCGAGACCGAGGTTGAATGGGGCGAGACCCCCGTCTTCGCTGGTTCGACCGACAAGGCCTCCGACGCCAAGTACGATTACACGTTCTCGGGCTGGACCGACGGCGAGGCGCAGTACGCCGCCGGCACCGACCTCCCAGCCGTTGCCGGCGAGGCGACCTACACCGCCACCTACGCCAAGACCATCGGCACCCCGCTCGCGCTCGCGGTCGCCGACGAGAAGCTTGACTCCACCGCGGTCTCCGCGGCCGCCAAGACCGCGACGGTCGCGGCCGATTTGATCGGCGCCGTCGAGGGCGTCACGGTGACCGAGGCGTCCGGCGCCACGGTGACGATCGACGAAGACACCGCCACGGCGTCCTTCACCGGTCTCGACTGGAACCAGGGCGTCGAGTGGACGATGACCGCCGCGCAGACCGCCGCGGACGCCGCGCAGACCGCCGAGTCCGCCGAACTGCCCGGCAAGTTCTACGTGAAGCCCGAGACGGCGTGGTTCACCGCCACGACGAACCAGCTCGAGGCCGTCGCCGACGCGAGCGACGCCGCGGTCGCCTACACGAACGCCGTCGCCTCGAACGAGGGCGAAATGGTCCGCATCCACACCAAGGTCGCCGTCCCCGCCGGCGGTCTGCCCGCCGCCCCCCAGACCGGCTCCGCCAAGGTCGGCTTCGCCGTCCTGCAGCTTGAGAACGACACGGCCCCCGCCTACTACGCGTTCGGCAACGGCACGTGGACCAAGCTCACCGGCGTTGCGCCGGCCGAAGGCACGGTCGACTACTACGCGGTCTACGACCTTGCGGCCGAAACGCCCACCGCCCGCTACTACATCGACGGCGTCGCGCTTTGCGACACGAACGGCGTTTACGCGCTTCCGCTCGCCGCCGACGTGATCTCGCTCTCGAGCATCTCGTTCGCGAGCAAGGAAATGGTCAAGGACGACATCGTCGCCGAGCAGGACGTCTCCTACGTCGCGGCGGTCGGCGGAACGCCGTACACGGACGCCGAGGCCGCCGTCACCGCCCAGGGCAAGAATCCGGCCAACACGATGGCGCTCCTCAAGCAGAACGTCGGCATCGCGCCCGTATCCCTCGCCGCCACGACCGAGAAGTTCGTCGTCGACTACACGCTCGGCTCGTTCACGAACGACAACCCGGCCGTCTCCGGCGTCGCCGGCTACGACGTCAAGGCGACCCCGGACGGCGAGAACGACAAGCTCGTGACCTACGCGCTCGATCCGGTCGTCTACCCGATCGACTACGTGCTCGCGCTCGCATCCGCCACGAACGCCGTCGCCAACCCGACCAACTACACGGTCGAGGGCGCGGTCGCGTTCCTGCCGGCCGGCGCACCCGGCTACACGTTCGAGGGCTGGACCAACGCCACGGGCGCGGTCGTCGCCGGCTGGGCCGCGGGCGGCATGACCGGCGCCGTCACGAACTACGCGTCCTGGACGGTCAACAAGCACACCGTCACCTACAAGGTCACGGGCGACTACTTCGCGAACGACGCCTTCGCGGTGGTCGAGGACGTCGCCTACGGCACGCCGCTGTCGCCGATCGAGACGGACATGGCGAAGGAAGGCTACACATTCTCCGGCTGGACGGGCCTGCCCGAAACGATGCCCGACGAGGACGTGGTCGTGACGGGCTCCTACTCGATCGACAGCTTCGTGCTCACGATCGCCTACGTCTACACGAACGGGACCGAGGCCGCGCAGACCTTCACCTCGAACGTCGTCTACGGAACGGCCTACTCGGTTGCGTCGCCGGCGATCGTCGGCTACACGCCCGACAAGGTGACCGTCGCCGGCGACATGGGCGCCGCAGACGTGAACGTCACCGTCACCTACGCGATCGACCGCTTCAAGGTCACGTTCGTGGACGAGGACGGCACGACGCTCAAGGCCGCGACCGAATACGACTACGGAACGCTCGCCGAGGATATCGCGAAGCCCGAGGATCCGACCAAGGCCGCCACGGCCGACTGGGTCTTCACGTTCGCCGGGTGGACGCCCGCCCTCGCCAACGTGACGAACGATGCGACCTACACCGCGACCTACACCTCCAACGCGACGGTCGCCGCGGTGATCACGATCGCGGACAACGGCGACGGAACCGCCACGACCAACACGGCCTACGTCGCCTCGCTCGCCGATGCGATCGCCGCCGCGAACGACGGCGACACGGTCCAGCTCCTCGCGGACGTCTCCGAGCCCGCGGTCGACATCGAGGACGACATCATGCTCGACCTCAACGGCAACACCTGGACGGTCTCCGGCACGGGCGAGCCGCCCGTCACGAACGCTGTCACGGTCGCCGGCAACGTCACGATCGTCGACAGCAGCGAGAACGGCGGCGGCGCCATCTCCTCCGCGGCCGCCCAGGTCCTCGTGGTCGACGCCGCGGACGAGGAGGGCGCCACCGCCTCCGTCACGATCGGCGAAGACGCCGCGATCGTCGCCACGGGCGCCGGCGCCACGGCCCTTGGTGTCGTCGACGGCACCGCCACCGTGGAGGGCACTGTCACCGGCAACATTGCGGTCGCCGCGGACGGCGCGCTCACCGTCGATGGCGGCACGGTCACGGGTGATGTCGCCGCCACCGGCGGCGACGTCACGGTCGCCGACGGCACGGTCGATGGCACGATTACGGCCGCGGGCGACACCGCCACGGTTGCCGTCTCCGGCGGCTCCGTCACGGACGGGGTTGCCGTCTCCAACGGCGCCGACGTCACCGTCAGCGATGGATCCGTCGCGGGTGGCATTACGGCCGTGGATGACGGCTCCAGCGTCACCGTCTCGGATGACGGTTCGGTCACGGACGGGGTCGCCGTTTCCGACGGCGCCGACGTCACCGTCAGCGGTGGCTCCGTCGCGGGCGGCGTCTCCGCCGAGGACGCGGGCTCCACGGCCACCATCACGGGCGGCGAAATCGCGGGCGGCGTGACCGTCGCGGACGGGGCCACGGGCAGCATTGAGGGTGACGAAACGGTCGTGAATGGCACGCTCGACGGCACCACGGGGACTCTCTCCATCACTGACGGTCTCTTCGAGGAAGATCCGACCGACTACCTCGCCGAAGGCTACGTCGCGATCGAGACTGCGCAAGGCTACGACGTGCGCCAGGGCAAGTCCGTCATCGGCACCACGATCACCGTCGCGGGCGGCACGTACAACGGCCAGGCCTACGAGATCGGGTCGATCGTCCTCGGCAACTACACGCTGACCGCCGACGACTACACGGTCGTCTACACGAACGAGACCACGGGCGTCCTCGGGGACAACGTGAACGCCGGCACGGTCATCGCCACGGTGACCGGCAAGGGCGAGTGGATCGACTCCACCAACGTGACGTTCGCGATTACGCAGAAGCTCCTCACGATCACGGCGAACGACCTCACGGTGCCGTTCCGGACGCCGGCCGACGCGATCGAGTACACGTTCTCCTACGACGGGTTCGTGACGGGCGAGACCAACACCACCGCGCTCACGTCGCAGCCGACCGCGTCGCTCGACCCGGCCTACAACCCCGCCACGGCCGAGGCCGGCGACACGTTTGACATCGTGCCGTCCGGCGCCGCCGCGGCGAACTACTACTTCTCCTACGTGAAAGGCACGCTCACGATCGGCGCGGCCGAAGCCCCGACGATGCTCGCGACCACGTCGATCGCCGTCGACGGCACGACCGTCACGCTGCAGCACCGGCTGCAGACCGGCGCGAAGTACTACACCTACTTCACGGCGACCTCGCTGACCAACGGATGGAAGGCCGCCGCCGCCAGCCGCACGCTTGACCAGCTCACGACGGTCGACGTCGAGCCCGAGGAAGGCGAGCCCTACACCGCCGGCAAGTGGATCTTCGAGAACGTCACGGACGACGTCCGCTTCTACCAGGTCGGCTACTCCTCGGTGCCCTACGCCATCGGCGACGCCATGGGCCTGAAGGCCACCGAAGGCGGCGAGCAGCCCTAGTCCGCCCGCGTCTCCGGCGCGCTCCCGCGCGCCGGAGACGGCAGCCGGTGGTTTATGCACGTTTTGCATACACCACTCACCGCCAACGATTCTTCCACTCCGAATGCCCCGTTCCCCTGCCAGAACTCCCGTTCCCGCCGTCGTTCCGACGGCGGCGGATGTCATTCCCTCGATGATTGCGGACGTGGAAGGGAAGATCGTCACGATCCGCGAGACTCCCGTCATCCTTGATCGTGATGTTGCGACGCTTTATGGCGTTGAGACCAAGCACGTGAACCAGGCAGTCCGGAACAACCCCGACAAGTTCCCGGCTGGCTATGTCATTGTTCCGACGGTCGGCGAGTGGGCAGATTTGCGGTCAAAATTTTTGACCGCAAATCCGTCGCCGATGTCCCGGGTTCTCCCGAAGGCCTTCACCGAACGCGGGCTCTACATGCTTGCGACGATCCTGAAAAGCGCGCGCGCGACGGCGGCGACGCTGGCCATCGTCGAGACGTTCGCGAAGGTCCGGGCGCTCAAGCGGGAGCTCGTCGAGTTGCACCGCGAGACGGACCGGAAGCAACTGTCGCAAAAAACGCGACACTTCGGGCAGGCGCTGACCGAAATCGTCATGCCCGACCTGGACACCGTCGAAACCGAATCCACTCTGGAACTGAACTTCGTCATCGGCAAGATCAAGCACACCGTCCGCCGGATCAAACGCCGGGATCCCGGCAAACCCTGAGGACGGGCAACGGTTCGAACAATTCGAACGGTTCGTTTCGAAAACATTCCCTTTCCATTTCAACCATCAACCTTCGACCTTCATCCTCCAACGCCGGCGAAGCCGGCTTCGAACGCGAGCGAAGCTCGCTTCGAACTTGGAACCTTCGAACCACCCAACCACCCAACCACCCAACCCTTTAACACATCCCTCCGAAAGGACCCCGCCATGAAAACTCCCACCCTCCGTTCCCTCCTCCTCGCGCTGGCCCTCGCCGCGTTCGCGCTGCCGAGCTTCGCAGCAAAGACGGCGGAGGTTCTCTCCAGTTACGCCATCACCAGTTGGTACAACTCCGACGGCTCGGCGATGGCCAGCAACGGCGGCGGCGGTAACGGCGACCCTGCGCGCGTGTTCGACGGGAACTTCGAGAACTACCAGATGTTTCCCCGCGCCGGAAACAACGGCTATGCGATCATCGACCTTTCACAGAACGCCGACGCCCCGGCCGGCGGTTACAAGGTGACCGAAGTCAAGGTGGGCGCTCGGCTGGACTATGAGTATTCCATCTACATCACAACCGATGGTTCCTCGTGGACGCTCGTCGATGGCGCCGATCACGCCAAGAATGGGGGCACCTACAGTGTCGGCGCCCTCGCCACCCAGGTGAAGTACGTGTTCAACACGGGTTCCATGTGGGACTATTCGACGGAATATCTTGCCGAAATCCAGGTTTTGGGCTACGACCCGACCCCTCCGTCCGCTCAAGTCATCTCAAGTTACGGTATCACCAGTTGGTACAACTCCGACGGTTCGGCGATGGCCAGCAACGGCGGCGGCGGTAACGGCGACCCCGCGCGCGTGTTCGACGGGAACTTCGAGAACTACCAGATGTTCCCTCGCGCCGGAAACAACGGCTACGTGATCATCGACCTCTCCCAGAACGCCGATGCTCCGGCAGCTGGCTACATGGTGACCGAAGTCAAGGTGGGCGCTCGGTTGGACTACCAGTATTCCATCTACATCTCGACCGATGGTTCCTCGTGGACTCTCGTTGATGGCGCCGATCAGGCCAAGAACGGCGGGACCTATAGTGTCAACGCTCTTGCCAAACAGGTCAAGTATGTGTTCAATACGGGTTCCCTGTGGGACTACTCCACGGAATATCTCGCCGAGATCCAGGTTCTTGGAATTGATCCGGCCGACATTGACTGCGTCCACCCGAGTTGGACGGAGTGGACTGCCATCGCAAACAGCAACTCCTGCACGGAAAGAGGGATTGAGGAGCGTTTCTGCACGGTGTGCAACGAGCGCCAGACGAAACTCGCTGATTCCTTGCCGCCGCTGGGGCATGATTATCAATCCCATCTCGTTCAGGCAGGCACGATTCAGGCCTACGGAAGCGGATCTGTTGATTGTTCCCGTTGCGATTTCCACATTGACTTTTCCGATCCCGTCGACCTCACGACCTATGGCGGCCTTGCGATGGACGATCTTGTCCAGTTCACGGATATTACGGTTTCCTCCACCTTCCACCAGGAATGGGGACCGAACCCGATCAAACTCTATGACGGAAAATGGGACTGGGACAACAACGTGGGATTCTGGCTGTCGTCGGAGGAGGAGGCCATGTCCGATTCCCATGTCGACTACCACTTCGGCGCGCCCGTCGATTTGACCTCCGTCGAGATTTCCGTCCACAACCACAACCAGACCCTCCAGTTCTACGACGTGGATGACACCACCGGGGAGGAGAGACTGCTTGTGGAACAAGTCGTTCACGAGAACACGGAAGAAGGGGCTCCCGGTTATCAAAGGATGAAGGTCTACGCATTTGCAGGAGCGTGCACGCATCTTCGGCTTCGGACGGTAAACGACGATGGATACCGTCTGTGGGGATATCGGGCCTGCATGCTCGTCATCGAAATGCGGCCCTACGGCACAATCGCCGGCGCGAACAAGCTTGATCCCGGCAAGATGTTCCTCCTCATGCAGTAGCCCTGCGTTTCCCCGCCCGGCCCGCCCGGGCGCACCCTGCCCTCCGCCCGCGGTCTCCCGCGGGCGGAGGTGTTTTTGGTGCCTTCCCCCCAGCGCCGTCCGCTGCCGTGGGAGGCTGCGTGGCGGGGTGCGGCGCACCCCGCCACGCAGCCGGCGGAGGTGCTCCGGGGAAATTATGGGGGAAATACACCGGCGCACGTGCGGAGGCTGCGCGGGCGGCGAAAGCCGCCGCCCGGGCGCGTGATTTGCGGCGCGAGCGGTCGTTTGCGGCAGGAGGGGCCGCAAGCGCGGGCCGGCGAAGCCGCACCGCGCAAGGCCCCGACCGGGCAAGAGTGGTGCGAAGCAAAAGGCTTGCGCCGGACCGGCGACCGCGGTAGCCGGGGCGGGACCTGGGGTGCCACGCCGCGAAGCGCTGCAATCGCACCGTGGAAAAAGTTGGGACCATGGTGGCGGCGGAGGGGCGCGGGGTGCAGGGGTGTGCGCAAGGAACCGCTTCGCGCCGGCGTTGCCGGGTCGGGGCCTTGCCGCGCGCCCGTCGGGCGGCGCGGCTTGCGGCCCCTCCGATCGAGACCGACCGCCCGCGCCGCAAATCACACGCGTGGCGGGGTCTCCACCCCGCCACGCAGCCAGCGGAGTTGCTCTGGGGTAATCGCGTGGAAACACCCCCGAGCCTTTGCGGAGGCGGCGCGGGCGGCGAACCGCCGCCAGCGCGCGTGATTTGCGGCGCGGGCGGTCGTTTGCGGCAGGAGGGGCCGCAAGCGCGGGCCGGCGAAGCCGCCCCGCGCAAGGCCCCGACCGGGCAAGAGTGGCGCGAAGCGGTTGTTTGCGCCGAACCGGCGACCGCGGTAGCCGGGGCGGGACCCGGGGTGCCACGCCGCGAAGCGCCGCAATCGCACCGTGGAAAAAGTTTGGTGCATGGCGGCGGCGGAAGGGCGCGGGTGCAGGGGTGTGCGCAAGGAACCGCTTCGCGCCGGCGTTGCCGGGTCGGGGCCTTGCCGCGCGCCCTTCGGGCGACGCGGCTTGCGGCCCTCCGATCGAGACCGACCGCCCGCGCCGCAAATCACGCGCGTGGCGGGGTCTCCACCCCGCCACGCAGCCGGCGAAGGTGCCCTGGGGTAATCGCGTGTAAACACCCCCGAGCCTTTGCGGAGGCGGCGCGGGCGGCGAAAGCCGCCGCCCGCGCGCGTGATTTGCGGCGCGGGCGGTCGTTTGCGGCAGGAGGGGCCGCAAGCGCGGGCC
>CADBEF010000124.1 GCA_902793555.1 uncultured bacterium | reverse complement strand
GTCGCGCACCACCGCAACCTCTTCGTCGTGGGCGACCCCGACCAGACGATCTACACGTGGCGCGGCGCGGACGTGCGGTTCCTGCTCGACTTCGACAAGACGTTCCCCGGAACGAAGACGGTTCTCATGAACCGCAACTACCGTTCGACGCCGCAGATCCTCGCGGTCGCGAACTCGCTCATCGCGAAGAACCGCAACCGCATGAAGAAGGACCTCGCCGCGCAGCGGCCGGACGGCGCGCCCGTCGTGGCGCACCTGGCTCCGTCGCCCGCGAAGGAGGCCAAGTGGATCGTCGACCGCATCGAGAAGTCCCGCGCCGAGGGCGCCGCGCTGCGCGACTGGGCCGTCCTCTACCGCGCGCACTACGTCACGCGGACGCTCGAGGAGGAGCTCGTGCGGCGCCGCGTCCCCTACACGATCTACAGCGGCGTGCCGTTCTTCGGACGCCGCGAGGTCAAGGACGCGCTCGCCTACCTCCGGCTCGCCGTGTGGCGCGACGACCTCTCGTTCGCGCGCGTCGCAAACGCGCCGCGCCGCAACCTCGGCGAGAAGCGCATGGCCTTCCTGCGCGACAAGGCGGACGAGGCGAAGCGCCCGCTCTACGAGACGCTGAAGGCGAACCTCGACGACCCGATCTTCAAGGGGACCGGCGCACGCGAGTTCGTGGCGCTCGTCGAATCGCTCGCCGAGGGCGCCGAGACGCGCCAGGCCTCGGACCTCCTGTCGGAGGCGCTCGACCGCAGCGGCTACGAGAAGATGCTCCGCACCGAGGGCGCGCAGGACCGGCTCGACAACCTCGCGGAGCTCAAGCAGAGCGTGCACGACTACGAGACGACCTGCGGCGAGGAGGCGACGCCCGCGGACTACCTCTCGCGCGTCGCGCTCTTCTCGAACCGCGACGCGGACGACGCCGCGGCGGACCGCGTGCGCCTGATGACCGTCCATGCCGCGAAGGGGCTCGAGTTTCCGCGCGTCGCGCTCTGCTCGCTCTCCGAGGGCGTGTTCCCGACGCGCCGCGCGCGCACCGCCGACGCGATGGAAGAGGAGCGGCGGCTGTGCTTCGTCGCGCTCACGCGGGCGAAGGACGAGCTCGTCCTCACGCAGGCCTCGGGGAGCGACTTCGAGGGCACGCCGCGCGTCATGTCGCGCTTCCTGCTCGACATCGACCCGGCGCTGCTCGACTGGCGGCCCAGGCCCGCGGAAGGGCTGCTTGCGCAGGCGCGGGCGCACCACTTCGAGCCGGACTCCGGGCTGAAGCCCGGAGCACAGGACCGGCTGAAGCCGGGCAACCGCGTGAGGCACGCGGTCTTCGGGCCGGGCGAAGTGCTCGCGCTGGACCTGGAGAAAAGCGCCTGGGTGATCCGCTTCGACTCGCTGCCGACCCCGCGCTCGATCGCCTTCCGTATCGCATTGGAGAAAGAGGCGTGACGCCGTTCTTCCAGTTTCCCGTCCCGTTGACCGAGTCGACCCAACACTTGCCTCCCGCCGCTACCTCCGCGCGACGAGGAGGCCCGACGCCGGAACCGACACGTCGGCAATCCCGGCGCGGACGATGCGCACCGGGCAATCGACCGCGCGGCCGGTGCAGTCGAAGAGCTCGATCGAACGCGGGCGCGAGGCGAAGCGCACCGTGAGGCCGACGGCGCCGGTCGCGTTCACGATGTAGCCGGTCGCGGCGCCGTCCTGCCACGCGTCGGCGACGGTGCCGCGCTGGTACACCGCCGTGATCGTCTCCGTCGCGCCCGCGGCGGCTACGACCGGATACGCGGCCTGCGGATGCAGCGGCCGGAACGGCGCGTCGAGGAGCGTCGCGCGGTGCGCGTTCCAGAAGCGCAGCCAGAAGCGCAGCATCGCGCGGTGGCGCGGCGGCAGCTCCGCGAGGCGCATGGAGATCTGAGGAACCGCGAAGAGCGTGGCGAGCAGCTGCAGCGCGGCGTCCTCGGCGGTGGCGCCCGGGTCCCATTCGAGCATGTCACCGTGCACCGGAGTCGCGCCGGAGGTGAGCCGCAGGTCGACCGTCTTGAGGCGGTTCGTTGCGATGCACGACGGGCAGTCCGAGGCGCGCATCATGTTCCCGAACGGACGGATCGCCGGGCCGATGTAGCCCTGGCGGAACTCGACCAGCGCGTCCGGCTTCACCGCGCGGATCGCGGCGGAGACGCCCGCCATCAGCGCCACGACCGCTTGCGGGACGCTGACGAAGTCGCGGCCGTCGGATGGTTGGGTCGTTCGGTGGTTGGGTGGTTCGGCGGTTGTCTCCTGCGGGAGATTGGGGGCGGTTAGTGCGCCGGGCGCGTTCGCCGGCGCCGAGGTGCGCAGCTCGAACGAGTCGATGAAGTCGAGTTTCAGGCCGTCGAGCTCCCACTCGCGCATCATCCGGCCGCACAGCGCCGCGAGATGCGCGCGGACCTCCGGGAAGCGCGGGTCGAGGATGCCCCACTCGCTCGCGCCGCCGCTGCGGATCCAGAGCAGCTTGTCCTTCCACGTACGCCAGGCCGCCGCGTGGCGGCTCACGAACGGAAGCGCGAACCAGAGCCCGAACGCGAGGCCTTCGGCCCGCACGGCCCGGGACAGCGCCCGCATGTCGGGGAACTTCGCCGGATCGGGAATCCAGTCTCCGAAGCGCGCCTCCGCCATCCACCCGCCGGGCACGCCGCGACGGCTCTTCATCCAGCCCGCGTCGAGCAGCAGCCCGCGCATGCCGAGCTTCCGCGCGGCGCGCGCCTCCGCGAGGACCGCCTCCGCCGTGACGTGCTGATGGTAGGAGTACCAGGTGGAGTACCACGGACGCGTCGCCGCCGGGGGCGGCGGCGCGTCCGAGTGACGAGTGACGGAGGAGACGAGCCAGCGCGAGGCTTCCGAGAGGGCGGTGGCGAAATCCCGGACGCGCGTGTCGAGGCGGATGCGGGCGGCATAGCGCGAGAGCGGCTCCTCGGGCTCGGTGAAGAAGGCGACCTCGAGCTCCTCGTCGGCGCGGTATTCGTCGACCACGCCGCGGATGGCGACGCGGCGGACGCACTCGGAGACGGCGAGTACGAGCCTCGCGGCGCCGTCGGCGCCGACGTTGGCGTAGAGCGGCAGGTCGCGCGCGGCGTTCGCGCCGACGCGGGCCTGCGTCCACGGGAGCGGCATCTCGAAGTGCACGTGCTGCGGCGTCCAGCACGCGACGGCGCCGCGGACCGGCGCGTGCAGCAGCAGCGCGACGCGCGGCGGCGGGAGCGCTTCGCCCGAAACCGTTTCGAGCGAAAGGACGATCTCCTCGACGCCCTCGCCGGGGCGCACCGAGGCGAGAGAAGCCCGCCACGCGGCGGGGACGGGCTCCGACAGTGCGGCGGGCCCCAGGATCGTATCAATGGCGATGTCGTTCATGGCTCCCCATTATGCACCTTTTCCCGGCCTCGTTCAACCGTCCCCGCAAGAACGGCGGGATCTGAATTTTTTACGAATTTTTTACAATTCAGGGGTTCCTTTTGGGGCCGGACTGTGCTAGCATTCCCTGCCATGCAAACCTACATCGCACTCGTCATCGCGGGGACCGCCCTCATGGTCCTCGAAATCTTCCTCCCCGGCGGCATCTCCGGCCTGGCCGGCGGCCTGCTCTTCCTGCTCGCCGCCTGGTACGCGTTCTTCCACTTCGACGGATGGACCGGCATGGGGCTCGCCATCGCCGCCATCGTCGCGGCGTGCGCGTTCGTCACGCTCGTCGTCACGCTCTTCCCTCGCACCCGCGTCGGCAGGAAGCTCGCGCTCCCGACCGACCTCAAGGAGTCGCGCGCGGACGACCTTTCGCTCGCCTCGCTCGCCGGCGCCGAGGGCGTCGCCGACACCACGCTGCGCCCCGCCGGCTTCGCCACGCTGGGCGGCCGCCGCGTCGACGTCGTGACGCGCGGCGACGAAATCCCCGCCGGCACGCGCGTCCGCGTCGTCGAGGTCGAGGGCAACCGCGTCGTCGTCGCCAGGGCCTGAGCCATGCAACGGACCGTCCTCGACCCCGCGGACCGCTTCCGCGTCCAGCACAAGCTCGACCGCAACGAAACCCTCGTGTGGGTCGGCCGCCCCGTGCCGACGTTCCGCTACCGCGGCTGGATCGGCACCGTGCTGTTCGCCGTTCCGTGGTGCGCCATCACGGGCACGTTCGTAGTCGGCGTCCTCATCCCCGCCTGGATGGGCAAGCCGGTCGACGGCGAAGCCTGGGGCATCTGGCCGAAACTGGGGCTCACGGCGTTCCTGACGCCCTTCATCCTCATCGGCATCGGCACGCTCTTTTCGCCCCTCTGGCACAAGCTGGACCAGAAGGGCCGCCTCTACGCCGTGACGGACAAGCGCGCGCTCTCGATCGGCCGCCTCTTCAACAAGTCGTGGCGCGCCTCCGAGATGTTCGAGCCCGACCGCGCCGACCACCGCAACGGACTCTCGGACATCTGGTTCACCTATAGTTCGACCTCGAACAACGGCTCGCATCCGCCGACCGGCTTCTCGAACCTCCTCCCCGCGGACGCGGACGAGGCCGAGCTCGCCCTCCGCGCGCTCCAGGGCCTCCCCCGCGCCGGCGACGAACCCGTCGCCGCCGACCCGCCCCGCGACCGCTCCGCGATCCCCTGACGCCCCGCGCCATGAAACGCACCTCCCTCGCCCTGGCTTCCGCCCTTCTGGTCGTGGCCGCCCTCGTCTTTCTCGCGCCGCTGGCGCTGGACTGTATCTTCTTTTCCGGGCGCGCCTGGCCCCGGATGCATCTCGAAGGCCTGCAGACGGCCGCGGTCGTCCTGTTCGCGGCCGTGCAGCTGGCGACCGTCGCCGCGCTTGCCGCGATGCTCCGCCGCGCGTTCGGCGTCTGGCGCGCCGGCGCGGCGCTCTGGGCGCTCGCAGCGACCGCGACGGGCCTCTGGCCCCTCGTGGCGCTGCTTCCCGCGGCGCGGCGCCTCGGCAACCGTCCCGCCACGCGCTTCGCGGCGGCGGGCGGCGTCGCCCTGCTCGCCGCCATGGCGTCCGGCGCGGTCGCCCGGTGGACGGGCCTCGCGCTGTTCTGGCCCGTCTTCGCGCTGGTCGCGCTCGGGACGGCGCTCGTCCTCGCCGCGCTCGCCGCCTTCTCCGGGACGCCCCGCGCGTTCCGGCCCTTTGGCGTCGCGTTCGCCGCGGTCCTGGTCGCGTCACTCGCCTCGCAGCCTTCGTTCCGCGCGGGCCGGTATCAACGCGAAGCGGACGCACGGCTTCTCGCCGTCCTGGAACGCACGGGATCGCCGATCCGTCCCGGCGCGCCGTTCCCCGGAGCCGTGCCGCCCGTGGCGGAAGCGGACGATCCCGTCGCGGCCGTCGACGAAGGCGTGTTCGGGGCGGACAAGGCGTCTTTCCACGAACTCCGGGGAATGATCGTGGAATTGGAACCGGACCCGGACGACCCGGACGACGCCGACGGCGTTGCCGGCGATTTCCGGCGCCACCCCCTCGTGCCGGAGGAAACCGCCGCCTTTGCCGCCTGGATCGCCTCGCACCACGATTTCCCCGCGGCCGCCGAAGCGGTTTCCGCGCCGGGCGGCTACCGTTCCTGCCTCCCCGGCCTCGAAACGGCGGCCGACATCGACGCACGGAACGACAAAGTCACCCTGGAGCCGCGGCTCTTCGGCTGTCTCGACCTGGCGAACTTCCTGTCCTTCCGCGCGAAGGTCCGCCTCGCCGCCGGCGACGCGGCCGCGGCGGCCGACGACGCCCGGCGGATCGACCGGCTGGCCGCGCTCGCGGACCGGGAGCCGACGATGATCGGCGGCATCGTCGCCGGCGCGCTCCGGCAGATACGGCGTTCCCTTCTCTCCGCCGGAATCGACCGCTGGCCCGACGAGGTCCTGGACGCGTTCGCGCGCGACGCCGAACGGGACGCCGACCTCGCCGAACGGGACTGGAAACGCTACGTCGCCGGCGAACTCGTCTTCATGGACGCCACCCTGCGCTCCCTTCCGGAAGACGCCCTCCCGTCCTTCGACTTCCGGCAACCGCGCGCGCTCGGCGGCCTCGCGCGTCCGTTCCTGCGCTACTGGTTCGCGCGGGAACGCCTCGCCTTCCTCGACTTCGCGGAAACGGAAATGGACGCCATCGACGCCGCGCTCGCCCTGCCGCCCGGCCCCGAGCGCGCCGCCGCGTTCGACGCGCTGCTGGAAAGCGAAAAGCGTCGCGCCGCCGTCCTGCCGCCCGGCGCCGCCCTCTTCGCCGGCTCGTGGAGTTTCTTTTTCGTGGAGCGCCAAAACGGATTCCGGACGGCCGCGGATTTCGTCCGCGCCGCCGTGGCCGTCGAGAAATGGCGCCGCGCCCACGGCGGGGAAACGCCGCCCTCGCTCGACGCGCTCGTCGAAGCGGGGCTGTTGCGGGACCTTCCGCGCGACGCCCGCACCGGCGAACCGCTCGCCTACGACCCGGGGCCGCTCCGCGTTCCGGACGAATTCGTCCGGCGCCTCGCCGATCCGGACGCCGTCGCCTGCCAGGAACAAGACTGGCTCGCCGGCAAGCCGGCCGGGGACGTCCTGCGCGAGCGGCTGGGCGGCGAACCCGAACCGCAGGACTACGCCGCCGACCCGCGGCGCCTCCCCGCGCAGACCCTGCCCGGATTCCGTCTCGAAATGACAAAGGCCGGCTCCGCCCACATCGTGGACTTCCCCGTCATGCGGAGCCCGGCCGCGGACGAACCTCACGCGGAGCCCTGAATCGTCCCATGAAAGCTCACGACGCATTCCGACTGATCGGCCGCATCTGGCTGTATTGCCTGGTGGCCTTCCTGTTTCTCAGCTTCCTCGACGGACCCGGTATCGAGCCAGACAGGCAGGAACTCATCGTCGAATCCATCGCGGCGGTTTGGGCCGCGGCCGGAATCGCGCTTCTTGTTTTCCGCCTCCGGGCCCGCCGCCTCGCCGACGGGAACGAAATTCGCGCGACCTTCGCCCGGTGGCTCGCCGCGTTGGGCGGCGGTGTGGCCGGAGCCGCGGCGGTCTGCGTGGCAAACCACCTCTTTCCCGGCCGCTACACGGATGCGTACGATTTCGCGCCCGAGCTGCTCCTGATGTGCCTCGTCGGCGCGCCCGTCGGCTTGATTGCCCTCGCGTTCCGCTCCCGGCTCCGCTGGACGGTTTTCTTCGCCTTCGCCCTCTCGCTCGTCTTCGTCGGATGGGGCGTCCTGCCCAACTTCCGTTGATTCCGAACGCCATGCTTCATTCGACATTCGGCATTCCGCATTGACCCCGCCCCCCGCCACGCCGTCCCTTCCGTCCCTGTCGTCCCTTCCGTCCCTTGACCACTCACGCGAAGTCCGCCAAGCCATGAAGCCCGCCCTCCTCCTGCCCCTCCTCGCCCTCGCGGCCCTTGCCGCGGGCGCCGACCCCGCCGCGTCCGCACCGCCCGCGCTGCCCGGCGCGGACGAAGTCGTCGCCGCCGTGGCGGCGGCGATGCCGCGCCAGGCCACCGCGCCGGCGGTCGACGCGTGCCGGCTCGCCGACGAACTCGACGCGCTGCGCCGCGACGGCGCCGGCTGGCGCGACCCCGACCTGCGCGCGACGCGCTGGCTCGCGCTGGCGGAGCGCGCCGAGGCGCTCGCGCTTGCCGATCCGCTCGATCCGGATCCGGAACACCTCTGGATGCAGCAACATGCGCTCCCGGTCGTGGTGCGCCGCTTCGTCGCCGCGCTGCCGCCGCCTTCGCGCTGGCCCGCGCTTCGCAAGGCGCTCGAGGCGCGCGCCGCGGCCGCGGACCCGACGAACCAGCCGCCCGCGCTCTCCGCGCTGCGCCTCTCGCTCGCGCGGCTCTCCGGCGACGCGGCGGCTTCGTCCAACGCGCTCGAATCGCTCCTCGCCGCGCCGGGCGCGGCGCGCGGAAGCGAGGCCAAGGCGCTGCGCAAGGCCGTCTTCTCGCGCGACCGGCCGCGCCGCGGCCGGCGCGATCCGGTCCGCGTCGTCTCCTATTCGTCGAACGCGGGCGACACCCCGGCCGCGTCGTTCGTCCGCCGCCTCGCGGAGTGGGACGTGTTCGAGAACGGCGGCATGATCCTCACGGAGGAGGACCTGGAGCTGCCGGACGAGACGCTTGCGGCGCTCCCTGCCTCGCGCACCGTCCCCTGGGCCTATGCGCCGGACGCCGTCCGCGCCCGCCTGCGCGCCATCGTCCGCGCCGCCGGAACGAACGCGCCCGCGACCGCCGTCGCGTGGTCGTTCGCGGACGGCTCGCCGGACGGACTCGCCTACTTCGCCGAACTCGCGGCCGCCCGCGGCGCGCCCGCCGCGTGGGAAGGCCGCTTCGCGGCGCTGGCCGCCCGCGGGCCGGACGTACTGCTCTCCGAGCGCTGGGCCGTGCTCGAGCGCGACTACGAGGTCTACGCCGGGACGCGCAAGAAGGCGGCGCCCGCGGCGACCGAACCCGACGCCTACCTGCGCGCGGTCGCCTCGCTCTGCGGGCTCGACCTGGCGGCGGGCCGCGTCGCGGAGGCGGACGCCCGCCTCGACGCGGCGCTCCCGGCGCCGATCC
>CADBEF010000123.1 GCA_902793555.1 uncultured bacterium | reverse complement strand
CGGCCTCTTCGGCACCGTCGTCGGCCTCCTCGGCGCGTTCGGCACCGTCGCCGCGATGGGCGAGATGGGCGACGCGTCCGTGCTCGCCGACGACATCGGCAAGGCGCTCGTCACGACGGTCGCCGGCCTCGCGGTCTCGATGCCGTGCCTCTTCGCCTTCGACCTCGTGAAGAAGCGGCTCAACTTCTTCGCGGTGCTCCTCGAGGAGGAGATCTCCGAGATCGTCAACCGGATCTTCCTGAAGGGCTGAGCGCGCCATGGCCGCGAAATACGACGAGGACGAGAAGCCGCAGGTGCGCGCCATGGCCGCGAAATACGACGAGGACGAGAAGCCGCAGGTCCAGCTCACCTCGATGATGGACTGCATCTTCCTGATGCTCATCTTCTTCCTGGTCTCCAGCCAGCTCAAGAAGATCGAGAAGGAAGTCCCGCTCGAGCTGCCCGAGGCGGACGTCGCGCAGGACGTCAAGGCCGCGCCCGACCTGGTGACCGTCTCGGTCGACTCGAAGGGCGACCTCTACGTGAACTCCAAGCCGGTCGGTCCGGCGGGCCTCCGCGCCGCGCTCCAGGACGCCGCGAAGGAGAACCCCGACCGCCGCATCCGGATCGACGGCGACGTCTTCGCGCCGTTCCGCTCCATCGTCCAGGTGCTCGAGGCCTCGCGCCACGAGGGCCTCACGGTCGTCGGGATCCACACGGCCGACGGGCTGAAGAAATGAACGACGCCCGCTTCGCCGACGAGATCCGCGAGCGCGAGAGGGTCCGGCGCCGCAGGGAGATGCTGTGGAACGCCGCCTCGGTCGCGTTCCACGTCGTGCTCGTCCTCGCGATCGTCTGGATGACGCCGGCGCGGAGCCTCATCACGGAGCGCAAGAAGAAGAACCCCGCCGAGCACCTGCCCCCGGAGCGCATCGAGCAGATCTCCGACGCGCTCTCGCAGGCCCGCGTGAACGAGCTCCTCAAACAGCTCGAGGCCCTCAAGACCGTGCTCCACAACATGGACCTCATGAAGGAGCAGCTCCAGAAGGACTACGACGCCTTCGCCGGCGAGTCCGCGGAGGACGTCAAGCAGTCGATGCTCCGCGAGCTCGACGCGGCGGAGGCCGCCCAGAAGGCCGCGCTCTCGGAGCAGGCCCCGGTGATCGGCAAGGTCGAAAAGATGTTCGCCGAGGAAGGGCTCGACCTGATGGACGAGGAGCGCTCCCGGTGGCTGCAGCACACCGCGGAGTACCTCGTCCGCGAGGACGGCGAGAAGATCGCCGACGCGCAGGCGCGCGCCGGCAACGCGCTCGACCGCATCCAGGTCCAGGCCGGGTTCGCCGGCTACCGCAAGACGGCCGAGGCGTCCGAAAAGGTCCGAGACGCCCAGATGGAGGCCGCCACGATGCAGAACCGGGCGCAGAAGGAGGCGTCCGAGATCGGCTTCAAGATGTCCGAGATGCGCCAACGCACGCTCGAGCTCCGGAACCACGAGAAGTGGCTTGCCGACCAGCGGGAGGGCGTCGAGAAGGCCGAGGCGGAGCGCAAGGACGCCGAGGCGCAGCTCGCCGACGCCACGAAGCTGCGCGAAAAGGCCGCCAAGGAGCAGGACGCCGCGAAGGCCGACGAAAAGCGCTTCCAGGAGGAGTGCGCGAAGGCCGACGCCGAGGCGAAGGCCTCGCGCGAGGAGGCCTCGCGCCTCGAGCGCGAGCTCAAGGACGCCCGCGCCGCGCTCGAGAAGGCCAAAAAGGCGCGCGCCGCCGCCGAGGCCGCCAAGAAAGGAGGCGCCTGATGCGGACGCGTGCCCTTTTCGCGGCGCTCGCCGCCGCCGTCCTGGCCCTCCACGCGGTTCCCGCGCGGGCCGACGAGGTGGACGACCTCGAGCGGAAGATCCGCGAGACGGAGGAGCGGATCGCCCAGCAGAGGAAGAAGGCCGACGAGGCCGCCGCGCGGGCCAAGGAGCTCGACGCCAAGGCGCGCGACGCCCGCCGTCTCGCCGCCGAGAAGGGCGGCGAGGCCGATTCGCAGCGGAAGCGCGCCGACCGCGAGAAGTTCCGCCTCGACCGGAGCATCCGCGCCGCCGAGGACGGCCGCAAGCGCATCGCCGGCGGCGAGAAGGATCTGGTCGACCGCCAGACGCGGGTCCAGAGCCTCGAGAACATCCGCAGGCGGAACGTCAACGCCGAGCAGGTCGACAAGCTCAAACGCGCCTCGCAGGCGCAGGACGACATCGCCGCGCGCCTCGCGCTCCTGCGCGAGATCCTCGAGAACGACGAGCCCGACCCCGTCCCGCTCGCCCCGGCGGTCCGGACCGAGAACGCCCTCGTCACGAAGGACGCCACGGCGATGGAACTGGCCGACGCGTACGAGCTCGCGAAGGAGATCGAGGTCGCCATCACCGAGTCCTACAAGGACATCAAGGCCACGCAGACCGCCATCGACCGCCGGATGGACTTCGAGTCCGCGCAGCAGATCACCGACGTCGCCAAGGCGGTCCGGCTCGAGGCCGACCGCGCGGCGCTCGAGGACACGCCCCGCACCAAGGAGGCGCTCGACGCGCAGAAGGTCGCGCAGACGGAAGTCGTCCGCGAGGCGAACAACATCGTCGAGACCGCCGTCGCGATGATGGAGGAGGCGCTCGAGATCGTGCAGCCCGACCAGAAGAGCGCCGACGACATGGTCCGGAACACCTCCCCGAAGACGATCGAGTGGATGACCGAGAAGGACTTCGAGGAGCGCGACCGCGAAGAGGCGCGCAAGGAGCGGCTCGAGGAAATGGCCGCCGCCGCGGACTTCCAGGTCGCCATCACGGAGGCGGCCGCGGAGAGCGAGGAGGACCGCGCCAAGGACCTCACCAAGGTCATGGAGGACGCCGCGGAGGTCGCGAAGAACACCGCCGAGGCGGAGGCCGCCGACGCCGAGAAGGCCCAGGAGGACGCGAAGAAGGCGCAGGAGGCGTCCGCGGCCCTTCGCCCCGTCCTCGGCACGCTCGAGACGCCCGACCCCAAGAAGCGCAACCTGGCGCCCGGGAACATCATCCGGTTCGCACCGGACGAGACCTCCGGCGGAACGCCGGTCAAATGGATGTACGTGCAGGACTGGTACACGATCGGGCCGTTCCCGAACCCCGACCGCGTCAACATCCGGCGCAAGTTTCCGCCGGAGTCGGTCGTCGACCTCGACGCGACCTACGTCGGCAAGGACGGGCGGACGATCCGATGGGAGTTCATGCAGACCCGCAACGCGGCGCCCCGCCAGTCATGGGAAGGGGATACCCGCGCGGCGGCGATCCCGCCCAACGCCGAGGAATACGGCATCTGGTACGCCTACGCCGAGGTCTTCTGCGACGTCGCGTGCGAGCGCTGGATCGCCATCGGCTCGGACGACCGCAGCGACGTGTGGATCAACGACGTGCCGGTGTGGGGCTCGTCCAACAAGCTCAAGAGCTGGCGCATCGACGAGGGCTACCGCCGCATCCGCCTGGAGAAGGGCCGCAACCGCATCCTCGCCCGCGTCGAGAACGGGTGGATGAACCTCTGCTGGTCCCTCTGCATCTCGCTCCAGGACGGCGAGCTCGGCCTGTAGGGCGGTTTCGGCGATTCCGCGGCGGCCCGAAGGCGGGGACGCGCCGCGGGGCGCGCCCCCTACCAGCGGAAGTAGCGGTAGGGATCGTCGGTCGCGAGGGGCTTGTCGGCGTAGAGGGCCGCGCCGGAGCCCGGGAAGGCGTCGCACGCCGCGCCGCCGAGGTTGGCGACGAGCCGCGTCGCGAGCGCCTGCGAGCGGCGGCGGTTGTGCCGCACCGCCAGCGCGTCCGTCGGGAAGCGCCAGGGCGCGATGCCGCTGTAGACGAAGACGCCCTTGCCGGCGTGCGCGACCGTGAGGACGTCGCCGCCGCCGAACGACGCCAGGTGCGCCATGCAGGAGGGCATCAGCCACTGCAGGTCGGCGTTGGAGACGCCCGAGAGCAGCGGCTCCTTCCCGACGAGCGCGTTGTAGTCCGGATACGTCTCCCAGGCGCGCTGCGTCGCCTTCGCGGACGGGAAGGTCCGCGCCGTCTCCTCGCCGCCGAGCGCGAGCGCGAGGACCTTCACGCCCGACTCGACGAGCGCCGTGACGTCGCCCGCGTTGGCGTCGGGGCCGAGCACGAGCACGTCGCCCGGCGCGGCGTCGCCCGCCGCGCCGACTTTCTCGAACGGGATGCCGAGCTCGCCGAACGCGGTCGCCACGTTCGACCCGCCCTCGAGCACGAGGACCTTGGCGGGGGCCGGCGGGAGCGGGCGCGCGGCGTGGTCGAGGATCCGCGCGAGCGCCGCGGTCGCCTCGGGGGCGACGATCGGCGCGCCGTCGCGGCCGGCGAGGCGCCCGCAGAGGTCGAGCTGGGAGAGGATCACGCGGACGCCGGGCGCGGCGTATTCCATGAGCGGCGCGTACTGCAGGTCGAAGCCGCCGCTCGCGAGCGCGCGGTAGTCGCCTCGCGCCGGCTTCTCGGGCAGCACCGAGGCGACCGAGCCGCGGTTGCCCGCGCGCCAGACGCGCGTGTTGGAGAAGCCCTCCCAGTCGGTTCGCGGAAATTCGCTGCTGTTGCGGTCCACGCCGAGGAACCACGGCAGCGAGGTGGCCGCCCCGCGCCAGTCGGCGAGGTCGAGCCCCTCGAACGCGGCGTCGTTCGGGAAGAGCGTGCGCAGCGCGTGCTCCTGGACGCGGAAGCCGAGCTTCCTCAGCGTGGCGGCGTCCTGCTCCAGGAGCACGACGCGCGTCCCCGCCTTCGCGGCGGCGGCGAGGTCGAACGGCAGCTTCGGGTAGGCGTTGCGGCCGACGACGAGGATGCCGCCCTTCGGCAGGTCCGCCGCGGCGGAAACCTCGCGCGCGGCGACGCCGAGCGACTCCAGGAGCGGCTTCGCGGTCCCCTCCGGGTCGAAGAGCGCGACGGACTTCACAGCCGTCGCCGGCTTCGCCTTGGCGACGCGGAGCGGGAAGACGTCGGTCGTGCGCCAGCCCGCGTCCTCGCACTTGAAGAGCGCGACGATCTTCTTCGTCGCGGCGCCAGCCGTGAACGAAACCGGGACCTGCGCCGTGCCGCCCGCCTTCACGACGATCTTGCCGGCCTTCTTCGCCTCGCCCGCGTCCGGTCGTGGCGCTGGTCGTTGACGATCACGAGCGACTTCTCGACCGTCTCGCCCGCCTGGTACGAGTCGTTCACGGTCGTGAACTCGCGCCCCGGCCCGGCGATCCAGCCGAGCAGGTCGGCGTAGTTCGCGACGATCGTCTCGCCGCTCGCCGTCGGGACGCGCCCGCCGACGTTGAGCAGGCCGAGGGTGTAGTCGCTCCGCACGGCGCCGAACGCCTTGATGCCGGCGAGCGGGTCGGGGCGGACCTTCCGCTCGCGCGGGCCCTCCGGCCACGCGAAGTGCGTCGTCGTCATGTCCCACGGCAGCAGCATCGTGACGCCGCGCGCCCGCATGTCGCGGACGTTGCGGCGGAGGAACGCCGACATGACCTTCTTCATGTCCTCCTCCTTCGTGGTAACGCCGTCCCACGCGCCGTAGTAGATGTCCTTGTTGCCCTTGCAGTGGTATCCGACCAGCTCGAGCGAGCGGCGCTTGAGGGGGTTGGAATGGAACGCCTCCTCGCCGAGGACCGCGGCGTTGTATTCGTCGATGTAGGGCCACTTGCAGCCGCCCCACGAGCTCCAGATGTTGCGGCCGTTCTCCTCGCCGCGGTAGCTCGCCCACGACGCGATGTGCGGCGCGCCCCATTCGACGATGAAGAGCGGCATCACG
Organism: uncultured bacterium; assembly: GCA_902793555.1. Taxonomy (GTDB): domain Bacteria; phylum Verrucomicrobiota; class Kiritimatiellia; order RFP12; family UBA3636; genus UBA3636. The sequence continues at coordinate 9,805 of CADBEF010000123.1, read as the reverse complement.
CCCTTCTCCTCCCACGTCTCGAGCCAGTCGCTGCGCTCCTGCACGGGCGCCCAGTCGAGGTAGCAGTTGAGCGTGTAGAAGCGCCCGTTGCGGCCGGACTCGTGGTGGTACATCGGGCGGCCGGGGTCGACCTCGGCGAGGAGGCGGTCGACCTCCTTGGAGTTCTCGCGGAAGCGCCGGCGCCAGTTGACGATGCCGCTCGGCACGTCCTCCTCGCGCCCGGTCATGATCTCCGGGTTCTGGTCGGACTCGTAGCCGGTCTGGTTGTGCGTGGACGACCAGAGGATCAGCCCCGGGATGTTCTGGAGGCGCTTCACCTCGTAGCGGACGAGGTTCTCGTAGGCGCCCTTGAGCCGCCAGTCGAGCGGCTTGTCCGGCGGCGCGTATTCGCAGGGGTGCGGCAGGCCCATCACCGAGAGCATGCCGACCTTCGAGGCCGCGCGCAGCGAGAACTCGAAGTCCGCGTTGCCGCCCTCCGAGAAGCCGTAGGTGCCGTCGATCTCCGCGTTGAACCCGTAGGCGCGCATCTTTCGGAACGCCTCCTCGGCCTCGTCGTTCGCCACGGCCGAGGCGCCGTTCATGCACGAATACTCGGGGCGCAGGTGGACCGGCTTGCCGTTGAGCAGCAGCTCGCGCCCGCGCACCGCCACCTCGCGGAAGCCGAACTCCTCGGCGTAGAGCTCGTCCGCGGCCCGGCCGTCCTTCACGAGCAACACGCGCACCGTGTAGACGTTCTCCGGGCGGTCCGTGTCCCAGACCTTGGCGTCCTTCCATTCGCCGCCGAAGACCTGCCGCGCGCCGGCGGCCGCCGCGAAGGGCTTCGACTTGAACGTCTTCACCTTCCTCCCGCCGTCGTAGACGTCGGCCACGGCCGTCGCGTCGAGCGACCCCTCGCCCGCGAAGCCGACCGAGAACTCGATCCGGCCCTCCGCGACGTGCGGGCGGACCTGCACGTCGTCGATCCGGACGCCCGCCGGCTCCGCGGCGAGGTAGACGTCGCCGTTCACGCCCTTGTGCGCGAGCTCCTTCTTCGTCACGGTGCGCGCCTGGTCGGGCGCGTCGAAGACCTGCACGAGGCGCTCGGGGAGCTTGGCCGACGTGAAGAACGCGATCTCGTGCCGCCCGGGCGAGAGGACGGACGTGAGGTCCACCTCGCCGCCGGGGAAGAACGCCTCGCCGGCGCGCCGGCCGTCCACGTAGACGAGCACGGCGCCGGGGATCCACCGGAAGCCGAGGACCACGCGCCGGCCGGCCCAGTCCGCGGGGACGTCCACCGTCCGCGCGTACCACCTGCGAGCCGAAGACGTCGGCGCCCGACGCGTCGTAGACGGCCATGCCGTCGGACGCGTGCCGCCCGCCCTCCGGCCACTTGCCGGGGACCTTGAAGAAATGGGGCATCTCCGCCGCCTTCGGAGCGGACGAGACGTCCTCCGCCTCGTTGTCGACCTGGAACGCCCAGAGGCCGTTGAGAGAGATCCGCTCGCGGCACGCGTTCTTCTCGCGCCCCGCGTCGGCCATCGACCACATCGCGTCGCGGGAGGGGAAGTTCGGAACGATCGGCTCGGCCGCCGCGGCGGCGTCGGCCAAGACTGCGGCGAACGCCGCGACGGCAAGGGTTCTAGGGCTCATGATGGTCTCCATTTTCGCGAAAGCGGGGCTTCTGCGTTTCCGGAACCGGCGGTGAAACCGACGTCATTTCACCACGATGACGGTCGGGAGCGGGGCGTCCTCCAGCAGGAGGTAGAAGCGGGTGTTGTCGCCGGAGGCGAGCAGGTCGTTCCTCCAGCGGGAGTTCGTCGTGTTCAGCACGCCGCCGTCCGCGTAGCTCTTCCAGGTCGGCCCGAACGTCGCCTTCTCGGACATCCGGAGCCGGACGTAGGTCTTGATCGTCTGCGACGAACCGACGCCCGTGAACATCTTCTTCCCGTCGACAATGGCGGGGGCCGGACCCTTGAAATGGATGGACTGGAGCGCGGTCGCTCCATTGAATTCCCCGCCGGGGATCTGCCTCAGGCCCGCGCCGAACGTGATGTTGGTCAGGGACGTGCAACCCTGGAACCGCGCGTAGGAGCCGGGAGCGATGTTGGTCACGCAGGAGAGATCCAGGTCCGTGAGCGCCGTGCAGCCGTAGAAGGTCGCGCCCAAGGCGGTGAACGTGACCCTCGAGTCGGGGTCGAACACGACATTCGTGAGGCACGTGCAACCCGCGAACGGACCACGGGTGTTGGCTCCGGCACTCTCCTTCAGCGCGGGGCCAAAGATTGCGGAGGTGATTTTCGTATTCCAGAACGTCGCGGTATCCAGCTTGACCAGGGACGGCAGATGCAGATCGCCTTCGATCGGCGTATGCGCGAACGCGCCGCCGCAGATGAACGTGACGGTGGACGGAATCGCAATCGCCCCGTAGGCGTTGGGGCACCTGGAAAAGACCCACGAATTGTTTGCAGACCCGATCGAGGTCAGCCCTTCGCCCGGCAGGACGAGCCGCCCGATGCGCGAGCCGGCTTCCTTGGTCACGTCCGAATGTCCCAATCCGGTCGGATTGAGATGGGCGATCGTGTAGGCGTGGCCGTCGGAACCCGCGACGATCGCGGAGAAGTCGAGGTCGGAGATTTCGTCGGGCCACGCCGTCACCGCCCCGACGGTGAGGTCCCGCCCGCTGTGCGTCGCGGAGAACGTCCAGCCGCCCTTCGACATCGTGCCGGCGTTGTTCCCCGTGACCGTGTATTTCCAGCCGGGGAACGACGCCCCGTTGATGACGTTCACGGTCGCCGTCCTGCGTCCCGCGACGATTTCGTAGTCGCCGTCGGAGAGCGTCACGACGACGGTCGTGTTGGAGGTCGTGGCGGGGTCGTCTAGCGGCACGACCTCGATCGTCCCGGACGTCGAGCCCGCGGGGATCGTCACGCTGCCGGAGAGCGCGCCGTAGGTCTGCCCGGCGACGGCCGTCCCGCCGACGGTGTAGTTCACGGAGAGGGGACCGGCCACGGATTCTCCCGCGCTGCGCGAGACCGTGAACGTTCCGACGACGCCCTCGCCCTCGTCCGCGTCCCGCGCGGCCTCGATCGAGACGTGCTCGATCTCGTAGAGGAGCAGATGCCTCGTGCCGGCCGGCGCGTTGCCGATGTAGTTGGTCTTCCACGTCGAATCGACGGCGTTGATCTCTCCGCCGGCCGTGAGCGCGTCCCAGGCGGCCTTGGCGGACGCATAGTCGCTCGCCGATGGATCGAGGATGACGTAGGTCGTCACCTCGCCGCCGTTTCCGGCGCCGAGCAGAAACGTGTTCGTGATCGTGGTGGGGGGAGTCCCCTTGAAGATGACCTGCTCGAGCTTCGTGGCGCCGTTGAAGAGGCGCCCGTCGAGATAATTGAGCGTACTGTCGAAGGTGGCCTTGCGGAGACTCGTGCAATGGTCGAAATGCCCCAGATTGTCCGCATTCTGCTCGATGTGGGCGACGCCCGAGAGGTCGATCTCCGTCAGGGACGAACACCCGTAGAACAGCCGCCCGTGCGTGATTTTGACCGATGATTCCGGGTCGAAGTAGACGCGTTCAAGGCTCGTGCAGTTCTGGAACGCGCCGAGTGCGCCGCCCCATTGATAGTTTTCCATCAACTCCAGATCCGGGCCGAATGCCACGGAACGGATGTCCGTATTGGCGAACGCTCCCTGTTGGATCGTCTTCACGCCGGGCAGGTAGACGTCGCCCTGGAACTTGCACTTGTTGAATGCATTTTGGGTAATGGTTTTCAGCCCTTCCGGGAAACTGCTTCCGACGATCGTGATGCCGGGGGAGTTGTTGAAGGCGCTTTCGCCTTCGAGGCCGGTCAGCTCAGCCGGGAACGAAATCGTGCCGGTCGCGTTGGGGCACTGGCTGAACGCATTGCGGCCGATTCCGGTATAGCCGGAGGCGGGAAGCTTCAGCTCGCCGACGTAGGGCCGCAGCGCCGTGTTGCCCGGACTCTCGAACAGCCGGCCGAAATACGTGATGGAGAGCGGATTGCCGGACGCGTCCTTGATCGGCTTCGTGAAGTCGAGGGCCGTCACCGTGGACGGCCCGAGCGTGAAGGCGGTCAGCGTCACCTTCGTCCCGCTGAGCTGGGCGTTGAACGTCCAGACGCCGTCGCTGAAGGTGCCGTTGTCGTAGACCCAGTCCGCGCCGGACGCGAAGACCGCCGCGAGGACGCAGCAGGCCGCAAGGGATGTTGTTTTGTTCATCGTTCGAGTCTCCTTTCTCTTTCAACCGTTTTCACGCGGGGGCCGGGGCGGCGCAGCCGGCCCGGCCCCCGCGGCGTTTCACCGTTCCAGCATGATCTCGCGGAAGGCGTCAATGTGCGCCTGCGGGACACCGATGTCTAGCAGGTACTTCTCGGCGTTCTCGCGGATGTTCGCGCGGTCGAGCTTGCAGGCCCAGACCTCCTTGCGGATCGCCTCGTATTCTGGCGCGTTGGGGTCGAGGTAGCCGAAGAGCTCGGCGCTCTTGCGCCCGTAGCGGAAGCGCGGCAGCCACTCGCTGAAGGACGGCGACTCGTAGTCGTCGTAGACGAAGCGGTCGTCGCGCCCGAGGACGCCGTCGAGGACCGCGAAGAGCGTGCCGGTGCGGTCGCTGCCGACCATGCAGTGCACGTAGACGGGGTAGTTCGTCGGGCTGGCGAGCAGCTCCATGATCCTCGGGATGCCCTCGGTGCAGCGCGGGTGGTAGAGGTGGTAGTCCTCCAGCGGGACGCAGAGGTACCGGAGCCCGAACTCCTCGAGGTTGGCCTCGCCGCCCTCGAGCGCCCCGGCGCGCTCGGTCTCGCCGCGGATGTCCAGGTCGGTCCGGATGCCGAGGTTGTCGACGTAGAAGTTGCGGACGACCTCCGGCGGCTTCTTGATGAGCGGCTGCGTGCCGCGGAAGAGCAGCCCCTGGCGCACCTTCGCGCCGGCGACGTTCGTGCCGCCGCCGACGTCGCGGAAGTTGAACGAGGGCAGCCCGATCATGCGCGGCGGGACGTCGGCCGTCATGAACGTGCGGACGTCGGAGACGACCTCCGCGCCGTCCGCGTCGGTCCCCTTTACGCGCCACCAGTATTTCGTCCCGAGCTTGAGGAACTTCGGGCGCATCGCGGCGGACTCCTTCGCGTCGAGGAGCTCCACGAGCGGTTTCTCGAAGCCGGGCGTCTCGGAGAACTCGGCCCGCAGGCCGGAGAGCGCGCCGTCGGACGTCCACGAGAACGGCCTCCACTCCCGCTCCTCGGCCTTGTTGCGCTCGTTGAGGTCCTTCGTGAAGTCGTTGAAGACAAAGAACCCGTAGCGGTCGTACCAGACCTTGCCCTGCGCCTCGGCCTCGGCCTTCAGGCGCTGCTCCTCCTCGTTGAGCGGCGGGCGCGGGGGCTTGACGCCGCGCTTTTCGAAGTTCGCGTAGAACTCCTTCACGCACGGCGAGTGCGTGTCGTAGGCGGCGCCGTCCTCCGGCGCGACGAGCGCGATGGACGCGGCGAGGGCGGGCGACGCCGCGAAGAGGAGGGCGGCGAGGACGGACGGGAGTGCGGTCTTGTTCATGGCTGTTTGGCTTTGTTTGCCGGGCCGCGACAACGCAATCGCCGCCGGCACTGCAAATCCTACCACGTGCGCGCGAGGGGTTCAACAAGTTTTTACGCAGAAAAAATAAGTTTTTGCGCAAATCTGGGCGATGTGCTAGACTCCGGCGCCATGGCGAAGAAACGGAAGCGGGGCGGCGACCGGCCGCTGCGGCTGCTGGCGCATTTGGACGCGAGCGAATGCTCCTCGCGCGGGATGGTCGGCGGCATCCTGCGCTACGCGGCGCTGCACCACGACGTCGAGGTGCAGCTCTACGGCCCCGGCTCGGCGCACCGGCGGATCGAGGACTTCCACGACTGGCGGCCGGACGGCATCATCGCGGGCGAGACGCACGACCGGTCGCTCCGGATCGCGGAGGCGATGGGATGCCGCGCGGCCGTGATGGCCGAGATGGACGCGCCCGCCGGCATGGCGATGCGGCACGCGAGCGTGTTCTGCGACGACGAGGCGATCGCCTCGGCGGTCGCCGGCTTCCTGGTCGAATGCGGGGCGGGCGTCCTGGCCTACGTCGGCGACCGGCTTCCCGGCCGCGGCGAGGAGCCGGAATGGTCCGTGCGGCGCGGCGAGGCCCTGCGCGGCTGTGCGGCCGCGAAAAACTGCTCGTTCGCGTCGTTCCGGCCGGAGAAGGCGCGGCGGCGCGGGGCGGGCGGCGAACGCGCCGCGCTGGCCGCCTGGATCGCGCGCCTGCCCCGGCCGTGCGCGATCCTCGCGGCGAACGACATGCGCGCGAGCGCCGTGCTGGACGCCTGCCGCGACGCCGGCGTGGCCGTGCCGCAGGCGGCGATGGTCGTCGGGGTCGACGACGAGGCCTTCATCTGCGGGCAGATGCGACCGACCCTCACGAGCGTGATTCCGGACTGGGACGGCGGCGGCTACCTCGAGGCCGAGACGCTCGTCGAGCTGCTGCGGGGGCGCGCCGCGAGCCTGCCGCCGCGGACGTTCGGGATTCTGGGCATCGCGCGCCGCCAGTCGACCGGCGACCCCAACGAGGCGCGGCTGATGGTCTCGCGCGCCCTCGAGTTCATCCGCGACCACGCCGCGCGGCCCGAGATCGGTGTGGGCGACGTCGCGAAGGCGGCGTTCGCGTCCCGTCGCCTCCTGCAGCAGAACTTCCGCTCCGTCACCGGGAGGACCGTCTGCGAGGCCCTCCAGGAGGAGCGCCTGCGGCGCGTCCGCGAGGCGCTGACCGGAACGCGGACGCCGATCGGGGAGATCGCGGCGCTGTGCGGCTTCGCGAGCGACGGCTACCTCAAGGAGCTCTTCCGCCGCCGCTTCGGCTGCTCGATGCGCGCCTTCCGCGGCAAGTAGGACGGTTTCTCAGGCGTCGGTGCGGAATGTGCGCGAGTCGACGACGCGCATGGCCTCGTCGCGGGCGTCGAGCAGGTCGAGGCGGAAGGTCTCGCCGCCGGGCGGCACGGTGACGACGGCGTGGCAGCCCGTGCGGCAGGCGTCGGGCACGAAGCGCCACCACGGGCGCTCGCCGGCCTCCGTGACGGGGAGGACCGTCGGCACGAGGAGCGGCTGGGCGTCGTCCGGCGCGTCCGGCGCGAGCAGCGACTCGGCCGTGTCCTCGGTGAGGTGCAGCCGGTCCCAGACGCAGGCGACCCACACGCGCGGCCGGAGCGCCGCGGCGAGCGCGCGGCCGACCGAGTGGTGGCCATGGTGGTCGATCTTCGCGACGTGGCAGCGCTCGATGCAGCCGGCCAGCTCGTCCTCCACGGAGATCCGCCGCCCGTCGGGCCCGGGGATCCTGTCCGAGAAGTCGCCGCCCGCGAAAAGCCGGAACGCGCCGTAGGAGAAGACCATCCCGAGGCTCATCCCGTTCTCGTTGAGCTCGGCGGGGCGGTCGCGGGCGATGAAGTCCGCGTAGAGATCGCGCACGGAGCCGTCCGGCAGCGCCAGCCGCCCGTTGGCGAACGCGTTGCGGACGGAGAAGCCGGGCGCGCCGCCGCGCTCGGCGGCGAACTGGTCCGACGCGCCGAGGCGGAAGGGCTCGGGGACGAGCCCGTCGCGGCGCCGCAGCGCCTCCCAGGTGGAGCGGACGACGCCAACCTCCTCCGCGCACGCGCTCGGCATCGGATCGTCGTAGTCCGGCCAGCCGCGGTCCGTCGCGCGGCGGAACCGGAGCGTCTCGGCGGCGAGGGCGAACCCGCAGCGGGGGCAGCCCTCGAGGCGGTCCGGCTCGTCCGGGAACCACGGGAACTTCTGCCACGAGGGCGTCCCGACGTGGTCGGAGTGGAAGTGGGAGACGACGGCCCAGTCGACCTCGGCGCCGTTGGGGTTCGCGCGGCGGACGTAGCGGGCGACCCATTCGCCGGCGAGCCGCTCGGGCCCGGGCAGGGCGGGGACGGCGAACTTTCCGCGCGTGATCGACGCCTGGTCGCCGCAGTCCAGCAGCATCGTCGTGGAGTCGGGGAACACGAAGAACACCGACTCCGCGACGCCGGTGTGGATGAAGTGCGCCTGGAATTCGCCCGGCCGCCACCCGGGCCAGACCTTGCCGTTTTCGTTCATGCGCGCGAGTCTACCACAGCCCCGCGGCGCGGACAAGGCCGGACCGCGCCCGGGTCAGGGGGCCGGGGGCGACGGTGTCCTGTCCGCGTCGTAGACGCTGGCGCTCGTCGTGACGGTCTTGCGGGACACGATGCCGATGGACCAGGCCGAGCTGGAGTCTTCGACCGACGAGATGCCGTCGAGGACGAAGGGGCCCTTCTTCGCCGCCTCCGCCTCCAGGAGACGGAGGTTGTTCTCGAGCGTCACGGTGTTGTTGAAGAGCGTCGAACCGCCGGGATTGACGATGCTTCCGGACACGAGGGGGACGACCCCGAACAGGTAGAATCCGGAGTTCTCGACGACGATCGAATCCCGGGGGCTCAACCCCTTCCCGCCAACGGCCGCGCCGAAGCGGTTCGTCGTCTGGACATTGGCGCACCCCGCGGCCGCGAGGGCGATGGCGGCCGCGAGGGCGGAAACAGCGAACGGACGGCTATTCATGGCCGAGCTCCTTTCTCCCGGCTTCGGCCGAGGGATAGACGTAGGTGCCGGAAATCTGCACTTCGCGATACCAGATGAGCCCGAGCGAGGAGTAGAACACGTCGGTGTAGAAGGCCGGGGACAGGTCCTCGACGGCGACGCCGCGGCCCTCGGCGTCCTCCACCAGATAGCGCTGGAGGGCGTCCACGTCGATCGTGTCGCGGAAGAGCGTCGGTCCTTGGTAGTCGCCGATGTTCCCGCACGCGAGCGGGATGGCGTTGAAGAGGAAGTAGCCGTAGACGCCGGCCAGGAAGTGACGGCTCGGACGCAGCGCGCCGTCGGGCGAGCGCGTCTGCCGGAGGTCGGTCCGGTCGATGGACATGCACCCGGAGCCCGCGGCGCAGAGTCCGGCGAGGACGAGGGCCGGCAGGAGCCGGCGGAGGAAGGAGGGAGGTTTCATGGCACGGGAGCGAGGATAAGGGAAGCCCCGTCGCGCGTCAAGCGGTTTTCGTCTGGCCGGGATTGCCTCACCGCCCGCGGGCGCGGCGGCGCCAGTCGCGCATGGTGCAGCCGTGGCGGGCGCGGAAGAGCTGCTTGAGGTAGCCGTCGCTCTTGAAGCCGCACAGTCCCGCGATCGCGCCGATGGGCGTCGTCGTCTCCGAGAGGAGCGCGCGGACGCGGCGCAGGCGCTCGTCGCGCAGCGCCTCGCCGACCGTCCGGCCCGTGACGTCCTTGAAGTTGCGCTGCAGCAGCCGCGTCGAGGCGAACGCGGCCTTCGCCACGTCGCCGATGCGGAACTCGCCGCCGCCGGCGTTCTCCCGGATGAATTCCTCGGCGCGCCCGACCATGAGCCGCGCCTCGTTCGGGTCGCTCGTCGAGAGCCGCCGCGCCGTCCCGGCGACGCCGTAGGTCCGCGGCGGCAGGCGCCGCCGGCGCCCGCGCAGCAGCTCCACGAGCGTCTCCGCCTCCAGGAAGCCGCCGGCCGCGAAGTCCGGGACGATGCTGGAGAGCGTCGGGTTCGTCTGGCGGCAGACGAACTCCTCGTCGTCCGTGCCCAGCACGAGCACGCGCCCCGGCACGGCGACGCCCGCTTCGGCGCAGGCGTCGAGCACCTCCTTGGCGCGGAGGTCGTTCGCGGCGAGGACGCCGCACGGCGCCGGCAGCGCGGCGAGCCACCGGGCGAGGGCGCTCGTCCGGCGCGCCGCGCCGCCGTCCGGCGGAAGGAACGCGTGGAACGCGCGTCCGGCGCGCTCCG
>CADBEF010000122.1:8676-12802 GCA_902793555.1 uncultured bacterium | reverse complement strand
GACCCCGGATTCGGGAACAGCTTCTCAAGAGCCGACGCCGCCGTCCGCCGCAGGAGCGCCGGCGCATGCGCCCCCCCCCCGATTCCTGACCGGTTACGCCGCAGGCGGCGGGGAGCGCGGTCATGAAGACGGAGGTTCCGGAGCGGGGGGCGCGACGAGCGGCGGGAGCGGCCCCTTGAGCCGCTCCGCGAGCGCCGTGCGGCGGCGGACCGTTTCGTTGTTGCGGATCGCCAGCGCCACCGCGCGCGGCGAGCCGACGACGCACACGAGCTTCTTGCCGCGCGTGATCGCCGTGTAGAGCAGGTTGCGCTGCAACAGCTTGAAGTGCTGCGTCGCGATCACGATGACGACCGCCGGGTATTCGCTGCCCTGCGACTTGTGGATGCTCGTGGCGTAGGCGTGCACGAGCTCGTCCAGGTCCGAGGCCGTGTAGGACACCTCGACGCCGTCGAAGTCCACGACGAGCGACGGGCCGTCCGGCTCCACGGCGCGCACGAATCCGACGTCGCCGTTGAAGACGTCCTTGTCGTAGTCGTTGCGCATCTGCATGACGCGGTCGCCGACGCGGAAGGCGCGGCCGGCGCGGTGCAGCGCGGGGCCGTGCGGGTTGAGCCCCTGCTGGAGCACCGCGTTGAGGTTGTCCGCGCCGAGCAGGTTCTTGCGCATGGGCGTGAGGACCTGGATGTCCTGCAGCGGGGAGAGGTTGTAGCGGGCGGGGATGCGCCGCTCGACGAGCTCCAGCGCGAGGCGGAGCGTCCGCTCCGGGTCCTCGCACGGCACGAAGAAGAAGTCCGAGGGCTCGCCCGCCGGCGGCGCCTCGAAGCCCCGCCCCTCGTTCACGCGGTGCGCGTTGCGGACGATCCACCCGCCGGTCTTCTGGCGGAAGACGACGTCCAGGCGCGTGTAGGGCACGACGTCCGACGCGATGAGGTCGCGCAGGACGTTGCCGGGGCCGACGGACGGCAGCTGGTCGATGTCGCCCACGAGCACGACGGTCGTCGTCGGCCGCAACGCGGAGAAGAGCGACGCCGCCAGCTCGATGTCGATCATCGAGCTTTCGTCCACCACGAGCACGTCGGCCGGAAGCGGATTGTCCGCGGTGTAGGTGAAGCGCGACTCGGCGGGGTTCCACTTGAGCAGGCGGTGGATCGTCGCGGCCTCGCGCCCGGTCGACTCGGCCATGCGGCGCGCGGCGCGGCCCGTCGGGGCGACGAGCCGCACGTCGAGCTCCTTGGCGCACCAGATTTCGGCGAGCGCGCGGATGATGGTCGTCTTGCCCACGCCCGGGCCGCCGGTCACGACCGAGAACTTGCTCTCCAGCGCCATCCGCACGGCGCGGTCCTGCGCGGGCGAAAGCGTGAAGGAGAGCTTGCGCGCTACCCACGCGACCGCGGCGTCCGCGGCGATCGGGCGGAACGACGCGCGCGTGTCGAGCAGCGCGAGGACGCGGTCCGCGACGATTCGCTCGGCGCGGTGGAGTCGGTGCAGGTAGACGCGCCCGCCGTCGTCGACGAAGCGGTTGTCCGCGATGGCGTCCGCGAGCGCCTGCTCGAGGACGTCCATCGGGATCGAGAGGATGTTCTCGGCCTCGAGCAGCAGCTCGGGCTTCTCGCAGAAGCAGTGGCCCTCCTCGGCGAGCGTCTGCAGCACGTGGGCGAGGCCGGCGCGGGCGCGCTGGGGCGAATCCTTCGGGACGCCGACCTTGCGCGCGATGTCGTCCGCCTTGAGGAACCCGATGCCGAAGACGTCGGCGCAGAGCCGGTAGGGGTTCTCCTTGACGACCGCGACCGTGTTGGCGCCGTACTGGCGGTAGAGCTTCGCGGCCGAGCCGGAGGTGATGCCGGCGCCCTGCAGGAAGATCATCGCGTCGCGCGCGCCGCGTTCGCGGTCCCAGCCGGCCTTGATGGCGCGGCGCTTCGCCTCGCCGAGGCCCTTGATCTCCTTGAGGCGGCCCGAGTCGCGCTCGAGCACCTCGATCGTCTTCTCGCCGAACTGGTCGACGATCTTGTCGGCGAGTTTCGGGCCGACGCCGCGGATGATGCCGCTGGCGAGGTACCGGCGCAGGCCCTCGGCGGACGTCGGCACGACGCACTCCAGCGCGTCCGCGTGGAACTGGAGCCCGTGCGACGGGTGGCGCACCCAGCGGCCCGTCGCCTTGACCTCCTCGCCCTCCCAGACGTTGGTGGACGAGCCGACGACCGTCGCCGTCTCGCTGCCGCCGGGCGTGCCGCCGCGGACGGCGACCGTGGCGACGGTCCATCCGCTCGTCTCGTTGTGGTAGACGAGCGAAACGACCGAGCCGAAAATCGTTTCGGCCGGACCGGCGGGCGCGGCGGCGCGTGCGGGGGTTGCGCGGGGGGGCATGCGGGACATGCTACCACAAGCGCCCGCCGAATGGAACAGCGGAGCGCGGCTCCCGGCTACGGACGGGGACGTTCACGGAACAGGCAAACGGAAAACGAATCCACGCCGGGCAGCGCCCCCGGCTTCTCCAGGCGCAGGCGCACCCACTCGACCCGCGGATCCTCCAACGCCGCGTCCGCGAGCGCGCCGGCCAGCGCCTCGGCGAGCTTGTACGGACGGGCCGCGGCGCGTTCGCGGAGCCGCGCACAAAGCACGGCCCAATCGACCGTGTCGCGCAAATCGTCCGACCGGGAGGCCGCGGCGACGTCGACGCCGAGCCGCAGGTGCACGACGACCTCGCGCGGCGCGGCGCGCTCCTCGGGGAAGACGCCCAGGACGGCGGCGAGGCGCAATCCGTCGATCCGGAGTCCGTCCGCGTCCCCCTCCGCAGAGGGGCAAAACTTTTTGGAGGATGTCATGTTGACTTGACTTGACGATTTTGGTATAATTATACACCCGTTACGCGCGAACGCCGGTTTCTCCGCCGCGGGAGGCCGCTCCGCACGGACACGGATTCTAGCAAAGCAGAGACACGCGCGCAAATGAAAAAGCGATCCGCCTTCACCCTCATCGAGCTGCTCATCGTCATCGCGATCATCGGCATTCTCGCCTCGCTGATCGCGATGGGCGTTTCCTCCGTCCGCAACTCCGCCCGCGAAAAGCACTGCACGAACAACCTGCGGCAGCTGATGGACGGCGTGCTGGCCTTCGCGATGGACAACGGCCAGACCGTCCCCTACGCGCAGTCGTTCGAAATCTTCCACCAGAGCACGGCCACGTACGGCCACTACCACGGCTGGTGCACGTGGGTGAACGAAAAACGGAACATGGACGACTTGGAAGCCCTGTGGCACGACGGCGGCGACAAGACGAGCCACTCGGGCGAGCTCTTCGACGACCGGGGAACCGGTCCGGACGCGAAGTTCGCCATCGAGTACGGCGACCTCTTCCCCTACGTCGGCGACTTCGCCTCCTACGTCTGCCCCATCGTCCGGGCCGCCATGATCGAGCAAAACGCCAATGACGACGAAGACGAGATCGCGACCTCCGACATCTACCGCACCTACGCGATGAACCCCTGCTTCGGAGGCGCCTCCAACCGCCACTGGCGCCGGGTCAAGACGTCCTGGGTCGGCGTGACGTGGGGATACGGCGGGCACGTCCCCGAAGCCTCCAAGCTCCTGGTGTTCGGCGAAGTCGACGGCTTCGGCGCGAAGAACAACCGCGGCGGCTACAAGGAAAAGACCTTCGGCAAGGACTGGCGCGGCGGCGTCTGCCTCAACCCCGAGAAATCCGTTTACGACGCGAACGACCAGCTCCTCGCCTGCCACCATTCCGCGTCCGGGACGTCGACGAAGTTCTCGCAGGGAATCTTCTTCGACGGGCATGTCGAGCGCCTGCCGCAGACGGTCGCCACCGTGAACGATTCCGGCAAAGAGCAGAACAAGTTGCTCAACACCGCGTGGCTCGTCACGCGCGGGTGGGATTGGACGGCCGGTCGCTCCAAGGCGCCCGACGAGAACTAGTCCCCGTCCCGCCCCATCCTTTTCATCGAACCGCAACGGAACAACGAACGAATGTCAAGTCCGCTGAAGAAGAAGCCGGCGGCCGCGAAGGCCTCGCCCAAGAAGGCCCCCCTCAAGAAGGCCCCGGCCAAAAAGCCCGCCCCCAAGCCCGCGCCCGCCAAGAAGGCCCCGGCCAAAAAGCCCGCCCCCAAGCCCGC
>CADBEF010000122.1:0-8537 GCA_902793555.1 uncultured bacterium | reverse complement strand
CCGCGCCCGCCAAGAAGGCCCCGGCCAAGAAGCCCGCCCCCAAGCCCGCGCCCGCCAAGAAGGCCCCGGCCAAGAAACCCGCCACCAAGCCCGCGCCCGTCCAGGACGAGGACGATTTGATCGTCCTTCTCCAGCCCAAGCCCGCCAAGCGCGGCCGCAAGCCGAAAGACTACGACGACGAGGAGGAGGAAACCGATTCCATCAACCCCGACTGGGTGGCCGAGCAGGAAGACGACGCGGAGAAAAACGCCGAAACGCCGGAACCCTCGCTCGAAGAAATGGAGCAGGGCGCCGACGAAATCGAAAAAGAGGCGCGCAATCTCGACGTCGAGAAACTCTACGACGACGTCCGCAAGCACGACAACCCGCCGGAAGACGACGAAGACGACGCGGACGACGCCCGGTTCGCCGAGGACGCCGCCCTCCCCGCCCCCGATCCGGCCGCCGCCGCGGCCGACGGCGTGTTCGACTGGGACGCCCCCGACGGCGCGAACCCCGACGACGACACGCCCGCGGCGGCCCCCGCCCGCCACGACCACGAGGAGCACGCCGCCCGCCTGCGCGAACTCTTCAAGCGGGCCGACGGCAAGGGCTACATCACGACCGACGACATCAACGAAGTCCTCCCCGCCGAGGTTCTCAACGATTCCGAGATCGAGACCTACATGGCCGAGATCCAGGCCGGCGGCATCGACGTCGTGAGCCCCGCCGAGGCGGAGGCCGGCAAGACGCCCCGCGAGGAAACGCAGGCCGCCGCCGGCAAGTCGCAGAAGTCCGAATCGTTCGACGACCCGATCCGCGCCTACCTCCACCAGATGGGCCAGGTTCCCCTGCTCACCCGCGAGGAGGAGGTCAAGATCTGCAAGGAGATCGAGAAGTCCGAAAAGGCCGTCCGCCAGAACTTCAACAAGTTCGGCTTCGCCCCGCGCTTCTACCTCAAGGTCGTCAAGCAGATCGAGGAAGGGACCGAGCGCTTCGACCGCATCGTCACGGACAAGTACGTCGACAGCCGCGACAACTACATCCGCAAGCTGCCCCAGCTCAAGTCCGCCCTCGAGTCCCAGATGGCCGCGATGGGCGCGATCAACGAGAAGTTCCGCGCGTCGGGGCTCGCCGAGCGCATGCTCGCCGCGATCCTCGCCGCGCGCGGCGCGCCGGACGCGACGCAGAAGGGCCTCGCCCGCGAAATCGACCGGTACGCGCGCCGGTTCCAGAAGCTCTTCAACGACTTCCAGAACCTCTTCATCGAGCTGAACTTCAAGCAGAAGGAGATCGAGTCGCTCGCCAGCATCGCCGCCGGCTTCTCCTCCGACGACGCGTTCAACGGCCGCGGTTTCGTGAGCCGCGAGGACGAGTACTTCTCCAACTGGCGCCTCCACCACGGCAACCACCGCCGGCTCCTCGAGGGCCGCCGCGGGCGAAAGCCGAACAAGGCGCTCAAGGACCGCATCGACCGCGAGCACGCCGAGGTCGTCCGCATCCAGATGGAGTGCTTCACGCCGCTCGACTTCACGCCCGAGGCGCTCGAAGGGCTCCGCGCCCACTTGCGCGAGGTCCGCCCCGCGGACGCCCCGCGCACCGTGGACGACGCCCTCGCGAAGCTCTTCACCGACAAGTTCCTCGCGCTGCGCGACGCGCTCCGCAAGGGGCTCGAGGCCCGCACGAAGATGGTCGAGGCGAACCTCCGCCTCGTCATCTCCATCGTGAAGAAGTACATGAACCGCGGCCTGTCTTTCCTGGACCTCATCCAGGAAGGCAACACCGGGCTCATGAAGGCCGTCGAGAAGTTCGAGTACCGGCGCGGGTACAAGTTCTCGACCTACGCGACTTGGTGGATCCGCCAGGCCGCCACCCGCGCCATCGCCGACCAGGCCCGCACGATCCGCATCCCGGTCCACATGATCGAGACGATCAACCGCCTGCTCCGCATCCAGAAGAAGCTGGTGCAGGAGCTCGGCCGCGAGCCCACGCACGAGGAGACCGCCGCCGAAATGGGCATGAGCGTGGACCGCGTCCGCCAGGTGTTCAAGATGGCCCAGCAGCCCATCTCGCTGCAGTCGCCGGTCGGCGACGGGGACGACGCACACTTCGGCGACTTCCTCCCCGACCCCACCGCCGAAAACCCCGCCGACGTCACGGCCTTCTACATCCTGCGCGAACGCCTGCAGCAGGTGCTCACCACGCTCTCCGACCGCGAGCGCGAGGTGCTCACCTTCCGCTTCGGCCTCGACGACGGATACTCCCGGACGCTCGAGGAGGTCGGCAAGCAGTTCAACGTGACGCGCGAGCGCATCCGCCAGATCGAGGCGAAGGCGCTCCGCAAGCTGCGCCACCCGAGCCGCATCCGCCACCTCAAGGGATTCCTGTAGGCACACCCAAGAACCGCCGCCGGCGCGCCGATGCACGGCCGCCGGCGGCACCACCACACCAAGAAAGAAACCACCCCATGCACGCAACCGCCTTCGCCGCCCTCGCGACCCGCCACTGGATCGGGATCGCCGCCGTCGCCCTCGCCCTCGGCTGGCTCGCCGCCGCGATCGCCCTCCGCCTCGCCTCCGGCCGCTCCAAGGCCGCCCCGAAGCGCCCGGCCCGCCCGCCGCGCGCCGACGGTCTCATCGAGATCTACGTCGGCAACCTCAATTACGACATGACCGACGCCCAACTCAACGCGGAGTTCTCCAAGTACGGCATCGTCGAGTCCGCCCGCATCATCACCCACTCCTCCGGCAAGTCCAAGGGCTACGGCTTCGTCCTCATGCCCCACCGCGCCGAGGCCGAAATCGCCTGCAAGGCGCTCAACGGAGCCGACGTCATGGGCCGCAAGCTCCGCGTCAACGAAGCCCGCGGCGCCTCCTCCAAGTAAGCCATGTCCGACTTCAAGAAACCCTGGGAGCGCAGCGGAGAGGGCCGGTCGCCGGCCGGCCCGCACCGCTCCGGCGACGACGCCCCGCGCCCCCCGCGCAAGGGCGGCTTCAGGAAACCCTGGGACCGCAGTGAAGAGGGCCGGCCGCCGGCCGGTCCGTCCCGCGGCGGTTTCCGCAAGCCCTGGGACCGCGCCGAAGACGGCGAAGAGCGCCGCCCTCGCGGCGGCTTCCGCAAGCCGTGGGACCGCGCCGAAGACGGCGAAGAGCGCCGTCCTCGCGGCGGCTTCCGCAAGCCTTGGGACCGCAACGGCGGCGAGGGTCGGGGCGACCGCCCCTTCCGCGGCGCCGGCGACCGCCCCGGCTTCCGCGGCTCCTTCCGGCGCGACCGCCCGTGGGAGGACCGCGGCGCCGAGCGCCGCCCCCGCGCCGGCTTCCGCAAGCCGTGGGAGGACCGCGCGCCCGCCGAAGAGGGCGAAGGCGCCAAGCCCTGGGCTCTCCCGCGCAAGGACCGCGCCGAAGGCGACGAGGCGCCGCGCCCCGCGCGCAAGCGCGCCGCGCCGATCCCCGTCGAGGGCGGCGAGCTCGTCTACGGCCGCCAGCCCGTCCGCGAGATCCTGCGCGCCGCGCGCCGCCCCGTCAAGCTCGTCGTCCTCGCGGACGGCGTGAAGGATTCGGACGAGGTCGCCGACATCCGCGAGATGTGCGAGAAGGCCGGCGTCCAGGTCGGCAAGTACCGCCGCGAGGACCTCGACGCGTGGGTGAACGAGGCCAACCACCAGGGCGTCGTCGCCTTCTGCGAGGAATACCCCTACGCGGAGGTCGACGAAATCGCCGACGCGCTGGAGAAGGCCGAGGGCGACGCCGTCGTCGTCGTGCTCGACCACGTCCAGGACCCGCAGAACCTTGGCTCGATCCTGCGCACCTGCGAGTGCGCCGGCGTGCTTGGCGTGGTGCTGCCCGTGGATCGCGCCGTCGGCGTCACGCCAGCCGCGGTCCGCGCCTCCGCCGGCGCCGCCGAGCACCTCCGGATCGCCCGCCTGCCGAACCTCGTGAGCGCCCTCGAGCGCTTCAAGGGCGCCGGCGCGTGGATCACCGGCCTGGAGGCCGCGGAAGACGCCAAGCCCTATTCGGAGATCGACTACAAGGGCAAGGTCGTCCTCGTGATCGGCTCCGAGGGCAACGGCATCTGCTCGCCCGTCCGCGCCAAGTGCGACTTCCTCGCCAAGCTCCCCCTGTTCGGCAAGGTCAATTCGCTCAACGCCGGCGTCGCGGCCGCCATCGCCCTCTACGAGATCCTCCGCCAGCACGCGGAGCCCGGCTCCGCCAACCATCCCGCGGAGAACGAGGAGTAACGCGGCGGCCCCGATCGCTGCCGGAAACACGCGGCCGCCATCGGCGGCCGCGTGTTTTTTTTGATTCGACCCTCGCCTCTCGCCCTACCAGCCGATGGAGAGCGGCCCCGTCCAGTCGCGGAGCTCGAACCAGACACCCGTGCCGTCGGACCGCAGGTCCGGGCGGACCGGCTCGCGGGCGTCGCCGTATTCGGTGGCCGCGGCGGCGTAGAAGACGGTCTCGCTCCCGGGCTGGACATAGAAGCGGACGTCGGCGCGGTCGAGGCCCTCGACGAGCCAGCGACGGTGCAGGTCCTTCGCGATCGGTGGCTGCGAGCGGCACGAGACCACGCCTTCGCGCTGCCGCACGAAGACGCGCGCCTCGTCGTGGAACCAGCCGCGCACCGGGATGCGCGCGGCGCCGTCCGCGAGCCGCACGCGCCGCGCGAGCGGAACCGGCGCGCCCCAAGGCGCGCGGACGAGCAGCGCCGCGTCGTCGTCGAAGGAATGCCCCGCGAGGACGAACCCGCCGCGGTTGCGCGAGACGAGGAACTCGACCGGCTCCGGCCCGAGGCCGTGCTCGATCCTCACGAACCAGCCGAGCGCGCCGAGCGCCACGTCGTAGAGGCGCTCGGGCGCGAACCATTCGCGCTCGTCCCGCGCATCGACGCGGCGGAAGCGGAGGCGCTCGCGCGCGGCGGCCGTTCCGCCGCGCACCCACGCGGCGCGGCCGTTGACCGCCGCGAGGACGCGGCGTCCGCCGCGCCCTCGCGGCGTGAAGTCGGCGGCTTCGCCGCCTGTAAGTCGCCCTTCGGGCTTGAAATCGCCGCCTTCGGCGGCTTGAAACGCCTCGGTGAGGACCGTCGCGCCGGCGGCGGTCTCGACGAGGCCGCCCTGGCCGATGACGGCATCGTGGAGGTAGCGGCGCGAGGGTGCGCCGGCGGCGTCGCCCTCGATCTCGAATTCGCCGTCGAGCGGATCGGCATCGGCCGCGAGGCCGAGCGCGGCGAGCCACGCGGGCGAGGCGCCGCGAAGCGTGCCGTAGCAGAGGATGCAGCCGCCGGAAGCGAGATGGTCGAGCAGAAGGCGCTCAACCTCGCTGCCGGGAACCGGCGCGGGCGTCACGAGAATCGATTCCCGGAGTGACGAGTGACGAGTGACGAGTGACGAGTCGGCCCGCAGCGCGGCGGCGAGGTTCGCAGTCGTGACGGCGCCGGCGAGGGGGAAGGCGTGGTTGAAGGCGCCGATGATCGAGAGATCGCCGCCGAAGGGAAGGTCGGGCCGCGGGACGTCGCCGAAGACCTGCCCGTCGTATTCGTCGAACGGGTAGACCCAGACGAGCGGCGGCGGGGCGTCGGGGCGCAGCGCCGCGGCGCGCTTGAGGTGCGGGACCACCTCGTCGGCGATCTCGGAGGGCGCCTCGCCCCAGGAGCCGTCGACGCCGAGCTGTACGTCGGTGAAGGCGCAGAGGGAGCCGTCGGGCGCGAACTTGCAGAGCGAGCCGTTGAGGTAGAGGTCGTGCGGCGAACGGTCCCAGCGGTCGAGCCACGGGTTGTTGCAGAACCACTGGTCGGTGGTGTAGTAGCGCAGCACCTGGCGCTTCTCCGGGAAGGGCGCGTTCTGCGTGAGCATGCCGGCGAGGGCGAGGCCCTCGTTGCGCGTGAGGGCCGGCCATGGCGTGTTGGGCGGCGGAACGATCCCGAAGCGGTTGCCCTCGTAGATCGCGCGGTAGGCGGAGGCGTGGTTCGCGAGGTTCATCCCGACCGGGAAGTCGGTGCCGCGGCAGTAGACGGGCAGGTCCGGGCATTCGCGGCGGAACGCCTCCCAGAAGGCGAGGACCGCGTCGCGCACGGCGCGGTTGCCCTCGGGGAGGAAGCGGTCGCCGTCGAAGAACTGCCCCGTGCCGCCGGAGGCGTAGGGGCTGCGCCCGAAGCCGAAGGAGTTGGACAGCCAGATGGCGTCGGCGCCGACGTCCGCGAACCAGGCGCGCGCCTGGCGGCCGAGCAGCTCGCCGAAGGGCGTGCCCTCCGGGATGCCGTCCGGGTAGCCGGCGAACCGCGCGGAGTCGGCGTGCAGGCGGCCGATGGCGTCGATGCAGCGGACCCGCCCGCCGGTCGCGACGCCGGGGAGCAGGATTTCCGGATGGCGCTCGTAGCGGAAGGGCGACTCGACGAACTCGCTGCCCGGATCGAAGGGCTGGATGAACGCGAGCGGCCTGCCGAGGACGGCCTCGCAGGCGCGGCGCGCGGCGGCGACGATGCGCCGGACGTCGCCGACGCAAAGCTCGACCGGATGGTCCGTGTAGAGGACGGGCTCCCGCGGCGGGTCGCCGAAGGGATGAGCGAAGCCCTGCCAGCGCGCCCATGCGACGGGCTGCTCCGGCGTGCCGTCGTACTGGAGGATTTCCGTGCCGTCGCCGAGCCAGAAGAGCAGCGACACCGCGTCGCAGTGCTTCAGCAGCTGCCGGTAGGATCGGAAGAGCTCCGCGAAGAAGGAGTCGAGGAAGGCCTCGTCCTTGCGGAGGAGCGACTTCGGCCCGAACTCCAGCGTGCCGCGGCGGAAGAGGGAATCGGGGGCGAGGGAAATCGAGGGGAAGGGTCTCATTTTGCGAAGGCGCGTTCCGCGAAGTCGAGCGCCCACGCCCAGTCGTAGGCGGAGAGGCCGTGGCGGCCGCCGCGGCGGTAGTAGCCGAGGCGGGGCCCGACGAGCGAAGTGTCGAAGTCCGGCGGGAAGTCGCCGGCGGGGAGGCCGGGCAGGCCGAGTAGCTCCCATGCGGGCGAGGCGGCGCGGCAGGCGAGGCACTCGCCCTTCGTGTCGAACCAGTCCTCGTCGAACCCCTCCACGAGCAGCGCGCGCGGCGCGACGCACGCGAGGAGCCAGTGCTGGTCGAAGGGCATCTCCGCCTCGCTGCCCGCATAGCGGCGGTAGGCCGAACAGTACCAGTGCGGGAAGATCTTCGTCTCGGTGGCGACGTTCTCGCCGAAGAAGCGCTTGGCGAGCGGCGCGCCGCCGCCGCCGGTCTGGTTCGGCGCGACGACCGCGAAGCGCTCGTCGCGCGCGCCGGCAAGAAGCGCCGCCTTGCCGAGCCGCGAGGAGCCCGTGACGACCGCGCGCGCGGCGTCGATCTCCGGCTGCCGCTCCGCGAGGTCGAGCCCGCGCGAAAGCGCCCACGCCCACGCGCCGAGCGAGCTGGTCGCGCTCTCGTCCGCCGGATCGTGCGGCCCCCACAGCTCGAACACGCCGGTCCACGCGAGGTCGAGCGGGTCGCCGAGGCGGACCTCGACGTCGGGCGAGACCTGCCCGTAGCAGCAGCTCATCACGGCGAAGCCGCGCGCAAGGAGCGTCTCGGCCGGAAAGGTGTGCCGGTCGCACGTGCGGCGGTCGTAGGCGCGCATGTCGGGCCGGAGCGCGAACGTACCGTCCTCGCGCGAGGCCTGATTGTGGATCCAGACGTTCTCCGGAATGATCATCTCCGGGTCGTCCAGGAGCGCGTGGTTGCCGCGGTAGTTGAGGAAGAGCACCACCGGGACCTTGCCGGGATTCTCGCAGACGATGCGGCCGTCGCGCTCCCGCGGCTCGACGCCGGCGTGGCGGTTGGGCAGCAGCACGAACCAGTCGAGGAAGGGCCCGGTGCGGTCCGCGCGGAACCAGACCCGGCACTGGCGGCGGATGCCGAGCCCGCCGAAGGTCGGGCCCTCCTCGAGGGTCTCCCACTCGAACGCCTCGGGCGGCGGCGGCTCGCGGCCGTACATCTCGGCGGCGAGGACGCCGAGCATCTCGCGGCGCCGCGCCGGCCAGTCGGCCGCCGTCACGGGGCGGCCGTCGGCGAAGCGCAGCAGTTCGGGGACGTCGTAGGGAGGAATCGCCGACTCGTCGTAGTTGACGGGAGTCGGCGCGTCGGGCGGAGGGAGGGGGGGGACGGGTTTCATGGTCTGAGGTTAGAGGTGAGAGGTCAGAGGTGAGAGGTGAGAAGGCTCCCCCGCCGCGCGGTGCGCGATGGGGGCGAGCGGCGGCTTACTCGACGAGGGTGATCAGGGCGCAGTCGCCGGGGCCGGGCTTGAGGCCGGCGCCCCAGGTCATGCGGCCGCGGGCGGCGCCGGGGCCGTCGGAATCGAAGAGAACGAGGTTGCAGCCCATCGTGGCGCCGACGGCGGGCGTGAAGCCCGGGATCTCCGCCCACGGGATGCGCAGGTCGTAGATGGTCTTCGTCCCCTGCCGCTCGATGGAGACCTCGTAGACGGACGAGTCCTTGGCGAGCTGGCCGCTCTTCGCGCCGAGCGAGAACGCCGCCGGACGGAACACGGTGCACGCGCCGGAGCCGCCGCCGGGGCTCGCCTTGGAG
>CADBEF010000121.1 GCA_902793555.1 uncultured bacterium | reverse complement strand
GGGGCCGGCGCGCGCGCCGGCGTCTGCGCCGACGGAACCGCGGCCGGTCCGCGCGTGGCGAGGAACGGCCCCGGCCCGCCGGGGCCGGACATCGGACCGGCGCCCTGCGACGAAACCGCGAGCGCGGCCAGCGCCGCAACGGGAAAAAACCGCCCAATTCCGTTCATGCTTCCCCATGCTAGCACAACGCTCCCGCGAAGGCAACCGCCCGAAACCCGAAACCCGAATCCCGAATCCCGCGGCGAAACCCGAAACCCGCGGGAGCCGGGATTCGCCCTGGTCGGCGAGGGGGTTAGAAGAAGAACACGGTGATCGCGGGGGTGTGGGTTCCGACGTCCTGCACGTCGCCGTAGGCCAGGAAGGACGCGTTCGCGACGGTGTCGTGCTCGGCCTTGATCCAGTCGCCGGACGCCACGCCGTCGAAGATCCGCAGCTCGTCCATGTCGCCGATGAACGAGTCGTTGGAACCCGTGTTCGCGTAGGAGCCGAACGTCCAGACGCCGCCCGAGCTCACGAGATTGCCGGGGGACGTCCTCGTGAGATCCTGCGTACCGTTGAAGTAGGTCGTGAGCGACACGTCCTTCTCGTAGGAGAATGCCACGTGGCCCCATGTCTGGTCCGCGAGCGTGTAGCTCCCGCTGTCCCACTGGTGGGAGCTTTTGGCGGCGACATCGATGTATTGTCCCTTCTCCTGGAGCAGGAGGAAGCCGTCGCCGCTGTCCCATTTCGGACGGCTCGCGGCGAGCACGTGCGTGCCGTTGTTGCTCGAGCCGCCGTTGCCGTTGCGCTTGAACCAGCCGGAGACGGAGAACTTGCCGGTGCTGGCCAGCGACGACGCGGGATTCCCCATGGCGACGTTGACGGCGACCGCGTTGCCCGTCGATTTCCGGAAGCCGCCGCCGATCCGGCCGGCGTCCGCCTGCGGCTTGACGTAGGTCGTGTTGCCGATCGTGACGGCCGGGCCGCCCGCGACGGCGTTCGCGGCGGACGAGCCGCCGTGGATGACGACGGCGTAGCGCGACCAGACGCTTTCCGCGGCGGCGGCGCCGGGGTCGTCCGCGCCGAAGTACATCGTGAACGTCGCGCCGCTGGCCACGGACGGAAGGCGGACCCAGACCAGCGACTCGCCCGCCGCGTTCCACGTGTCGATTTCATGCGGAATCAGGTTGCCGCCGGCGTCCGCGAAGCGGATGTCCGATCCGTCCGCCGCGCAGTCGGCGTAGTCGAACCCGGTTGGCGAACCGGCCGCGAGGCGGGCGAGGACCGGGAAGTCCGTGAGCGTCGACGTACCGGCGTAGCCGGAGACGGTCATCTCGACCGACTTGGAGAACGGCGACGTGTCGAGCGTCGCTGCTGCGGCGGCGAGCGGGAGGGAGGCGAGGAGGAGAAGGGGCGCTTTCATGTGGGGGAATGCTGAATGCTGAATGCTGAATGCGGCTAGAGCTTGGTGTCCGCCGGGACCTGGGCGTCGGAGACGCCGATGCGGACGAAGCGTGTCGGCTTGGAGGCCGGGGCCGGGATCGAGAGCGTCTTGAGTCCGTCGGCGGTCGCCTTCACGGACGTGACGGCCGTGTAGGTCCCGTTCACCGCGTCGGCCGCGTAGACGGTGTACCACGCATCCTTGACCGCGTTCCGGATCGTGACCTGGAAGGTCGGGTTGTTCGAGCCGTCCGTGCCGAAGGAAAGCGGGCCGTCATCGGGCGTGGCGAGCGCGGGAACGGGGAGGCCGCCGGCGTAGGTCGCCTTGAAGTCCCCGACCGAGCCGCCGCCGGCGTAGCCCACGCCGCGGACATAGCCCGGCGCGGACCCGAGGGGAATCCAGTCGGAGCCGGACGCGGAGAGCGTCTTGCCGCCGACGGCGTAGCGGACCCTGGGGGGCGAGGCGGAGAAGTCGAACGTCGCTCTCCACTGCGTGGCGGAGGCGGCCGGCGTCGCGCCGGAGAGCGCGATCCACTGCGTTCCGTTCCACGCCTTGTAGCCGCCGCGCGCGAAACAGAGCGCCGCGAAGGCGCCGGCGGGCAGGTCGGGCGGCGTCGCGGAAAGGACGGGCGAGAGCGTGCCGTCGACCGTGACGGTTCCGCCGCCGGCGCTCGGCGAAACGGCCGTGAAGCGCAGCACGCCGCCTTCCGGCAGGGCGAGCGCGAGGGCGGAGCCGCTGCTCGCGGAGGCGTCGCCCGCGGGGACGGTCCATCTGCCGCCGGACGTCCGCTCGGCCGCCGCGTTCCACCACGCCGTTCCGGTCCCGTAGCCGTCCGACGCCCATTTCACGTCGAACCAGCCGACGGACGGCAGCTCTTCGGTCGAAAACGTCTTCGCAGCCGTCGAGGAGATTCCGTTGGAGCCCGTGGCGGTGACGGCGGCCGTGTAGGACGTGCCGGGCTCGAGGCCCGAGAAGACGAACGTCGCCGTGCCGGGCGCGTCAAGCGTCTGCGTCTGTTCGACGCCGTTCACGACGACCTTCACCGTCACGGACGAACTGCCTTCGCCGAGCGCGGAGACCGGGACGGACACCGTCGCGCCCGTCGTCGTCGCGGCGACGGAGACCGTCCCGAGCACCGGCGGACCGCCGGAGGGCGTCCAGACGAGATTCCGGAGGAAAGCGCCGCAGTAGGCGGTGCCGGAACTGAACTCGTAGGACTCGAACTCGCAGTAGGCGTTTTCGACGTCTCGCGTCCAGAGGAGAACGTCCCCGGGCTGCACTTCAACCGAAAGGGGAATCCATTTGATGGAGGTCGAGCTCGAACTCTTGACGGTCGTCCGCGTGCCGTCCGGCGCCGTGAAGAACGAAGTGTTGTAGCTGTGGCGCAGGTCGCCGAACGAGAAGGAGAGCGTTCCGGCGGAACGGGCGACGGCGCGCAGGACCGACTGGTACGTGGGGCCGTACTCGCTGGAGCCGTTGTTGCCGGAGCGCAGCGTCGGCACCGTGGCGACGGCGTGGACGCGCCAGGGGTAGTCGCCGGCGGCGAGGTTCCAGTCGAACGCGTCCTCCGGAACGCCGAAGAAACCGGCGACGGTGTGGTAGTTCTTGCGGATGACCGCGGACGTGAGATCGGAGGCGTTCGCGGGGAAGACGGCGGCCAGGAGCGTCTGGCCGAGCCCGATCCGGATCGCCGAGCCGGTGTAGGCCGTCGAGGAGCGCGTCGGCGTCGAACCGTCGAGCGTGTAACGGATCGTGCCGGAGGAATTCGGGTTGGAGAGCCGGACGGAGACGGGGAACTCCGTTACGAGTTCGACGTCCGGCGTCGCGGTCGGCGGCGAGAGCGTCGTCCCGCCGATAATGGAGGCGAGGCAGTCGACGAGCGATGCGACGGTGCCTTCGTAGGTCTTCGTTCCGAAGGTCCCGCCGGAGAAGAGCGCGAACGTGTCCGCGGCGCCCGAGGCGAAGAGGGTGCCGTCGCGCCTCGCGGCGACGAGCATCGGACCATAGATCGGAGAATTGGTTGGATGGAGCCGCTTCATCCACTCGAACAGGAGGTTCCGCGCGGCGGCGCCGTCCGGATGGATCGTCGTGTCGGACACGAGCAGGTAGACGCCGTTGGCGGCGCACCAGGAGGTGAAGGCGGGGTCTTCGGCGATGGCGCGGAACGGCTCGCATTGCGGTTGGGTGCCGGCGCAGGAGTAGAGCCCGAGGATCAGGCGCGCCGAGGAATCCGCGGCGGCGTCGGCGAGGAGTCCCTCGACGTCCGCGGTCCATTCGCCGGGGCGAACGGGGCGGTGGCGCTCGAGATACATCCCGTAGGTCTCGACGCTCGGGTCGAGGCCGGGTTCGACGGCGATGGCGCGGACGCCGGTCGAGTCGGCGATTTCGAACGGCCCTTCGTAGAGGACGCCGTTTTCGGCGGGGTCCGAGCCGTCGGTCGTGTAGAAGACCAGCGTGTCGGCGCCGCCCGACGCGGAGATCGAGACGGTCTGCGTCCCGGTGAACGTCGTCGCCGTCGCTTCGTCGTCGGTCGTGGCGGGCGAGAGGACCGGCGGGCGCGAAATCGCCGCGAAGCTCACGTCATCGAGCCAGACGGCGTACTCCCAGTCTTCGACGTAGCCGACCCCGGTGATGCCGTCGATGCGCCGGAACCGGAACGACACTTCGTGCGTCCCCGCGGGGATTTCCGCCTGCGAGCGCTTCCACTCCGAAGGATGGCCGCAAGCGGAGTCCGACCAGACTTTCGTCCCGTCGACGAAGACGGCGAGTTCGTCCTGGGGGTCCCCGTTCTGCATGTAGGCGGACGTGTTGTGCATCACCGCGCACCAGCGGAACGTCATCGCCGCCGGACCCGTCACGGTCGCGTAGAGCCCCTTGTCCGTCGAACCCGACGACTGGCAGCCGCCGCTCTTCGCCGCGTCGGAGCCGTCCCAGGTCGTTTCGGTCTGGAAGGTCCAGGGATTCCACGAGACGGTCGACCAGACGATGTCCGGCGTGTCGAGCGCCTCGGCGAGGCCCGGAACATAGTAGCGCGCGGTGCAGACGGGGCCGAGGACGCCGTTGAGGACGGTCGCGGCGCGGATCGTCGTGGTGCCCGTCAGACGGATCGCGCCCGTGTAGAGAGTGCTGGAACGCGTCGGCGCGGAGCCGTCGAGCGTGTAGCGTATCTCGAGGCCGGAGCGGCCGGGGGCGAGCGTCACGTCGAGGGACCCGTCGATCGAAGCCCCGGATTCCGGCGTGAAGAAGACATCGTAGGAAAGGGGCGCGACCGCCTCGCGCCAGCCCGCCGCCCACTCCCAGGTCTGCGTCAGGACGCGGCGGTTGTCGTTGGCGTCCGCCGTGCCGGCGGCGACGCCGGCAACCGTCAGGTCGGGCGACGAGAAGACGTTTGCGAGCTTGTAGGTTTCTCCGCCGACCGAATTGTAGCCCATGATTGTGTGGTAGCGCTTCCCGTCGTTTCCGATGAAGTGGTAGCCGCTCGAATACGGGAAGCTCTGCGGCCCGGGAGCCGATTGCCCCGCCGTGTTCGCGTGGCCGCAGCCGAGGTTGTGGCCGCACTCGTGCGTCATCGTCTCGCCCGTCGCCACCGCGCGGATCGCGCAGGCGTTGATTGCGTCGAAGTACGCGCCCTGCTGCGCCGTGGTGGCCCGCAGCCCCCAGGCGATGCCCGTGACTCCGGAGTCGATCCCCGTGTCGACGAGGACCGTCACGACGTCCGCGCCGCACGCCGCGGCCGCCGGGCGGACGACGGACCAGCCGTCGTTTCCGTAGGTCGCGTGGTTGAGGGCCGGCTCGACGGCGGCGTCGCGTTCGTCGACGAACCCGACTCCGACGAGACGGTAGCGGAAGTAGCCGTCGAGGTTCGAGTTGGCGAGCGCGAGGTTCATGTTCTGGACGGCGGTCTCGGCGAAGTTCGTCGTTCCGCCGTTCTTCTCCGCCCACGCCTTGGCACCCCGGTCGAAGCCGACGAAGACGTCGACGACGTTGTCGGTCTGCGGCGGCGCGGCGGCAAGCGGCGCGTCCCCGCCACCCGCCGCCGTCGGGGCCGGGGCGGGCGCCGGTTCCGGCGCCGCGGCCGGGCATTCGTCCTCGACGACGGGCGCCGGCTCGGATTCCTCGACCGCAGTGGCGCCGTCCCGCGGGAAGATCCGCAGGACGCGGCCTTCGCCGAGCCCCTGGATCCTCGCGTGGAGAAGGCCGTCGGCATCGACGAGGATCACCGCGTCGAGGAATGCCGAGCCCTTCGTCCGCGCGAGGAAGGCGCGTGAGCCGGAAAACGTCGTGGCGGACGCCTCCTCGACCACGAGATCGACCTGGTCGCCATCGAAGAGCAGCAGCGTCACGGCGTCGCCGGGCGCAAGCGCGCCGGCGTCCGCCGCCGGCGCCTCCGCCGCGCGCAGGAGGGCGCCTCCGGCGGCGCCGTCCTCGCCGGCCGCCGGGGCCGGCGAGGACGCAAGGGCGGGCGCCCTCAAATCGAACGTGCGCTGTGCCGCGGGGACGGCGGTTGCAAGCAGGGAGGCGAAGAGAATGGCGGAAGCGGAAAATCGTTTCATGGAGGCGGTTTGTTGTGGAGGCAACACCTCCAATTGTGTCACCAACCGCATCAAATTTCAAGAGAAAAACGGCTTTCGGACCGTTCGCGGACGCCGGCGGAAAAAACGCTTGCGCGCGGGGACGGGTTGGAGGATAATCGTCCGCCAACACAACAACGGCCCGCCCGGCGGGCGCGAAGGAACGAACACAATGGCAGTCAATCTCGATTGGAACAATCTCGGCTTCAAGTACCGCGACACGGCGGGCCACGTGGAATGCGTCTGGAAGGACGGCGCGTGGGGCCCGCTCGAGTTCGTCGCCGAACCCTGGCTCAGGATGCACATCGCGGCCGCGTGCCTGCACTACGGGCAGGAATGCTTCGAGGGCCTCAAGGTCTTCCGCCAGAAGAGCGGGCGCGTCGTCGCGTTCCGCCCCGAGGCCAACGCCGAGCGCATGCAGCGCACCGCGCTGCGCACCTGCATGCCGCCCGTGCCGACGGAGCTGTTCATGGAGGCGCTCCGCCTCGCCGTGAAGAAGAACGCCGACTACATCCCGCCTTACGGGACCGGCGGCTCGCTCTACGTGCGCCCGCTCCTCATCGGCACCGGCGCCCAGATCGGCGTCGCCCCGGCCGACAGCTACACGTTCGTGATGCTCGTCACGCCCGCCGGCGCCTACTACAAGGGCGGCCTCAAGCCCGTCCGCGCCGTCATCCTCGACGACTACGACCGCGCCGCCCCCCTCGGCATGGGCGACGTGAAGGTCGGCGGCAACTACGCCGCGTCGATCTTCGCGCACGAGACCGCCAAGAAGATGGGCTTCCCCGTCGAGCTCTACCTCGACGCCAAGACGCACACCTGCGTCGAGGAGTTCGCGACCTCCAACTTCCTCGGCATCAAGAAGGACGGCACCTACGTCACGACCGACTCGCGCTCCGTCCTGCCGTCCGTCACCAACATGACGCTGCGCGAAATCTGCGCGGACGAAGGCCGCAAGGTCGAGGTCCGCCACGTGCCCTACGACGAGCTCAAGGAGTTCGCCGAGGTCGCCGCGTGCGGCACCGCCGTCGTGGTGACGCCCGTCTGGCAGATCGTCCGCGGGAACGAGACGCTCACGCTCGGCGACCCGGAAAAGGCCGGCCCCGTGATCACGGACCTCTTCGAGAAGGTCCAGGGCATCCAGTACGGCGAGCTGCCCGACGCGCATGGCTGGTGCGTCCCGATCGAGGTCTAGCGCCGCCGGCGCGCCCGCGCTCTTCCTCGACCGCGACGACACGATCGTCCGCGACGAGGGCTACATGTCGCGTCCGGAGCAGATCGTCCTGCTCCCGGGCGCGGCCGACGCCCTCCGCCGCGCCCGCGCCGCGGGCTTCCGCCTCTATCTCGTGACGAACCAGTCCGGCATCGGCCGCGGCTACTACACGCTCGCCGACGCCGAGGCCTGCAACCGCCGCCTCGAAGCGCTCCTGGGGCTCGCCTTCGACGGCGTCTGCATCGCGCCCGAGCGCCCGGACGAGCCCTCGCGCTACCGCAAGCCCTCGCCGGCCTACCTGCTCGAGCGAATCGCCGCCGACGGCCTCGACGCGGCGCGCTGCCGGGCGGTCGGCGACAAGGTCTCGGACCTGGAATGCGGCCTCGCGGCCGGCGTTCCCGCCGTGCTCGTCGCGCGCGGCGCCACCGGCGCGCCGCGCGAGGACGCCGCGGCCTTCGCCGCCGCGCACGGCATCCCGGTTTTCCCCTCGCTTGCCGCGGCGGTCGACGCCCTCCTCGCGGAAACCCCGTGAATATCTTCCGCCGCAAAGCCGTCAAAGGCTCCGAACGCGTCTCCGCCCCGGCGGAGGCGGACCTTCTCGCGAAGGCCCGCGCGGGCGACCCGCAGGCGTTCGCCGATCTTTGCGAACCGTGCCGCGCCCCCGTGTGCGCGTACCTCGTCCGGGCCGGCCTCGCCGGCGAGGACGACGCGGAGGACGTCTTCCAGGACGCCGCCATCCGCGCCCTGCGCGCGATCCGGGGCTTCTCCGGCGGCAGCGCCTTCCCGACCTGGATCACGTCCATCGCGCGCAACGCCGCCCTCGACCGCCTCCGAGCAGCAGCAGCCCGCCCCGCCGTCTCGCTCGACGCCCGCGCCGAGAACCCGAACCTCCCCTCCGAACCCCGACTCTCCTCCGACCCCGCCTTCCCCAACCCCGCCCCGGCCCCCGCGCCGGACGCCGCGCTCCGCGCCGACGAGCGCGCCGCCGCCGTCCGCGAGGCCCTCGCCCGGCTCCCCGAAGGAACCCGCTCCGCCATCGTCCTCTTCTACTTCCAGCAGCTGCCCTACGCCGAGATCGCCGCCGCGCTCGGCGTCCCGATCGGGACCGTGATGTCCCGCCTGCACAACGGCAAGGCGCAGCTCGCCAAACTCCTGCCCGACTCCCTCCGTGAACCTCTCTGACGACCAGCTCCGCGCGCTCCTGCGCGAAACCGCCCCCAAGCCCCGCCTGCGCCCCGCGGAGGTCTTCTGGGCCGACACGCTGCGCCGCGCCCGCGAGGAGGAGGCCCGCGATCGGGCCGCCCGCCGCTTCCGAGCGTCCCGCCGTGCCCGCGCCGCCGCGGCGGCCGCCGCGGTCGCC
>CADBEF010000120.1 GCA_902793555.1 uncultured bacterium | reverse complement strand
TGGCGGTTCGCCGCGGCGCGCGAGCATTTCCTGGAAGTTGCGCGCGACGAGCTGTTGGGTGCGGTCGGTGTACAGGCCGATGGACATGGAGAAGGGCGGAAGAAGGATGGGGGCGAGGGTGAAGTGCGACGGGGTGGCAGGAGGCGAATCATCGCAGAATGGGCAGCGAACGTCAAGCAAAATCAACTACGGTCGGAATACCATGAATACGGCATGCCGTGGACCTTGTGGATGCAGGCGTGGCAATGCCGGAAGGGTAATGCAGGTCGGGAAGGGAAAGCGCCTGGCGTCGCCGCGCCGGCGTCCGGAAAGGACCAGGAGCCGGATCGCGTCGCCGGAGGGCGGTGTCAGGAAAGGACCAGGCGCAGGATCGCGTCGCCGGGGCGGACTGCGAGTTCCCGCGCGACGCCGTGACCGGGCAGCCAGAGCACGTCGCCCGTCCCGGCGTCCGCGAGGACGACCGCGCGGGCGCGCAAGTCTCGAGAGAGCTTGGCGTCCGCGAAGATGTCCGAGAGCTTGCGCGTTCCGCGGCCGCCCGCAACGGCGATGCAGTCGCCCGCGCGCCAGGGGCGCAACACAACGCGGCGTCCGTCCAGCGTGCCGGCGCGGATGGTCGCCGCGACTGGACGTCCGGCAAAGTCCCCGCGCGGGGGCCGTTCGATTACTTTTGCCGGCGAAACGCGGAGGCGCCGTTCCGGATCGGGGCACGTCCCCGTCCCGGGGAGCGACGCGGCGTCCGGAAATACGAACGGCGTCCCGGCGGGCACGGGAACGTCATTCGGGACGCCGTCTTCGAACGACAACGCGCCATATTCAAGTTTCGCTCGAAGCGCCCCCCCGAGCGGAACCGATCCGTTCCGGCCTGCGGCCGCCAACGCGCGGACGCGCTCGACTGCGGCGAGCGAAA
Organism: uncultured bacterium; assembly: GCA_902793555.1. Taxonomy (GTDB): domain Bacteria; phylum Verrucomicrobiota; class Kiritimatiellia; order RFP12; family UBA3636; genus UBA3636. The sequence continues at coordinate 7,675 of CADBEF010000120.1, read as the reverse complement.
CGGTTTCCGGATCGGCGCCGGCTTCGTAGAGCGCGCGGGCGACGCGACGCCGAGCGACCGGCACGGGGCCGGATGCGAGAGCCGAGGCCGGGTCGCCGGGTGCCCACGACCGGCCGTCGGCGGCGAGCGCGTCGAGGAAGTCCGCGTCCTCCCGCAGGAGGGCCAGCGTGCGGTCGAGCGTGGCGGGGAGCCCCGCGCCGCAGGCTTCGAGCAGCGCGGGAACGGCGTGGTGGCGGATGCGATTGCGGAGAGGGCCGTCGTCCGCGTTCGTCGAGTCCTCGCGCCAGGGCAGGCCTTCGGCGCGGAGAAATGCAACCAGGTCCGTGTGACGTAGCGACAAAAACGGACGGACGAGCCGGACGACCGATCCGGCGCGGTCGAGTGGCGCAACGGGCGCCATCCCGGCGAGGCCCCGCAGACCCGCTCCGCGCGCAAGGCGCAAGAGGAACAGTTCGAGCTGGTCGTCGAGCGTGTGGGCGAGCGCGACGTCGCGGCAGTCTTCCGCCGCGGCCGCGAGAAAGCCGCGCCGCTCCCGGCGAGCCGCCATTTCGATCGATTCGCCGGTCTTGGCCGCTTCGGCCGGAACGTCCGTTTTGCCGGCCACGAACGGAACGCCAAGCGATTGGCAGAGACCGCCGCAGAACGCTTCGTCGGCATCCGCCTCCGTGCCGCGGATGCCGTGGTTGAGGTGCGCGGCCACGAGCCCGTAGGGCGGTTTTGCGCCTCGGGCCGCGCGGACGCGGACGATCGCGTGGAGGAGCGAGACGGAGTCGGCGCCGCCGGAGAGCGCGACGACCAGGGGTGCGTCCCCGCGTGCGATCCGCGCCGCTTCGCCCGGACCTTCCAAGACCCGGAGGACGGGATTCTCCGCCGTTTTCCGTTTCGCGCGCCCCATTCCGCGGCAGATCAGCGAATCATCTCGACGACGATCTTCGAGCCGTCCTTCACGAGCGCCTCGGGGACGAAGGGGGAGGGGAGGGCCTTGCCGTCGATCGAGACGGCCTTCACCCGGTCGCCGCCACCCTTCACGACGACGTGGAAGGTGCGGCCGCGCCAGGTGCGGTCCTGCGTGAAGCCCTTCCAATCCTTCGGGAGATGCGGCGCGATTTTCAGGCCCGCGTAGTCGCGGCGGATGCCCAGAAAGTCGTCGAGCTCCTCGTTGAAGAACCACGCGATCGAGCCGGTGATCCAGTTGAACTCCATCCGGAACGGCGCGTTGCGGTGCTCGGGGCCGAAGAAGCAGTTGCCGTAGACGTAGCGCGGGTTGGCCTTCTTGAGCGGCGAGTCGCCGTAGGCCGGCGTGGCGTCGCGGTAGAGCGACCACGCGCGCTCGGTGAGCCCGGCGCGCAGCAGCGCGAGGACCATCCACGAGTTGCAGTGCGTGTAGACGGTGCCGTTCTCGCAGATGCCGGGCTCCATCGAGGTGACGCGCCCGATGACGGGGTCGAAGTGCTTGTAGGCCGGCGCCATCATCTGGTAGCCGAGCGGCGTCCGGAGGCGCTTGTCGATGGCGGCGAGGATCTTTTTCCGCCGTTCGGGCGACGCGGCGCCGCAGATGATCGCCCAGCTCTGCGTGTTGAGGTAGAGCTGCCCCTCGCGGTTCTTCTTCGAGCCGATCGGGTTGCCGTCGTCGTCGAAGCCGCGGACGTACCAGTCGCCGTCCCACGCCTCCTTGTTGAGCGCGTCGTTGATCGCTGAGGCGCGCGCGAGGGCGTCCATCGCGGCGGGGGCGTCGTCGAGCCAGCCGTAGAGCCCGGCCATCTGCTGGAGCGCCTCGCTGTAGGCCATCGAGAGCCAGACCGATTCGCCCTTGCCGCCCTTGCCGATGCCGGTGAGCGAGTCGTTCCAGTCGCCGAACTTGATGAGCAGCAGCCTGTGGGCGCCCTTGTTGCGCTCGAGGAAGTCGAGCGCGCGCCGGATGTGCCCGAGGACGGTCGCCTCGCCCTTGTCGTAGAAGGGGACCTTGACCTTGAGGAAGTCCTTCTCGCCCGTCTCGCGCAGGTAGGCGCAGAGCGTGAAGACGAGCCAGAGCGCGGAGTCGGAGTACTCCTTCGTGTCGATCGGGTTCCAGCCGCGCAGCGCGAGGCCGGAGCTGTACTGGTGGCGGAAGGCGGTGAGGAGGATCTCGCGCGTGCGCTCCGGATAGAACGACGAGCAGCCCATCGCGTGCTGCACGATGTCGCGGTAGCCCATCCAGCCCCAGCGGCACCACTCGGCGCCGAAGAGCGCCTGCTGCTTGTGCCACGCGTTGAACGTGGCGTCGAACTGCGGGTCGGGCGTGTGCGCGGCGTTGCGGGCGGCGAGCGCCTTCTTCGCGGCGACGAGCGCGGCGAACTTCTCCTCGACCTTCGCGAGGCCCTTCTTCGCGGCGGCCGCCGCGTGCGCCTCGGAGTCGCTCACGCCGAGGACGAGGTTGATGACGACCTCCTCGCCGGCCTTGACCTTGCCGAGGTCGAACTGCAGCGCGGCGATGGTGGCGTCGGAGGAGCCGACGGAGCCCGTGCAGCTGCCCTTCACGACGGCCTCGGGCTCGTTGAGCTGGTTGTAGGTGCCGACGAAGAAGTCCTTCGAGCCGTCAAAGCCGTCGATCTTCCGGTCCGCCGCGAGGTAGCCCGTCTGCCACGGGTGGGGCGTTACGAACGGGTGCTTCGTGAAGATCGCCATGTTGCGCTTCGCGTCGAGCCGCGAGTTGCGGTAGAACATGTCGCCGTAGGAGTTGAAGCCCCACATGTACTTGAACGAGATCTGCTCGTAGACGAAGACCGTGAGGTCTCGTGGTCTGAGGGTCCGAGGGTCTGAGGGTCCGACCCTTCGACCCTTCGACCGTCCGACCGTCCGACCATCCGGCTCCGGCAGGGGCCGGAGCCGGAGCGTCCAGTACTCCGCGGGCTCGTCGCCGGCGGGGACGAAGACGCGGAAGGACGACTCGACGCCGTCGGTGGTGTTCTCGATGACCGTGTAGCCGAGACCGTGGCGGGCGCGGAAGCGCGCGGGCTTGGCCTTCACGGGCTCCCAGCCGACGTTCCAGAACTTGCCGGTCCTGTTGTCGCGGACGTAGACGAGGCGGTTGAGGAACGTGTCGCGGCCGTAGACGTCGAAGTCGCAGATGCGGCCGATGCCCTGCGAGAGCTTGGTCATCTCGAAGGAGCCGATCTGGTAGTCGGTGTAGCCGGCGCCGGTCTGCTGGACGTTGCCCAGGAGCTGCCTGTTCCAGAGCATGTTGTCGAACGGGCGGGGCGTGTCGGGGCGGGTGACGACGTATTCGAGGCCGTCCTTGGAGAAATGGCCGCAGTCGGGGATCTTCATGGTTTGGATGGTTCAGATGGTCTGGATGGTCGGATGGCGACGGATGAGCACGGATGCTATCACAATCCCAGGCGGGCGTCCAAGCGAAAAGGGCGCTATTGGGTTTCGTTCCGGTCGTGCGGCAAAGCCGCGGAAGAGGCTCTTTCGTAGACGGTGTGCGCACGGCGGCCGCCCCAGACGAGGAGGCGCCACGGCTTCACGCCGCGCAGGACGCGCACGGCGCGGCCGTCGCGGTCGGCGAAGAGAACGTCGATCGGGTAGCGCATGAAGCAGGTGTGGATCGCGTTGCAGCGGCGGAAGCCCATCACGGTGCCGGGTTCGGGCGGCGGGCGCCCGATGAGGCCGCGTGCGCGTTCCCACGGCGTCTGCGCCCAGCGGCAGCGAACGGCGCCGAAGACCGGCAGCTCGAGGTCCTCCTCGCGCATCAGAACTCGAACACGAGGACCTTCACGCCGTAGCGGTCGACGTCGGTCCAGTCGACGCCCTCGAGGTAGGGGCCGGATCCCCACATCGTGAACGGCAGCTCGGCGCCGGTGCGCAGGTCGCTGATCCTCTTCGGGACGTAGCCGTCCGACTCGAAGAGCGCGAAGCCCTTCGTGGGCGCCTGCGTGACCATCGCGTAGAGTTTGTCCTCGCGGCCGAATGGGTGCGAGACGCCCGCCCAGCCGATGCTGTTGTGGTGGTCGAAGTAGCCGGGCGTGAGGACGGAGCGCTCGCCGCCCTGCGTCCCGAACACGGCCTCGGAGCCCCACGCGAGGAAGTCGCGGATGGCGTCGAGCGAGGGCTGGATCTCGGCGGGCATGGAGCCGTCGACGAGCGGGGCGATGCCGGGCGCGAAGTTCCACATCCCGCGCTGGCCGACGCAGGCGACCATCTGGCGCAGGAGGAAGAAGCGGTCGGAGACGTAGCGCTCGTCGGTCGAGCCTTCGCCGCCCCACCACCAGTAGTAGCCCTTGCCGACGTGGGGAATGTCCTCGTTGAAGTCGCGGCGCGGCGGCGTGGAGCCCCAGCGGCCGTTGCGGCGGTAGGCGCTCCAGCGGTTGTAGGGCGGAGAGGGCTCCTCCTCGTACTCCTCGCTCGTGCCGACGTCCATCTCGTCGACCCAGAGCTCGCCGTCGCCGTTGCTGGTGAGGATCGCGTCGGGCCAGAGCGACTTCACGAAGCCGGGCAGCGCGGCGCGGTCGGGGCCGTCGGGGCGGCCGTCGAGCCAGAAGCCGTCGATGCGGTCGCCGTAGCGCTCGCGCATCTCGCGCAGCAGGTCGCGGAACGCGGCGAAGTAGCCGGGCATGTCGCGCGCGCCCTCGGCGAGCATCGGCGGGTCGACGACGTCCCACTCGCCGTGCCCCATCGGGAAGTAGAGCTCGGCCTTGAGGCCGCGCGCGTGGGCGGCGTCGAGGAACGCGCCGACGTAGTCCTTGCGCGTCTTGTAGTTGTAGGCCGGGTTGCGCGTCGGGAAGAGGACGCACATCGCCTCGCCCGAGTGCAGCGCGGTGAGGATGACGTAGCGCGCGCCGGCGCGCACGGCGGCGTCGCAGAGGTTGGCGGCGACGACCTCCGGGTCGGGCGTGGCGGCGTCGAACGCCTCGGCGGTCGGGTAGAAGAGCGGCGCGCCCGGCTCGCCGGCGCTCTCGCGGACGGAGCAGCCGCCGCCGGTGAAGAGGCCGTAGTGGTAGAAGAGGCCGAAGCGGGCGTTCGCCCACCATTTCATGAGGCGCTCGCGGCGCGCGAGCCAGATCGGGTTGCGGGTCATTTCGTTTCGGAGGCGGGGAGGTTCGCCCAGGCGCGGCGGAGGTAGGTGAGGGAGTGGGGGGACTCCTCGGCGACGCGGTCGTTGCCGCAGGACTCGACGCTGCAGTGGTCGCAGCCGCAGGCGCGGAGCTGCGCGAGGAAGGCGGGGATTTCCTCGCCGTCGTCGAGGTGCGGGAAGCCGCGCGTGCCGCGCGTGGCGATGTGTGCGTGGGCGACGCCGCCGACGCGCGCGATCTCGTCCATGCGCTCGCCGACGCGGGCCATGTGGAAGTAGTCGGCGAGGAGCTTCACCGCGGGGTGGTCCGCCTCGCGCACGAACGCGGCGCCCTCGCAGAGGTGGTTCCCGAGATTCGTCTCGCCGTGGTGGAGCGGCTCGAAGACGACCGTGAGCCCGCGCGGCGCGGCGACCTCGCCCGCGAGGCGGAGCACCTCGACGAGGCGGCGGCAGGCGGCGGGGTAGGGGACGTCGTCCGGGCGCCGGCGGGCGCCGCCGTTGCCGAAGACCGCCCACTTGCCGCCGAGCTCGGCGACGCGGTCGAAGGCGCGGCAGAGGTAGTCGCGCAGGCGGTCGTCGGTCCACGCCGGGTCGTGGACCTTCACGGCCCAGGGGAAGAGGCGGCAGAAGCCGCCGATCGGCAGGCCGACGTCGGCGATGCGCCTGCGGAGCGCGGCGTAGTCGTCCGCCGGGAGCGGCTCGAGCTCGTTGACGAACGGCTCGAGGTAGTCGAAGCCCGCGTCGCGGGCTGTTTCGAGGTAGTTGAAGCTTTCGCAGAGTCCGAATTGCATGGGAGGAGGGAGGTTGGAGGTGGAGGTTGGAGGTGGAGGTTAGTGGTTAGCGGTTTTCCGGCCGCGGCGGATGACGGCGAAAGCGGCGGCGGACCAGAGGACCGTCATCGCGACGCTCAGGATCCAGACCGGACGCCATCCGAGCGTGTAAACGAGCGTGAGGGCGAAGGCGGTCCAGAGGCCGCCGCCCATGAACGGCTCGTGCAGGAGCTGCTTGTAGCCGAAGGACGCCGCCGCGACGGTCTTGTTTTCCGGGTCCACGGTGCGCAGCAGCAGCAGGCCCGTCGCGGTGACGCCCGTGGACTGCCCGAACTCCGCGATCGCCCGCTCGAACCACGCCTCGCGGAAGAGGCGCGGCGCGAGGAACACGACGAGGGCGAGGCTGAGCAGGGTGCCGGCGAGGACGATCGCCAGGAGCGGCATCCAGTTGGCCGCGACGACGGCGATCTTGATCGTGGCGACGGCCGAGAGGACGAGAAAGTCGAGCGCGGCGCCGGAGATGCGTTGCATCTGCCCGTGGTCGACGAGGAGGCTGCCGCCGCAGCGTCGCACCGCGAGCTGGAGCAGGACGCCGCCGATCATGCAGAGCGGGAAGAGGGGGAAGCCCTTGAAGAGGCGCGTCGCCGCGTCCGGGAAGAGCGCGACCTCGGCGTGCTGCAGGCCGAGCAGGATCAGGTGGCCCAGGCCGACCGCGAGGCCGACGATGGCGACGTGCCACGCGAGCGAGTCGATCGAGTCGCTGAAGACCGTCTGGCGGCCGGCCGCGGGGCGCGCGTCCGGCAGGTGGATGCCGCGGCGCTCGTGGGCGGGGCGCTCCTCGAAGGCGCGGACCTCGCGGACGTAGCCGCGGCGGTGCGCCCAGTTGACGAGCGCCATGCCGAGGACGACCCCGACGATCATGCCGGCCGTGGCGACGGTGAGCCCGAGGTCGATGCCGGCCTCCCAGCCGAACGAGCGGAAGCTCTCCGCCATGCCGCCCACGGTCCCGTGGCCGCCCTGGAAGCCGATCTCGAGGAGGTTTCCGAACGCGGGCGGGACGCCGAAGAGCGGTGCGAGGACGAACCCGGCGAGCCCGAGCCCGAGCACGTACTGCCCCCACGCGAGGAGCTGCCCGAAGCACAGCTGCGGGAACGCGACGCGCACGATCTTGCCGAGGCGCGGCGTCTCCACGCCGAGGAAGAGCGTGGCGAAGATGACGTTGATGAGGAAGCCCGGCATCTTCTGCGCGCAGGCGATCCACTCCGCCGGGACGTGCTCGCGGAAGCACGAGAGGAGCGCGAGCCCGACGAAGCCGCCGATGACGGAACTGGGCAGGTAGAGCCGCTGGAGGAACGGGACGTAGAGGCGCAGGAGCTTCCCGCAGACGAGGAGGGCCGAAAGGACGGCGAAGACGGTGACGGCGAGCATGGCGTGTCGTGTGGGTGGGGGTTGGCGGGGGTCAGGCGGGGGTGCGGCGGCCGGTGCGCGCGAGGAATTCGGCGCAGTCGCGGAGCCAGTCGGTCTGGATGAAGTCGAAGCCGCGGTCGGCGAGCCACCCCCAGGCGCCTTCGGGATCTCCGGTCATCGCGCGGTCGTCGCTGCGGCCGCCGGCGATGACGTCGCGGAAGTTGTAGACGATCGAGTTGGCCCAGAGGAGGCGCCCGGCGCCGTGCTGGCGCTCGACGAAGCCCGGCGAGGCGAGCGGGGAGTCGTCCGTGCGGAAGATCGTCTCGAAGCCCTCGAGGCGGATCTTGCGCGCGGCGAACGCCTCGCAGTCCGCCTCGCTGCGGACGATGCCGAGGAACGGCATGTCGGAGGCGTGCTCCTCGATGATGCCGAGCACGCGCGGGTCGGG
>CADBEF010000119.1 GCA_902793555.1 uncultured bacterium | reverse complement strand
ACAGCGCGGCGGGGCCTTCGCCGGGGCGCAGGCGCCCGGCCGCGCATTCGGCGCGGAGCGCGAGCTCCGCGGCGTGGGACGCCTGCGAGCCGTTCGCGGGAATCGAGAACAGCAGGACGAGGAACACGAGCAGGCCGACGGGCCCCGGCAGGGCGAGAACGAGCCAGAGCGGATCGAGCCCGAGTCCGACCGAGAAGAGGAACGCCGGCTTGAAGAGGACGTGGAAGACGTAGTCGAGGAAGAAGCCGGCCGTCGAGCCCGTCCCCGTCAGCCGCGCGACGGAGCCGTCCACGACGTCGAGGAAGTAGCCCAGGCACCAGAGCGCCGCGGCGACGAGCCAGAGCCAGGCGGCCGGCCCAAGGCCGCCCGCCGCCTCCTTCGGCAGCGCAAAGCCGGCGAGCGGCGGGAGCGCGAGCGAGACGATCCAGCAGGCGCCTCCCGCGACCGTGACGGCGTTCGCGGGGATGCCGAGCCGGACGCACAGCCGCGCGAACGGCTCCGCGAGGCGCCGCGAGAACATCGCGGTCACGAGCGCGGGCTCGTCGGGCTTTTCGCTGGAGGGGGCGGACGGCAAGGCGGGGGAGGGAGCCGGAAAACGGACGGACGGGCGGAGCGCGGTCGCGCCCCGCCCGCCCGGGAACGTCGCGGCGGGGCCGCTATTCGGCGTCGAGCTCGGCCATGAGCTCGTCGGAGATGTCCGCGTTGTGGTAGACGTTCTGGACGTCCTCGTTCTCCTCGAGCGCCTCGACGAACTTGAGGATCGAGCGCGCCTGCGCCTTGTCGGTCACGGCGACGGTCGTGCCCTCCATCGGCAGGTAGACGATCTCGGAGGAGACGGTCGGGATGCCCTTCTCCTCGATCGCGGTCTCGACGGCCTGGTAGTCGGACGGGGCGGTCGTGATCTCGAAGCCGTCCTCGGTCGACTTGATGTCGTCCGCGCCGGCCTCGAGCGCGATTTCCATGAGCATGTCCTCGGTGACGGGCGTCTCGCCGGCCTTGGCGTCGGCCGCGATCAGGATCTGGCCCTTGCGCTCGAAGTTGCGGGAGACGGCGCCGCGCGTGGCGAAGTCGGAGCCGTTGCGCTTGAAGACGTGGCCGACGTCGGCCGCGGCGCGGTTCTTGTTGTCGGTGAGGACGTTGACGATGAGGCCGACGCCGCCCGCGGCGTAGCCCTCGTAGGTGATCTCCTCGAACGCCGCGGCGCCGGCGAGCTCGCCCGTGCCCTTCTTGATGGCGTTCTCGATGTTGTCCTTGGGCATGTTCGCCTTGCGGCCCTTTTCGACCAGGGTGCGCAGCGCGGGGTTGGTGGCGGGGTCCCCGTTCACCTTCGCGGCGAGCATGATTTCCTTGGCGATGCGGCTGAAGATCTTGCCGCGCGCGGCGTCGGTCTTGGCCTTGGCGTGCTTGGTCGTCGCCCAGTGGCTGTGTCCGCTCATTTGTGTTTCTCCGATGGTTGGATTGTGTGTTTCGAAAGGGGGCGGGGCCGCGCGGAAGAAGGTCCTGCGTGTCCGCGACGGGCGGGGAGTATAGCCGAAATCGCGGCGGAGTGGAAGCGGAAAATGAAGCGCTCCGCCCCGGTCACCCGACGGCCACGGGACACTTGTCCTCGATCGCGGCGCGGCCGGGGCGCTCGAGGCGGACTTCGAAGCGCCACTCGATCTTTTCGCGAAGGCCGTTGGACGACGCCGGGGCGTCCGCCGGGACGTCGCAGGGAAACTCGCCGCGCCGGAATTCGTGCGCGCGGGTCGCGCGAAGGCATTCGATTCGGTGCAGGTCGACTTCGACGTTCGTCGAGTTCCCGTTTTTCGTCACGGCGCGGACGCGGCAGCAGACCAGGTCGACGCGGACCGCCGAGACCTCCCGTTCGTCGCCGAGCAGCCGGTAGGCGGCCCGCGCGACCGCCCCGCGGGCGAGGCCGCCGCGCGGGATCGCGATCTCGAGGCGCGGCGCGAAGAGCCGGAGCAGCGCGCGGATTGCGAGGCCGAGCGGCACGAGCCCGACGAGGAGCAGCACGGAGCAGATGAGCATCGGCGCCCAGTCGTCCGCCCGCTTCGGCGCGCCGCCCATGTCGGAGAGGAAGGCGGTTCCGGCGCCGCCGATGATCGCGTACCAGGCGACCGAGAAGAAGGCGTAGCTCGCGAACGTTCCGAGGCGACGCGTCCGCAGGACGCCGCCCCGGCGCGATGGGCCGCGGCCGCGGTTCCGGTGCCAGAGCGCCCCGCCGACCAGCAGGGCGGCGCCGACCGCCGCGAAGAGCCCTGCGATCAGCACGGGCAGGAGCGATCGCCAGGCGGGCGCCGCCGTCGGGTCGGCCAAAACGCTCGCGGCCGGATCGTCCGGATCCACCCACGCCGCGGTTTCGAGTCCGGCCGGATACGCCGCGACGACCGATTCGGCGCGGCTGCGGTTGGAGGAGCCGCCCAGGCCCCCGATGGCGTAGCGGTCGCTTTCGCGCCGGACGCCGTCCCCGGCGTCGTAGGCGTAGACGACGTAGGGCCGGTAGGAGTAGTGCCCCGGATGTCCCTTGGAGCCGGAATGCCATTTGCTCGCGACCTCGCTGCGGACGATCGTCGCGGGGACGCGCGTCCAGTCGCGGGCGCGGAGCGCCTCGCGGTGCGTTCCAAGCGCGAAATGCCCGATGGCGAGGCCCGCCGCGAGAAACGCGGCGCCGACGATCACCGGCGCGGCGGCGGCGGCGCGTTCGCCGAACGACGCGCCGGCCCCGCGGAGCTTCCTGCGCTTCGGCAGCCACGCCGAGGCGGCCAGGCCGAGGCCGACGAGGGCGAACAGCGAGAAGAAGGCGATGCCCGCGAGGTAGCCGCCGACCGAGGCGTGCTCGAGCGAAGCGAGGGTCGGATCGGACGGATCGACCCAGCAGGTCGCCGACGCGCCCGGCGCGTAGCGGGCGAGCAGCTCGTCGCGCGTCGCGATCCCTTCGACCGAACGGGTTTCGTCCGTGTCGTCCCACGTCCAGCGGCGGGATTCGTGCGTGCGGCCGGCCACCTCGTAGCGGTAGCGGACGCGGAGGCGCCAGGCGCCGTTGCCGCCGGATTCCGACGACGATTCGAGGACGGTGCACGGCGTCTCCGTCCACGCGGCCGCGGCGCGGATGTCGGGCACGCTGCGGGCCATCAGGAAGATCCCGAGCGACGGGATGATCGCGAAGAGGATGCCGAAGACCGTCCGGCCGATGCGGCTGGCAAGGCTGGCCGCACGGCCGGCGCCGTCGTGGGAGGAGGGGAGGTCGATGTGGATCATGGCGGGGTGCGGGATGTCGCTCCGCGTCGGGCGGCGGCTGCGCCGCGCCCGCGCGAAGCGGGCAAGGGGCTAGGGGGCGGGAAGTGGTTCGCGTTCAACGGCCATGCGGAGATTCGGCCGGACGGGAACGTAGAAATCCGCGGATTCGGCTTCGATCCGGGAGAGGGCCGCGTTGGTCGCGAGCGAGTCCAGGAACGCGCAGGCGACGCGTTCGACGGCAGCGGTGGCGTCCGCGGCGGGCGCGTCCGCCAGCAGTTCGTCCATCGGGCGCGCGCCCAACAGGCGGCAGCCGTCCGGCTGTTCCACCGCGGTGAAAAGGAGGAACGGAGTTTCGTGGCCGCCGTTCACGACCGCGACGTCCCCTTCGAGCCAGAGGCCGATTTCGAGAGCGGACGGGAACAGGCCCGGCCAGTTGCCGTCGCGGCTCGCGCGCCGCCGCCGACGCTCGTCGCGGCGGTCGCTTCCCGACGCGAATCCGCCGGCGTCCAGTTGGAGCGAACCGATTTCTTCGGCCAGGAAGCCCGATCCGAATCCGCTTCCGATCCACGGGTCCGTTTCCGGCGTCCATGCGTTGAACCGGACGCGCAGCTCGCGCCCCGCCACTGCGTCCCGGAACACCGCGAAAGCGGTGCTCGCGGCGGTCGCACGTTCCCGGACGGTCGCACGTTCCCGGACGAGCGGATGCCACCGGGACGCGAAGTCCGGGGGCGGGTGGCCGCGGAGCGCATCGGCCAACGCGTCGGCCAGCGCGTCGGCCGCCGGCGAGCGGTGGCGCGGAATCCAGACGGGGTATGCGTTGGCCTTGGCGAGGCGGGATCCGTCCGCGAAAACCGTTCCCGGGGGAACGATGTCCGGAACGGCCTCGCCGAACCGGATCCAGCCGCGGGGCGACGCGATCCGGAACGAGCCGCGGTCGTAGAGGACGGGCAGGGAGAGCGCGGGGCCGTTTTCGGCGGAGCGGAAGACGATGCAGACGAACATGCGTCCGACGCGGTTCGTTTCGTCCGGCATCGCGGCCAGGAGGCGGGAGCGGTCGTCGGGCCCGATGCGGCGGAGCAGCACGTTGGAGCGGCCGGCGGGTTCGAGCTGCCGGAAATAGGCCTTGTCGAAGACGTCGCAGCGTCCGTCCGGACCGAGGGTCCCGGCCCGGTGGCGTTCGTCCACGAGCTCGGCGAACGCCGCGCCGTTCCGGTCCCGGAGAGCCGCGAGGAGGTCGTCGCGGAAGGCGTCGAAATCCGTGAAGAACGTTTCGCTCCAGACATTCGTGTCGTTGACGCAATCCGGTTCGACGAGCGCGTCCATCGGCATGAAATACTCGGTCCAGTCCGGGGCGGCCCCTTGCGCGAGCGCGGCGAGCGCGAGGAGGGGGAGGAGGAGGGCGGCCTTGCACGGCGTGGCTTTCCGCCGCGCCGGCTGCGGCCGTGTGTCGCGGCTTCGCCGCTCGATGGAGTCCTGTTTCGCGTTCATTGTCTTGTCGTCTCTGTCATTTCTGTCGATTGCGTCGAGTTGCGTGACGGGGTGCGGGGATTGTCCAACAACGCTCATTGTCCATCAATCGTCAATGACAATGCCAATGACGCGCGGTCGACTGGCGGGGGGGGGGGGGGATTGGCATTGGAATTGGCGTTGAGGGACATTGGTGGCATTGGGCGTTGGTGGCATGGGCGCGGGGCCGTGGCGGGGTCTGATGGCGGGGGATTCTAGCAGATTTCCAGAATCGAAATGTCATGGGATTGTAAAATCTTTCGTCCGTTTCCGGGATCGGCCAGTCTGGTTTTCCTACCACTTTTTCATCAAATTAGCTTGATTTTACAGATTTCCGACCGTGTTTTATCGAATTTGCATCAACCGACCTCCATTCAGTCTGCGGTGATCCTGCGGCGATTCTCCGGCGATTGTCCGCCTAGCCCGTGCGCCGCCACTCGCGGCGCGCGAGCGCCTGGCGCAGGTCCTTCATCGTGCGGCCCGCGGCCGAGGCGAGCAGCGCCTTCGCGTCGGCCCGTGCCGCCGCCAGCCGCGCCCGCTGCGGCGGCGGAAAGAGCCGCGGCGCATCATCCGAAAGCAGAACCGACGCCGGGTACGGGTCGCGCAGTCCGTGCGCCTCGCGGAACGCCTGCGCCATCCGCCGGTATTGCATGAGCGAGGCGTAGTGGTTGAGCAGAAGCGGCAGATGGTCGCCGAGCCAGCCGCGCAGTCCGGGCTTGCGGCCGACGATTTCGCCGGTCGCCGTCCGCACCAGCGAACTGTCCACCGACGCTTCCAGATCCAGCAGCATCGATCCGCAGCGCAGCTTCTCCTCGACGCGGCCGCGACCGCGCGCCGCGGCGAAGGCTTCGGCGAGCGCCGCCGGGGATGGCGCGGGATTGACCGAACTCCGGCACAGGCGGCGGATCGGTGCGCCCGCGCGGCGGCGCTGGCCGGGCGCGGGGGGCGTCTCCAGCCCGCGGCGCACGGCGGCTGCGCAATCCCGCATCCATCGCGTCCAGCGGTTTTGTCGAGCTTTCGCGCGGCGGGCCTGTTCGCGCGCCCACCGCTCGCGGAGGCGCTGGCTGCCGCGGCGGACGTTCTCCGCCTCCCGCTGTCGGCGTTCGCGCTCGATGGCGCCCCGCTCGGCGTTGAACCACCGCTGGACGTCGCGTGCGCTGTCGGCGGAGTCGTGCTCGTTCGCGGAAATGCGCATCCGGCGGTCGTATTCGCGCCAGAGCTCGCGCTCGCGCTTCTCGAGCCAGTAGTAGCCCTTGCGGCGCCAGACTTCGTAGCGGCGCTGGAAGACGGCCTCGAAGCGGGATAGCGCGGAACAAATGTTCTGCCACTGCCACTCCCATTCGGGGATCAGATGGTGGGGCAGGGGCGGCGGTTCGCCGCGGCGCGCGAGCATTTCGTTGAAATTGCGTGCGGCGTCCTGCAAGGCGATCTCGTGGACCAGGCCGATCGACATGGGAAAACGGGGATGATGCGAGGGGGAAAACGGGGGGCGGGGGAGGATCATCGCAGAATGATTTGAGGGAGTCAAGCAAAATCAACTACGGTCGGAATGCAATGAATACAGACAAATCCGCTTATTCTTGCGGGTCGGATCTGCGGGTAGCGGTGGGTGGGCGCCGGACTGGCCGCTAGGCCGGGCGCGGGCCGACGGCGCCTTCTCCGGGCTTCATGTTCTCGCCCATGAGCTCGTCGTCGCCGACGGCGGTGCCCCAGGGCTGCGTCCAGCCTTCGTCCATCCCGAGGCGCGCGGCTTCGTCCGTGACGCGCAGGAACTCCTCCTCGGCGATGGTGCGGTCCCAGCCGGGCGTCTCGAGCGCGGCGTGCGCCGGGGTGTACTGCGACATGAGCGAAAGGGCGATGCCGGTGCCGCAGTTGGCGTGGAGCCAGCGCAGGTTCTGCACGGCTTCGTCCGCATGGCCCGGCAGGACGAGCAGCCGGACGATCGTCCCGCGGCGCGCGACGCCGTCCGCGCCGAGCTCGAGCGGGCCGACGTTCTCCCAGCACCACTTCACGAAGGCGCGGGCGGCCTCGGGGTAGTCCGGCGCGCGCGAGGCCTCCGCGGCGCAGGCGGGCGAGGCGTAGCGCAGATCGGCGAGGACGACGTCCAGCAGGTCGCGGTAGCGTTCCGCGACGTCGACGCGCACGTAGCCGCTCGTGTTGTAGACGAACGGAAGGTCCGCGCCCGCGTCCTTCGCGCGCAGCCCGGCTTCGCGGATGAACGGCAGCCACGGCTCGGGCGTGACGAGGTTCCAGTTGTGGCAGCCCTGCGCGGCGAGGTCGCGGAAGATTCCCGCGAGGCGGTCGACCGAAATCTCCTCGCCGGCGCCGCCGGCGGTCCAGGGGTGGTTCTGGCAGTAGAGGCAGCCGAGCGGGCAGTGCGAGAAGAACACGGCGCCCGAGCCGCGCGTGCCGGAGACGGGCGGCTCCTCGCCGAAGTGCGCGCCCCAGCGGAAGACCTTCGGCGTCGCGCCGGCGCGGCAGACGCCGCGCCCGCCGGCGAGGCGGTTCGCGCCGCACGAGCGGGGGCAGAGGTTGCAACGGAGCAGGTCTTTCATGGCGGCGGTTCGGCGGGCAAGCATCCCACAATCGGCGCGCGCGGTCAAGGGGTTGCCAAGCGCGCGCGTGTTCTGCTAGAATGGGCCGCACCCATGAAAAACCCGGTTTCCGCACTTGTTTCCCTCTTCCTGCTGGCCGCGTTCGCGCTGGCGCCGGCGCCGGCGGCGGCCTGGCCGTTCGGCGGCGAAAAGGCCCGTCTGCTCGAGAAGGCCGACGCCGAATACGAGGCCGCGAAGGCGGCGGGCCAGCGCTTCGAGGTCGTCACCCAGCTCACCGAGCTGCGCAAGGCGCTCGGTTCGTACCGGCAGCTTTCCGCGCAGTATCCGGACTACGAGAAGGAGCGCGTCGCGGGCCGCATGCGTGAAGTCGCCTTCACGCTCGGTTCGATCGAGGAGAAGGTCCGCCGCGGCGAAATCGCGCTGCCGGCCGACGACCTCGCCGCCGCGTCGCAGCCCGTCGGCGGCGTGTCCGCCGAGGCGGTCGACGGCAAGAAGCCGACCGATCCGGACGTCCCGGCGTACCGGCGCCCGATCCCGCAGCTCGTCCGCACGGGCGAAACGCCCCCCGCCGCCGGCGACGCGCCGGCGGCCCCGGCCGCGCCGCGGCCCGATCCCGTCTGGTTGCGCGAAGGAATTCCCAATCCCCTCGCGGCCGGCGCGCCCGCGCCCGCCCGTCCGTTTTCCCCGCCGCCGGAGGCGGGCGCTCCCGCCGCGGGCCCCGCGCCCGAGGACCCCGCCCGCCTGGCCCGTTTCGCCAACATGATCCGCGCGGAACGCGCGCCGGCCGCCGTGATGGAGCTGGAGGACCTCCTCGAGAAGGAAGGCCCCGCGGCATCGGTCGGGACCCGCGCGATGTTCGTCCGCGCGCTGCTCGCCTGCGGCAACTACGAGCGCGCCGCCGACGAAGCCAAGTCGATCCCCGCCTCGGCCGACTCCGATCCCGCGGTGCGCCTCCTCCGCGTGGCGGTCGCCGTTTCGCGCGACAACCTCATGGAGGCGCAGCGCCAGCTCGACCTGCTCGTGACCGAGCATCCGGACTATTCGGATGCCTACGTCGACTTCGCCTACGTGACGTTCCTCTCGGATCCGCGCAACCCCGAGATGCGCGAAATGGCCGTGATCTACTACAAGACGGCCCTCCAGCGCGGCGCCAAGCGCGACCCGCGCCTCGAGGAGGAGCTCGGGATCCGCGTTGAATAGGCGCCGTCTCGCCCCCGTCCTGCTCCTGGCCGCCGCGCTCGCCGCGTGCCGGCCCGGCGAAGAGCGCGCGGCGGGGACGCGCCCGGCCG
>CADBEF010000118.1 GCA_902793555.1 uncultured bacterium | reverse complement strand
CGCCTTCGCCTACTGCTGGGCCAAGCGCGCCTGGGAGTGGAAGGACCTCGACGGCGCGCGCCGGATGGTCGAGAAGCCGTCCTACAAGTCGGCGCACCTGCTGAACCCCTACGCCTGGCCGCCCGAGGCGCTCGACGGCTTCCGTCTCTTCCGCGACGAGCTCGAGCCCTTCCGCGACCGCATCCTCGACGTCCCGCGCACCCGCAGCGACGAGGCCCCGAGCGTCGCCGTCGTCTTCTCCTACCCGGCGGTGCGGATGCTCGGACACGTCCGGATGGACTACCGCGAGCGCCTGCAGCGCTGGCACGGCGCCGTCCTCGGCGCGCACTACCCCGTGCAGGTCGTCTTCGAGGAGGACCTGCCCGCCGGGCTCCCGCCGAGCGTCCGCGCGCTCGTCGTGCCCTCCGCCCGCTTCGCCACGCCCGAAGGCGCGGCGGCCGCGAGCCGCCTCGCCGAGCGCGGCGTCACCGTCGTCGCGGACAACGACGCCTTCCTCGCCGACGAACGCGGCGATCCGCTCCCGGCGCCGTCCGCGAAGATCGTCCGCCTCGACGCCGACTCCGATGCCTCCATCGCGCCGCTTCTCGCCGCCCTCGCCGCGAGCGGCGCGCGGCGCGACGCGACGCTCGCGCTCAAGGGGAGCGGCCGCCCGCCGCGCGGAAGCGACGTCCAAGTGATCGACCGCGGGGACTTCAAGCTTCTCTTCTTCGTCGCCTTCGGCGAGGATGCAACCCAGGGCGGCATCCTCCGCTGGAACATCGCCGACGACGGCGCGTTCTACCTCTCCGACCCGATCCACGGACGGCTTCTTCTCAACGGTTCCAAGGACACCTGGGACGCCGCCGCGCTCTCCAACGGCGTCTTCGTCGCCGTCCCGCCCCAGGAGCGAGCCCTCCTCGTCCTCTCGCGCAAACCACCGTCAGACTTACAAGCGCGAAGCGCCGACTTAGCGCCGCGTAGCGGCGCCTTACAGGCGCGCAGCGCCGACTTCACCCGCATCGACGAGCCCGCCATGCGGGCGATCGTCGACGCGGACCGGGCTCGCGAAGCGCCCGAGCTGGCCGAATTCGAGCGGCGCGCGGCGGAAGCGGCCGCGGCGCACGACGCCGCGCGCCGCTGGCCCGACGTCGACGCCTCGCGCTGCACGCCGGTCCCGATCGCCGGCAGCGCGAACATGGCCTTCGCCGACGAGGTCGCGGGCGACGGGCGCGGCGGGTGGTTCGACCAGGGCTCCAACGACTTCTCGTCGATGCCGGTCGGGCGCCACGTCCTCGCCGGCGTCCCGTTCGAGATCGCCGACCCCGCCACGAACGGCGGCCGCGGCGCCATCGTCCTCTTCGGGACGAACCGCGACTTCTTCCCGGAGCGCGCGCCGGAGATTCCCGTCGGCCGCAAGGTGCGGCGGCTCTACTTCCTCCACGGCTACGGCTGGGACGAGACGCCGGGGGCGCCCGTGCTGACCTACCGCATCCGCTACGCGGACGGCGAAAGCATCGACTTCGTCTGTCGCGCCAAGGTCGAGATCGGCCCGTGGCACGGCTCCTTCGTTCCCTCGGACGCCAGGCTCGCAGTGGAGTCCTCCAATCCCGTCCTCGGCACCGTCAACGTCCAGTGCGTCCGCTGGGAGAACCCCCGCCCCGACGTCGAAATCCTCGGCATCGAGCCGGTCTCCGCCCGCGGCGCCGCCGTCCCGGCCGTCGTGGCGATCACGGCGGAGCGGTAGATTCGCCTCGGCAGAGACGGGCGAAAGGATCTCTTGACGAGTTGCCCGGTTTTCCGGATAATGCCTTGCATCCAACTTTGACGTGTTTCCATGACCGACGGCAAATCCGGGCATCTCGGCAAGCCGGTGCCGCTTGTGCGAAAGCGGCAACCGGGAATGGCCAGCGCGCTGGCGCGCCGGGGGCTTTTCGCGCTCCTCTTGCTGGCCGCCCCCCTCGCCGGCGCCGAAGGCGGCGCGCGCAAGCCCGTCCGGGTCGCCTACCAGGCGTTCAACCGGCTGATGGTGGTCGACGCGGAGAACAAGCCCGTCTCCGGCTACGCCTTCGAATACCTCCAGACGATCGGGACCTACGCGCGCTGGAACGTCGAATACGTTCCGTGCGACAGTTTCGCCGACAGCGTGAAACGGCTTCTCGCGGGGGATGTCGACCTCATCTACGAAATCAGCTACACCGAGGAGCGGGCGAAGGACATGCTGTTCCCGGACGAGCCGATGGGGTTCGAGTACTACTATCTCTACGCCTCGGAGGAGCACGGCTCGATCGACCCCGGCGATCTGGCGTCGCTCGGCGGAAAGACCGTCGGCGTCACGAGCGGGACGATGCTTTCCGGGCTGCTCGGGGAGTGGTGCCGGAAGAAGAAGGTCGATCTGCACATCGTCGAATACGAGTCGATTCCCCAAAAGGAGGCCGACCTGCTGGCCGGGAAGATCGACCTGGACCTGGAGCTGAGCATCCTGGCCCGGAGCGATCTCTCGACCGTCGCGAAAGTCGGTTCGTCCGCCTACTACCTGGTCGCGAACAGGGACCGGCAGGACCTGGTGGAGGACATCAATTACGCGACGGACATCGTCCGGAACAACGACCTGTTCTATTTCACGAGACTCCAGGAACAGTACTTCTCCGACACCGTCCTGAGCCGGAACCTCACGCCCGAGGAGAAACGGTGGGTCGAGGGCCACGACACGCTGCGGGTCGGCTACTTCGACAACTACCTCCCGTTTACCGGGAAGGACGGCTCCGGCCGGCCCGTCGGCGCCTGCATCGACGCCATCGGGGAGATCGTCCGGAACCTGAAGCTCGACGGGACGCTGGCGGTCGAGTTCGTCGGCTTCGACAACCAGGAAGAAGGGTTCCGGGCGGTCGAATCCGGGACGATCGACGTCATGCTCCCCGCCTACATCAGCGCTTCGATCAAGGGCAAGTACCGCATCATCGGCAGCAAGAGCTTCGCGCTCGTGGAAAGCAACCTCGCCTACTTGGACGACTACGGCGACGAAAAGGACCGGCGCCTCGCCGTCAACCGGAACAACGTCATGCAGTACCACTACTGCCGCGACCATTATCCGGATTCCGAGATCGTGCTGTTCGACGACATCCAGGGGTGCCTCGACGGGATCCTGGACGGCTCGGCGGACGGGACGTTCCTGAACGGCTTCCGGTCTGAGGCCCTGCTGCGGCCCGCGAAATACCATTCGATCCGGACGGTCCAGGCGCCGATGGACTTCACCCTCCACATGGCCTTCTCGGAGGACGACATCGGGCTCATGCTGCTCATGAACCGGGGCCTGACGATGCTTTCCCCGGATTTCATCGACAAGGCGTCGTACCTTTACCGCGGGCCGATCTACACGCCCACCTTCCTGGATTTCATCCAGGACCACGCCGTGCCGGTCCTCGTCGCGGTCTCGGTCCTGGTCGCGCTGATCGTGATCCTGGTCGCCTCCGGCATCAGCAACCGGAAGCTTTCGGCGATCAACCGGTCGCTGGTACGGTCCTCCGAAACCATCGACCAGCAGCGCCGGCAGGAATTCGAGCTCCGGAAACGGCTCGAAACGCAACAGGGCAATCTCCAGATCGCCCTGCAGATGGCCCAGTCGGCCAACCGCGCCAAGACCGCGTTCCTGAGCAACATGTCCCATGACATCCGCACGCCGATGAACGCGATCATCGGCTTCACCGAACTGGCGGCGGCCAACGTCGGGGACACGGAGCGCGTGCGGGAGTGCCTGGCGACGATCGCGAACTCCTCGGAGCACCTCCTCTCGCTCATCAACGACATCCTGGACATGAGCCGCATCGAATCCGGCCGGATGACGATCAACGAGAAGCCCGAGTCGCTGGCGGACGTCCTCCGCGTGCTGCGCGGCATCGTCCAGCCGGAAATCGCGGCCAAGCGCCACCGGTTCTCCCTCGACGTCGTCGACGTCCGCGACGACCTCATCCTCTGCGACCGGCTGCGCCTCAGCCAGATCTTGCTCAACCTGCTCTCCAACGCGATCAAATACACGCATCCGGGCGGGACGATCTCGTTGCGCGTCGCCCAGCTGCCGTCGTCGAAGCCCGGCTCGGCCACGTTCGAGTTCCGGTGCCGGGACAACGGGATCGGCATGGACGAGGCGTTCGCCAAAACGATCTTCGAACCGTTTTCAAGGGAGGAGAACTCCACGCTTTCCGGCATTTCCGGGACCGGCCTCGGCATGGCGATCACCAAGAACCTCGTCGACATGATGGGCGGCCGGATCGAGGTCCGCTCGAAGAAGGGGAAGGGGACCGAATTCACCTTCACCGCGGACTTCAAGGTCGCGGAGGCGCCGGCGTCCGGCCCGGGGACGGCGCCTGCGACGCCCCGCGACAGCTCCCCCGCCGGACCGGAGGACGAGGAGCGGAAGCTCCGCTCCCTCCAGGGCAAGCGGATCCTCCTCGCGGACGACAACGAGCTCAACGTCCGGGTCGGCGAGCTGCAGTTCCGGCGCAAGGGGCTGGTCGTCGACACCGCCCGAAACGGGCGGGAGGCCGTCGAGGCGGTCCGGAAGAACGGCGCGGAGGCCTACGACTTCGTCCTGATGGACGTCCAGATGCCGGTTCTGGACGGATACGGGGCCACGGCCGAGATCCGGAAGCTCCCCGGCGGCGACAAGCTCGCCATCATCGCGTACTCGGCCAACGCCTTCGAGGAGGACCGGGAAAAATCCCGGCGGGCCGGCATGAACGGCCATATCGCGAAGCCGCTGAAGATCGCCGAAGTGCTGCGGGAGCTGGACCGCTTCGCCACGTGATTCCGCAACGACCGGCCATCCGGTTGTTGCGTACCCCCGGATGTGGTAGAATCGACCTCCGCCAAGCCACAAGATGACGAAATCACCGTCCCGATTCCTTACGCCGCTCGCGGCCTGGGCGCTGGCCTTCGGCTGCGCGCTGGGCTGGGACTCGTTCGTCATCCCGTGGACGTCGTTCCTGCCCGAAGCCGGGCCGGTCGGCACCCTGGTCGGGCTCGTCGCCGGCACGCTCGTCATGGCCACCGTGGCCTGGAACTTCCACTTCATGATGAACCGGCATCCGGGGCCGGGCGGCGTCTACGACTACGCGTCCAAGGCCTTCGGCGCCGACCACGGGTTCCTCTGCGGCTGGTTCCTGGGCCTCGCCTACATCGCCATCGTCTGGATGGACGCCACGGTGCTCTCGTTCATCGTGAACTTCTTCTCCCATGGGCATGGGACGATGGGCTTCGGCTTCCGCTACGCGATCGAGGGCTACACGCTCCGCGTCGACCACATCGCCGTGTCCGTCGTCGCCATCGCCGTCACCGCCGCGATTTGCTGCCGGCGGCGTCTCGCGGGCGCCGTGCAGACGGTCCTGTCCGTCGTCTTCGTCGTCGGCATCCTCGTCTTCGCCGGGGCGGCGGTCTGCCGCCACGGGGCGGCGCCGGCGGGCCCCGCGTTCGCCCCGGGCGGCGTCCCGCGCATCGTGCAGGTGCTCGGGATCGTCGGCCTCATGCCGTGGCTGTTCATCGGCTTCGAATCCGTCTCGAACCTGTCGGGCGAGTTCCGGTTCCCGCTCCGGAGGTCGTTCGGTGTCATGCTCTCGGCCATCGCGTTCGTGGCCGCCGCCTACGCCCTTCTCACGCTGATCCCCGTGCTGGCGCCGGGCTTCGCCCCCGGCGGCGGTTTCGCGGGCTGGCGCGAGGCCGTGGACTCCCTCAAGTCGGGCGACGCCCGGGCCTCCTACATGGCCTTCTCCACGGCGTGCCGGACCGTCGGAACGTGGTGGGGGTCGCAACTGGGGGCGGCGACGTTCTTCGCCGCCGTCTTCACGAATCTCGTCGGCAACACCGTCGCCGCCAGCCGCCTCCTCTCCGCGATGGCCGCCGACGGGGCGTTGCCCTCGTGGTTCGCGCGCAAGAACGGCGACGGCTCGCCGAGCAACGCCGTCCTCGCCATCGCGATCCTGTCGGTCCCCGTCTTCGTCCTCGGCGAAACGGTGGTCCAGATCATCGTCGACGTCGCGGTCGTCGGCGCCGTGCTCGCCTACGCCTACACCTCCGCCGCAACGTTCCGCGCGGCGCGCGCGGAGGGCAACCGGTTCGCCCGGGCGACGGGTCTCGCCGGCCTCGCGCTGTCGGTCTTGATCCTGCTGCTCTTCCTCCTGCCGTTCTTCTCGCCCGAGGCCGGCACGATGGCGACGGAATCCTACCTCGTCCTCATCGCACTGTGCATCGCGGGCGTCGCCTGCTTCCTCCTGGCCCTCCGCCGCGACCTCGGCCGGCACTTCGGGCAGTCGCCCGTCGTGTGGCTTTCCCTGGTCGTCGTCGTGCTCATCCTCTCGTTCCTGTGGATCCGCCAGTCGACGACCGGGACCATGGAGCGGGCGTTCGACGCGATCGTGAGCCGCCACGACGACTCCTTCCGGGCCGAGCACGAGGATGCGGACGACGCCTTCCGGCACGTCTCGCGGGACTGGGTCGACACACTCCGGGACACCGAGCGCTTCGTGGGCCGCTCCGTCCGGCAGAACAACGCCGTGCAGACCGGGGTCGCCGTCCTCATGCTGGTCCTCCTGGTCCACCTGTTCGTCATCTTCCGGCGGCGCGAGCGGGAGCTCGAGCGGGAGAAGGAGCGGTCCAAGAGCCTGTTCTTCTCCTCCGTGAGCCACGACATCCGGACCCCCCTCAACGCCGTCATCGGCTTCTCGGAGATGCTCCGGTCGGGGACCCTGACGGAGATCGAGCGCAAGCAGGCGGTCGACTCGATCCTCGTGAGCGGCAAGACGCTACTGGGGCTCGTGAACGACATCCTGGACCTCTCGAAACTCGAATCCGGCAAGATGGAGATCGTGCGGGAGCCGACCGACTGCCCGCGCCTCTTGCGCGGGGTGATGGACTCCTGCCGCGCCTCCGGCGGCCGCCCCGGGGTCGAGTTGCGCTGCCGCTTCGGGGAGATGCCCCCGCTGATGTCCGACCCGCAGCGCCTGCGCCAGATCGCCTTCAACCTCGTGGGCAACGCCGTGAAGTTCACCGAGCGGGGGTTCGTCGAACTCCGCGCCTTCTACGACCGCGCCGAGGGAGCCGGGGAGGGGACGCTCCGCCTTGAGGTGGAGGACTCGGGGTGCGGCATCGCGCCGGAGGACCTGAAGCGGATCGGCACGGACTACGTCCAGGTCGGCCCCAAGGCGACGAAACGCGGCGGCACGGGGCTGGGCCTGGCCATCTGCCGGCAGCTGGCCGCCTCCGTGGGCGGGCGGCTCTCCGTCGAATCCGCCCTCGGGCGCGGCTCCACCTTCACCATCACGCTGCCCGGCGTCCGGCCGGCGCCGGCCGGCGCGGCGACCGGCGGGGCGGAGGAGCCTCCGCCGCCCGCCCCCGTTCCGTCGTCCCCCGGCGGCAGGGGCCGGCGGCTCCTCCTCGTCGACGACATGGAGATGAACCTCGTGGTCCTCCGGGCGCTCCTGCGCAGGGCGGGGACCTTCGAGACGGTCCCGGCGGCGAACGGGGCGGAGGCGCTCAAGGCCCTGAAGGCGCCCGGCGCAGAGCCCTTCGACGCCGTCCTCACGGACCTCTGGATGCCGGGCATGGACGGCGAGACGCTGCTCCGGTCCATCCGGGCGGATCCGGCGCTTTCCGGCCTGCCCGTCGTCGCCCTGACGGCCGACGTGGAGTTCCGCTCGAAATACGCCGAGGTCGGCTTCGACGGCATCCTCCTCAAGCCCGTCACGCTTGAGACGCTGGTCCAGGTCCTGGCCGAGATCCTCCCGCCCCGTTAAGCGGACAGCGCGCCGAACCAGATGCGGAAGAACGCGTCGGGGTCCACGGTGCGGGCGAGGCGGTGCGGAGCGGGTGCGCCCTCCGGCGCGGGGCCGGGAATCGTCCATCCGAACGTCGGCTCCGCGAGCGGGACGCGGACGAAGGCGTCCTCGTAGGTGCAGACCTCCGGGTGGAAGACGCCGGCGGCCGCCAGCGGGTCGTGGAACGTGACGCGCTCCGAACGGTCGAACCAGACCTCCGCGAAGTCGCGCACGGGGCCGAGCGCGTCGAGGCCGGCGAAGCGGCGGCGGGCCTCGTCGCGCGGCAGGACGACCTGCGTCGTGACGTCGAGCCCGTAGCTCACGTGCGTCGCCGGGCGCGGGTGCGGCGTGTTTCCGTAGACGATCGCCGTCGCCCACGGGTCGAGAAACGCGTTCCATTCGCCGCCGAGCGCGGTGAAGAAGCGGCCGCACATCAGGTAGAGGCCCTTCAGGAGCGACGGGATTTCGGGGTCGAGCGAGAACAGCGTCGCGACGTTCGTGAGCGGGCCGATCGCGAGGAGCGCGACTTTGCCCGGATTGGCGCGGATCGTGCGGCGCAGGAAGTCCACGGCGGAGTTGTCCGCGGCGAACCGGTCGCGAGGCCAGTCTCCGAGGCCGGCGGCCTGCGGGCAGACCGGCTGGAGCTGCGCGCGGGAGAGCGGAACGGGGCAGCCCGGATGGATCGGCACGTCCGGGCGGCCGAGGTGATGGCAGATGGCCGACGCCATCTCGCAGCGCTTCTCCGGTTCGCCGCAGACCGTCGTGACGCCCAGCAGCTCGCATTGGGGTTCGCGCAGCAGGTACGCCAGCGCCAGCGCG
>CADBEF010000117.1 GCA_902793555.1 uncultured bacterium | reverse complement strand
GCCGCCGTCCGGCGGAAGGAACGCGTGGAACGCGCGTCCGGCGCGCTCCGCCCGCTCGCGCAGCCGCGCCTCGCGCTCCCGGGACCACGCCACCGGCTCCCCGACGTAGGCCCAGTGCGCGAGCCGCCGCTCCCCGAACAGCGCCGCCGCCTCGCGCGCCACCGCCGCGTTGTCGCAGAAGATGCTCCCGAGCCGGAGCGGGCAGTCCGCCGGCGGCTCGGTCTCCGCCAGCACCGCGGCGCGGACGCCGATCCGGGCCGCGGCGCGCAGGTTCTCCTCGGCGTTCCCGCCGACGATCAGCGATCAGCCCGTCGGGCCGCCAGTCCGCGAACTCCTCCATCCGCTCGGCCGCCGTCCCGGGCCCGTAGAGCCGGACCTCCACGTCCGGATGCACCGCCGCGTAGCGCAGGACGCCGGCGGTCGTCCCGCGCGAAATCCGCTGGCTCGCGTCCACGTGCAGGAGCAGCCGCAGCCGTCTCGTTTTCCCGTCCTTCATGCGGCAAAGACTACCACAGAACCGAGAATTTCGCAAAACCTAATCTTTCTTGCATGATTTCCGCTTGTTTCATCGCGCGTTCTCCCCTATAATGGGCGGCGCTGGCGAGGTTGCCGGCGCCTTCGGGCGTCGCCGGGCCGGCACGGAGAAACGAACATGCACACACTTGCGAATCGATTCGGCCGGCTTTTCGCCGCGTCCGCGGCCCTGCTCGCGTCCGCGGGCGCGCCGCGCGCCGCCGAAGTCACGGTGGCCGACTTCTCCGCCATCTGCGGCTCGGGCGCCAACGCCGTCGTCTGCGCCGTCGGCGACACGGTCGTCCTGCCTCCGCTCGGCGAGGGCGAGGAGTACACGATCAACAATCCCCGCGTCGCATCCATAAGCGCCAACACGGTGACGGCGCTGGAGCCTGGCTTCACCGGCGTCCTCGACCCCAGCTCCAATGCCGGCGGCATCATCGTGCGACCGGCCGTCGGCGGCTCGGGGCGGGTCTTCGTCGCGATGCTGGACACGACGACGGTTCTCCAAAACAACCAGAGCATCGCGCTGAACTGGTCCGACGAGAACAGCTGGCGGTGCGTCGACGGCGGAGGCGGGTATCCGAACGCGGCCGACGACGTCGCCATGATCCCCGTTTCCATCAACACCACCGCCGACAACGCCAAGAACAACTACGCCGGTTACTATTTGACATTCGACGGCGAGATCACCATCGGGCAACTCTTCTTTGGCTCGTTCAAGCCGGGCAACCTGAACATCCGGCTGCGTCCCGGCACGGCCGGCAACGCCACGCTGGCATTCGCCCGAACGGATGGGGACGCGCCGATTCTGGCGGTTTCCGGCAACGCCGCGACTGCGCACAACACGTGGGTTCGCTTCGCCGGCAACGGCGACAGGAACCTGTCCCTTGACCTTTCGAACGGGCTTCTTGCCGACCTCGGCTATGTGGAAGACGAATCCGGCTCGACCGTCTCGCATTTCCTCTTCCAGCAGGGTTCGCTTTCCATTCCCGCGGGAAAACGCCTGACCTTCGTCAACGGAAAATCGGGGCACAGCGGGAGCAATGCGGAGGATTCCGGCGTGGAGTTTGACGCCGGCTATGCGCTCGGCGGGACGGGGACGATCCGCAACGACTCCGACATGAACCTGCGCGTCGATTCCGAGGGGAATGCGATTTTCGCCGGTTCGTGGGAGTCCGGCGGCAAACGGCCGAGGTCCATTCCTGCTTCGCCGGTCGGCGCCGGCATTGACTTCCGGAAGGCGACGGCGGCGGGATGCACGGCGATTTCGGACGGCGCTTTCTCCATCGAATCGAACTGGGGCGCCTATGATGCATACCGCTTCCAGTATTCGGGTTCCGGCGGCATCAAGATCGGCAGCGGGGAGAACAACTACGACTCCGGCACGGGGCTCGATTTCTACCCCGACCGGATCCGCGTCGCAAGCCATGTCATCCTGAACTCCGGGCTTCTCGGCATCTGGCCGGAACATAACAGGAGCAAGACATGGGGATCGGAGACCCTTACGACACGCGTGGACCGCCTCACGTTCGGATACGGCCTGAGCAAACTGTATTTCTGGGGCAAGGAAGCGTCGGACACGAAGGGACCGACGAACTTCGTCGACATTGTTTCGGTCGATCACCAGAACCGGTCGCAGGCGTATCTCTATTCAACTGCGTTCTGGGGGGGGGACAACGCTGACGTCGACGAGACGGGCGCCAAGGTGAAGGCGCGGTTGGCCTGTGCGGACAACCTTGCAACGAACGGCGTCGTCCCCTGGATGGCGATCATCTCCCGCAGGAAAGGTCTTGTCCCCGCGCGCGTCAACGAAAACGGATTCTTCTACACCACGGCGCGCGTGAACAAAAAACTCAACGATGCAGCCCCCGGGGAAGACGTGACCGTGAACACCAAGTCGCTCTCCATCACTGCGGATCGGACGGTGAATTCGGTGTCAATCGGCAGTATCTCCGGACAGCCCCAGTATCTGGGGGCGGACCGGACGCTGACGATAACCTCGGGTGCGCTCTATTTGTGGGACGGGAATTCGATCGTAGGCGTTGAAGGCGGCAACCAGAACGGGCGAATCGTTTTCGCCGCGCCGGCCTACGTCCACACGATCGTTCCGACGAACACCTGCGCGAAGATCAACCTTCCCCTGGTCGCGCCGCAGGGTATCGCCTTCGGCGCGCCGGGCGGCGTCCGGGTGACCGGAGACCAGACGGGCATCGAAGACGAGCTCGCCGTCAACGGCTGCCGGCTCGTTCTGGGCTCGTCGACCGCCGCCGTCGACCTCGACGTCGACATCCGCGTCGCGGGCGGCTACTCGGTCCTGGACGTGCAGAACGTCAACGCGAACTTCCTCAAGAAGCACCGGCTGACGCTCCAGGACAGCGGCAACTACCCGGCCCGGGTCAACCTGGCGGCCGGGACCCATCCCGTGAAGGAGTTCTTCGTCGGTACGCGCAAGATGCGGTCCGGCACGACCTACGGCTCGAGCGAAACCGCGGCGGAGAACATCGACGACATCCACTTCTCGGGTCCTGGCGTGCTGAAGGTCGAGACGATCGGCACGGTCATCGTCGTCAAGTAGCGCGCGCCGAACATCCCAACCCTTCAACCTGTTCAACCCTTCAACCACACAACCACACAACCATGAAACTCAACCTGAAATCGACGTTGACGGCTGCCGCGGCGCTCTGCGCGATGGCGGCGGGCGCGGTGGAAGAAGCCTCCCTGCTGGACCGGCCCGGCTGGGTCCGGACCTGCGACAAGGGGCAGCTCGTCTGGAACGACGGGCCCGACGGCAAGTCGGTGACGCTCCTCCAGGAGAAAGGCGCGAAGGTCGCCGGATTCGGCACGGACTTCCTCGACCTCGACGCCTTCCGCGACAAGGAGGTCGACCTCGTGTTCGTGCTCGACGGGGAGAATGTCGTGCGCGGAACGGAGGCGGACGGGAAGACCCCGCGCAAGCCCACCCCCGTGACCTACCACTGGGAGATCCAGTACGCCGAATACGCCAACTGGTTCACGCCCGAGGTGCCCGACATCCCGGAGGGGACGTTCAAGGGGCATGAGATCCGGCTCTCGTTCCGCTATCCCGAGACGGCCGGCAAGTTCGGCATGAACGTCCGCGCGTGCTTCGAGTCGGGCACGGTGACCGTCCGCAGGATCGTCGTCCGCGAGCGCGCGGAGAAGTACATGGACAAGTTCATGCCGCTGCCCGAGGGCTTCCAGTGCGAATACACCGACAAGGTGCTCGAGGCGCCGCACATGCGCGGCATCGTCGCGGGCTGCGGCCACTCGGTCGCGGACTACGAGAAGATCCGCGGCTGGGGTTGCAACCTCGTCCGTTTCTGGATGAACCCGGACAAGGAGGACGACTTCGAGAAGACCGACGCGCTCCTGCCCGTCCTCGAGAAGCTCGGCATCCACGTGATCCTCGCGCCCGCGACGCCCGGCCCGCGCGGCCCGCAGGGCCAGGCCTACCGGCTCTTCAACGACGAGGAGCTCTACAACCGGTATCTCGAGAACTGGAAGAAGGTCGCGGAGCGCTACAAGGGCGACGAACGCATCTTCGCGTTCGACCTCATGAACGAGCCGTTCCAGGAGCTGCGCAAGAACCCCGACGACAAGTACAACTTCCTCGCCGTGCAGTACGAGGCCGCGAAGATCGTCCGCGCGATCGACCCGGACCGCGTGCTGGTCGCGAGCGCCACGGGCGGCAGCTCGCCGGGCAACTACAACGCCTGCGACATGCGGCCGCTGCCGCTGAAGGACGTCATCTACCAGATGCACTTCTACGCGCCGTTCTTCCTCACCCACGCCGGCCTCTACGGCACCCAGCTGCTGCCGGACGACCCCTATCCGGGCACCGAGAAGCGCGGGACGCACTGGACCAAGAAGGAGGTCGGCGACGTCATGGACTACATGAACGACTTCGTGGAGCGCTGGGGCGCGCAGATCTACGTGGGCGAGTTCTCCTGCATGAGCAAGCAGCCCGGCGCCGCGCAGTGGCTCGACGACGTGGCGGACCTCATCGAGCAACACGGCTACAAGTTCTGGACCTTCCACTCCTACGGCGAGTTCTACGGCTGGAACCTCGAGTCCATCCGCGACGAGGAGACCGGCAAGCTCCGCAACATCCGCGACGGCGAGACGACCGACCGCCTCGAGGTGATGAAAAAGCACTGGGCCAAGAACCGGGAGTGAGACCGGACGAGTTCGACGTCGTCGTCGCCGGCGGAAGCTGCACCGGCGTCTTCGCCGCGATCCGCGCGGCGGAGGCGGGGTGCCGCGTCGCGCTCGTCGAGATGGCCGGCGGGTTCGGCGGCACCGCCACGCAGGGGCTCGTCCCGATCTGGCACTCGCTCTTCTCGAGCGACGGCCGGACGCCGATCGTCGGCGGCCTCACGGACGAAGTCGAGCGCGAGCTCGTGCGCCGCGGCGAGGCGCGGATGGAGGCGCCGGACAACCCCGCGCGCGGGGCGCTGCTCAACGTCGCCGGGCTCCAGATGCTGCTCGACGAGCTCGTCGAGGCGCAGCCGCGCATCACGCCCTTCCTCCACACGCGCCTCGCGGCGGCCGAATGCGACCGGCCGGGGCGCGTCGCCGCGGTCGTCGTCGCGGACAAGTCCGGCCTGCGGCGCCTCCGCGGGCGGTTCTTCGTCGACGCCACCGGCGACGCGGACCTCTGCCGCTTCGCGGGGCTGCCGACCTGGAGGCCGCCGAAGGAGGCGATGCAGGCGCACACGCTCTGCGCGATCCTCGCGGGCGCCGACCGCATCCGCGCGCGGCACCCGGACTTCTCCTTCGAGGCGCTGATGCGGCCCGAGGCCGGCGCGGGGCTCAAGCACGTCTACGGATGGGGCGCCGAGGTCGTCGGCGCGAAGGGGCTCTCCTTCCACGCCTACACGCGCGTCGCGGACTGCGACCCCTCGGTCCCCGAGGACCTCACGCGCGCCGAGATCGAGTCCCGCGCGCAGCTGCGGCGCATCGTCGACGCGGCGAACCGGCGCTACCCGATGCCGCCGGGCGAAGGGCTTTCCGTCGTCGCGATCGCCCCGCACGTCGGGCTGCGCGAGTCCTGCCACGTCGATTCGCTCCACCGCGTGACCGCGGAGGAGCTCCTGGGCGGGCGCCGCTTCGACGACTGCATCGCGCGCGGCTCCTACCGGGTGGACATCCACGAGGGGGCGGGCATCACGTTCAAGTATCTCGACGGCACCTTCGAGCGGACCGTCGCGGACGGCGCCGGCGGCACGCGCTACGAGACGGGCCGCTGGCGCGAGGAACGCGCCGACGCGCCGACATGGTACGAGATCCCGTACCGCGCCATCGTCCCGAAGGGGGCGGAGAACGTTCTCGCCCCCGGCCGCTGCCTCGACTGCGACCGCGACGCCTACGGCGCCTGCCGCGTGATGGTCAACTGCAACCAGACGGGCGAGGCGGCCGGCCGCGCCGCCGCCAACGCCCTCGCCCGCGGCCTCCCCGCGGCGGACGCCTTCGTCGCCTGAATCCGGAGGTGCGTTCGCGCCGGGGGCTGGCTCCGGGCACAAACGCGAAAACGGTTGAACGCGGGCGGGGGACATGGTAGACTCCGCGGCATTCGGCCACGAACTGGCACCTTTGAACCCATGAAGACATTCGATGAACTGTTCGCCGAGCTGTCGGCGAAGGCGAAGGCGGGCGATCCCGCGTCCGGCACCGTGAAGGAGCTGGAGAAGGGCGTTCACTTCATCGGCAAGAAGCTCACGGAGGAGGCCGCCGAGTCCTGGATGGCCGCCGAATACGAGGGGAACGAGCGCACCGCCGAGGAGATCTCCCAGCTGCTCTACCACGCGCAGGTCATGCTGCTCGCCAAGGGCATGACGCTCGCGGACGTCTACAAGCACCTCTAGGCCATGCTGAAGATCGCATTACCCAACAAAGGATCGCTCTCGGACGGCGCCGTGTCGGTCGTGTCCGAGGCCGGATACGACTGCAAACGGTCCGGCAAGGAGCTGGAGAAGACGGACGCCGCGAACGGCGTCGAGTTCTTCTTCCTGCGGCCGCGCGACATCGCGGTCTACGTGGCGCGCGGCGTCATCGACCTGGGGATCACCGGACGCGACCTGAACGAGGACGCGCAGGCGCCCGCGCTCGAGGTGCTGCCGCTCGGGTTCGGCAAGTCGTCGTTCCGCTACGCGGTCCCCGCGGGGAGCGGGCTCAAGCCCGAGGACTTCGGCGGCAAGCGGATCGCCTGTTCCTACCGCAACATCGTGGAGCGCGACCTCAAGCGCCGCGGCGTGGCGGCGACGGTCGTCCGCGTGGACGGCGCGGTGGAGATCTCCGTGAAACTCGGCGTCGCGGACGCCGTGGCGGACGTCGTGGAGAGCGGCGCCACGCTGCGCAGCGCGGGGCTGGAGGTCGTCGGCGAGCCGGTCATGCAGAGCGAGGCGGTCGTGGTCGCCCGCGACGCGGAGACGGCGGCGCGGCCGGAGGCGGTGCGCTTCCTGCACCGCATCAAGGGCATCGTCGTCGCGCGCGCCTACGAGATGCTCGAATACGACATCCCGCGCGCGGCGCTCGAGCAGGCCGTGGTGCTCACGCCCGGCATCGAGTCGCCGACGGTCGCGCCGCTCAACGACCCGGACTGGGCCGCCGTGAAGGCGCTGTGCCTGCGCAAGGGCATCGCGGAGACGATGGACAAGCTCGAGGCGCTCGGCGCCAAGGGCATCGTCGCCACCCCGATCCGCGCCGCGCGGATCTAGGCGAGCGCGCGGACGGCGAAGGCGGTCGCGGTCGCGGCGGCCGCGACGAGCGGCAGCGAGCGGCCGAGGAGCGAAAGCGCGAGGGCGACGGCGAAGCCGGCCGCCGAGGCGCGCGCGTCGCCGGTCGTCGACGCGGCGAAGACGTCCGGGACGACCATCGCCGCGAGAATCGCGTAGGGGAGGCGCTCGATGAACGCGACGAGGCGCGGGCTGCGCAGCGGCCGGCGCAGCAGCGCGAGCGGCAGGAGCCGCAGCGCGTAGTTCGCGAGCGCGACGCCGAGGACGAGCGCGAGGAGGTCCCGTTCCGTCACGGCGCGGCCTCCTTCCTCGGGGAGAGCCACGCGCAGAGGGCGGACGCGCCGACGCCCGCGAGGAGCATCGAGAGGACCGGCGCGGGGCGGGACGCCGCGGGCAGCGCGCGCAGGGCGGCGTTGGCGAGGGCCGCCAGGACGACGCAGAGCAGCGTCGCGCGCGAGGCCTTCGCGGCGGGGACGACGATCGCGACGAACATCGCGTAGAGCGCGATGCCCAGCGGCGCGACGGCGGAGGGCGGCAGGAGCGACGTCCCGAACGCGCCGAGCGCGTTGCCGGCGTTCCAGCCCAGGAACGACGAGGCGAGCACGCCCATGAGGTAGGGGAAGCCGGTCGGGAACGGGCGGGAGATCTCGAGCGCGACGTTCTCGTCCGTCACGCCGAACGCCACGAGCAGGCGGCGGCCGAACCCGATGCCGGGCGGGAGCCGCTGCGCCAGCGCGAGGCCGAGCAGGACGTAGCGCAGGTTGAGGCCGAGGCACAGGAGCGCCAGCTCCCACGCGCCGCCGGCGGGCCCGGGGATCGCGCGGTGGGAGATCGCGCCCTGGCTCGTGCCGGAGAGGTGCGTGAGCGACTGGACGACCGGCGACCACACGGGATGCCCCTGGGCGACCGAGGCGGCCGCGATGGCGAAGCCGACGCCGAAGTAGCCGAGGCAGATCGGCATCGCGTCGAGGAAGCCCCGGCGGAAGGTCGCGGGCGTGGCGGGGTCGGGGGCGTCCACGGCTAGAGGCGGGTGCAGCGCCAGTCGGCGGGCTCGTCGCCCTCGTAGCGCATGTAGGCGTGGAACGGGCGCGGGTCGCCGTCGAAGACCATCGGCAGAAAGAGCCGGTCGCCCTTCCACATCGGCAGCGAGCCGAGCGCGTCGAGCGGCTGCCAGGAGAGCGGTCCCTCCTCGTTGCCCTCGAACGGCTCGCCGTCGAAGGCGGTGACGAGGAAGACGAAGCCGAGCCAGTCCTCCTTCTTCGGGCCGAAGTCCTCCCAGACGACGGTCCCTCGCAGCTCCATCGCGCGGACGCGCAGGCCGGTCTCCTCGAGGATCTCGCGCGTCATGCACGCGCCGGCGTCCTCGCCGCGCTCGAGGTGGCCTCCGACGCCGTTCCACTTGCCGAGGTTCTCGTCCGTCTCGCGGTAGGTGCGGTGGACGAGCAGGACCTTCGAGCGGTCCGGCGAAAGGACGTAGGCGAGCGTCCCGACGATGGGGCGCGGGCGCGCGGACTTGTCCGGGCTCATCGCGCGGCGTCCATCTCCGCGCGGATGGCGAGCGCCGCGGCGCGCGGGTCGGGTGCGGCGAGGACCGGTCGGCCGACGACGAGGTGCGTGGCGCCGGCGCGGATCGCGTCCGCCGGCGTGGCGACGCGTTTCTGGTCGCCGAGGGCGCCGCCGGCGGGGCGGACGCCGGGCGTGACGAGGATCGCGTCCGGCCCGAGCGCGG
>CADBEF010000116.1 GCA_902793555.1 uncultured bacterium | reverse complement strand
CGGCCGCCGTCGTGGCCCTGGCCCGCGATGCCGGCGTTGGCGCCGTAGTTGTTGGCGAAACCGTCGCCCACGCCGCCGCCGCCGCTGCCGCCGGAGCGGGCGCCCGTCCCGACATAGGGGGAGCAGCCGGCGCCGCCTCCGGTCGCGTGGTAGCTCCAGAACGCCGAGTCGCCGCCGTTGCCGCCGAGGACGGAACGGGAGGTGGCGGCCGCGCCGCCGGCGCCGACGACGACCGCGTAGTCGCCCGCGTCGAGCCAGAGGTCCTCGAGGTGCAGGATGCCGCCCGCGCCGCCGCCCGCGCCCGCGTAGGTGGCCCCGCTCGCGCCGCCCGCGCCACCGCCAGCGACGACCAGCACTTCGGCCGCGCCGCCGCGCAGGACGGTGAACGTGCCGTCCGACGTGAATTCGGCGACGGTGTCCTTGCCGGCCCGGGAGAGCGAGACGCCGGTACCGGTCACGACGAACTCGGCATAGCTGGCGAGAAGCCGGACGACGACCGGATCGGAGACGGCGCTGCGCCCGTAGCTGTTGACGACGCGGAAGCGCGCGGTGCAGGTCGCGCCGGAGGGCAGGCCGTCGATCGGGAAGACGACCGTGCCGGAGGTCGAGACCGTCTCGTTGGTCGCCACGAACTCCGCGCCGCCGTTCGCTGAGATAAGCAGGGAGACCGTCGCAGATTGAGCGTCGCCGCCGGGCATCACGGCCGCGGAGAGCGTCGCGCCGGTGCGGGTGACGCCGGTCGCGGTGACGGCCGTCACGGTCGGGTCGGCCTCGCCCTGCGCCTGGCCGAAGATGCGCACGTGCAGCTCCGGGACGTTGGTGTCCGGGTTGTTCGCGATGTAGAACGAGTCCGTGGCGGGGTTCGGGAGAGAGCCGTAGACGAGGTGCGTCGTGTCGAAGCCGCCGGGCCACGAGACGAGGACCGCGTCCGTCATGCCGTCCGTCGTCGCCGCGGGGCTGTCCGCCGCGACGGCGACAACGAGGTCGCCGCTGTCGCGGTAGGGCGCGGCGAAGGCCGTCGTTCCGCCCGCCGCGCCGCGCACGGGGGCCTGCACCCAGCCGCCGGCGGGGACGACGAATTCGAGCGTTCCGTCGGCCCCTTCCGCGCCGCCGAGGCCCGCGTTGCTCGAGAAGACGAGCGCCGGGGCGTCGCCGCGCAGTCGGGTCTTGCTCCCCGTGCCGGTCTTGTAGGCGGCCCAGTAGCCGTTGACGCCCGTGACGGAGACGGTCCCCTCGATGTCGACGAGGCCGCCGACAGAGCCGCCCCAGAACTCGCCCAGCTCCAGCGTCGAGCCGGACGCGACGCGGAACGTCGCTCCCGAGCCCTGCGGCCAGACCAGGCGGGAATACCAGTGCCCGCCGTTCGTCACGGAGAAGACGGCGTCCGTCCGCGTCGGCCCGATCTCCGGCGACCAGAAGACGTCGACGCCGTCGACCGCGAAAGACGCGAGCCCGGCGAAGCCGGCGCCCGTCCAGGCGTCGATCTCGATTTCCTGCCGCCCGGTCGCCGAGCGGAGCGCGAGCGCCGTGCCGTCCGGGATCCGGAAAAAGGGGACGACCTTGCGGCTTCCGATCGACACGACGTTCGTCCCGGCGGGGAAGACCGCGCCGCCGACGCTCTCGCTGGCCGGGTAGCCGGTCGGCGTGCCGACGAAGTCCACCTCGCCCGTGCTGCGCCAGTTCGCGGTGTCCTCCCACGCGCCGCCCGAATCGCCGCCGGTCCACTCGTAGACCTGGCCGTCCGCGAGGTAGGCCCAGTTCTTGGAGTCGTTGAGCGCGGGCAGCCACGCCTCGGTCGTCGCACCGCCGACCGTCTGCTCCATCTTGATGCGGAAATACTCCCAGTCGCCCATGTCGCGCAGGCTCGTGTATTCGAACGTCTGCGTGCCGGTCGCGGTCACGGCGCGCTCCTCGACCTTCGTGAGCGACGCGTTGTCGTGGCCGATCCAGAGCGAGAGCGCCGTCGTGCCGTCGCCCACGGCCGTGACGTCCACCGACAGGCGGAAGAGCTTTCCGTGCGCGTTGTCGATGACGTGGTTGTTGTAATACCACGGTTTGACTCCGTCGGCGACGAAGTTCGACATCGCCGAGTCGGCCGCGCCGGCCGGGGCGGCGGCGAGCGCAAGGAGGACGGCGGGGAGGAGTGCGGTCGCAGCGGGTCGTTTCATGGCGGGCAACGGGCGTGGACGGGTGACATTATACGGCAGGCGCGAAGCCGATGCAAGGCGCTATGAAACGCGCAGGATCGCGGGTTCGGCGGGCAGGAGCCGCAGGTTCAGGTCAAGGCGGCCGGGCGCGGGCGTGGCGGTGTCCGCACCCCGCCACGAACCGTCGGGGGCGAGGCGCTCGATACGGACGGACCGCCGCAAGTATGCGGCGGCACAGGACGGTTTGTTCGCGGCAGAATCGGAGATCGCCAGCGGGATTTCCTCGATCGGGTCGAGGCCGATCGGCATCGCGAGCCAGAGGCGCGTGCCGTCCGCGGCGCGGCCGGTGCGGAAGAGCAGCGGTGCGTCGCCGAGATGGCGCGCGCCGCCGGTCCACGCGGCTTCGTCGCCGTCGCAGAGCAGCGTCAGGAGCTCCGCGAGGCGGCGCTTGCGCGTCTCGTTGAGCGCGTGCCAGTTGCCGAGGTCGCGGTCGAGCGCGGGCAGGCGGAAGGCGACCGTAAGGACGCGGCCGCCGTCGGCGTTGTCGAAGAGCAGCGTGCCGGGCGCGACGGGCGCCGTGTCCGGCGCCAGCTCCCACGCGCGGTGGAAGAGCGTCGAGAGCTCGCGCGCGGCGGGGTCGTGCGCGCGAAGGTCGGCCGGATCCGGGACGGCGCGGTTCACGCAGCCGCCCTCCCACGCCTCGAACGAGGCGCGCGGAAGGTCGCCCCAGTCGCGCGCGTCGACGCCCGTGAGCGGGGCGAAGCCGCGCTTGGCGAGCTCGACGGCGGCGCCGCCGTCGAGCAGCGCGCGGCCGCGCAGGATCGCGCGCAGCTCGG
Organism: uncultured bacterium; assembly: GCA_902793555.1. GTDB lineage: Bacteria > Verrucomicrobiota > Kiritimatiellia > RFP12 > UBA3636 > UBA3636. The sequence continues at coordinate 5,721 of CADBEF010000116.1, read as the reverse complement.
CGTCGGAGAGGACCAGCACGTCGTGGGCGGACAGGGCGAACGGGGCCAACGACCGGGGGGGCGCGCCTCCCGAGCCCCCTTCGGGGACGCGGGCGTTGGCGTACGGGAAGCCGAAGGCGCCGAGGAGGGAGGAGCCCCAGTCGACGCCCCAGGCGGCGGTGGCGGCGAGGGGGATGCGGACGCCCTCCCAGGCCGGGCGGAGCGCGGCGAGCGCGGGGTAGAAGGCCTTGTTCTCCGCGAGGAGCCGGCGGTAGGCCTCGCCGCTCGCGGGCTCCCACTCGTGGAGGCGCGTGAGCCAGAGCTTGGCGCCGGCGCAGCCTTCGAGGAGGCTCAGCGCCAGATGGTAGTGGAGCATCGACGCCGTCATGGCGTAGCGGTTGTGCGGGCAGGTGTCCGGCTCGCACAGCACGTCCATGTCCGGCCCGGCCTGCGCGAGCTGCCACGCGGTGCCGTGGAGCCAGAACGGGATGTCGCGCAGGCCCTCGCGGATGTAGCGGCCGTTGTTGAGGCGGACGCAACGGCGCTGCCCGGGCGCGGCGAGGATCGCGGAGAAGCGCGGCGCGAGCGGCATCTCGTAGCCGCAGCTGCAGAGGATCGCGGGGAGGCCGGGCTTCGCCGCGTCGATCGCCGCGCGGACGTCGCGGAAGAACGTCTCCATCGAGGCGGCCTGCGTGTCGTCGAACGCGCGCTGCAGCGCGGGATCGGCGTTCGCGGCGAGCGCGGCGGCGAGATCCTCGAAGGACATCTCCGGCGCGCCGAGGCGGCGCGCGAGCGCGGCGCGATGCAGCGGGCAGAGGCAGCCGCCGTAGCCGGAGCCGAGGCGCGTGTCGTCGTCGACGAGAAGGAAGTCGGGGTCGCACCCCGCCACGAGCGCGGCGACCTGGGCGCGGATGTGGGCGCGGAAGGCGTTGTCGAGCGGGCAGAAGACGGCGGGCGCGCGGCCGTCTCGCAGGCGGAGCGTCTGGAACGGCGCGGGCGAGTCGGGGACGTAGCCGTGGCCCATCGTGGACTGGACGAGGACGCCGACGCGCAGGCCGGAGCCGGCGAGCCGCCGTTTCATCGAGGCGACGAGCGGCGCGAACGCGGCGGCCTTGTCGAGCGGCGGGTCGCCCTCGGGGTGCAGCGAACAGGAAAACGCGACCGAGTCGACGCAGGTCTCGCGCGCAAGGCGGCGCAGGTCCGCCTCGATCTCCGCCTCGCGGCCGGCGAGGAGCGGTGCGATGTCGATCCAGAGGGGGGCGTTCACGGGCGTGTCAGTGCTGGAAGGATCCGTCGAAGTTCGGCTTCATCTTGCTCCAGTGCGGAACGTAGCCGATTTCGACCTCGGCGGCGCCGCCGGGGCGCACGGCGAGGAAGCGGAGGTTTTCGTCGACCTGGAAGGGTTCGATCGAAGCGCCGGGCGTGCGGCAGACGAGACCCTTGCGCCAGTTGTAGCGCAGGACGAGGCGCTCCGCGGCGGGATCGGCGGGGCGCACGAGGAGGCGGTTTTCGCGGACGTCGGTTTCCCCCGCGCCCTCGAAGAAACGCGTCGGGGCGTCCGCCCACGGTTCCGCGATCCGGAAGATGACGAGGCGCGTCGACTGCATCATGAACTTCGCGACCGGGACGAACGCGCCCCCGAAGCCGTTCCCGAAGAACGCGGCCGCGCGGTCGTCCAGCGCGACCCAGTGCGTGATGCCGTAGGCGCGCGAATAGCGCAGGTAGCCGTCGACCGGGTCGCGGTAGGCGCGCGGCGGACAGTCGAACTCGATCATTCCGCCCGGAAAAGCGTAGTAGTCGGCGCCGAAAAACTCGCGCCCGGAGAGAACCGGGAGGTAGGCCGCGCGTCCCCAGTCGATCCGCTGGTGGAGACGTCCGGCGAGGGCGATGCGGCCGCCGGGCGGGACGTTTTCCCGGACCCAGTCCGCGAACTCCCGCACGACCGGCTCGGCCTTCCACATCTTGAAGCCGGCCGCATTGGCGGCGTGGGCGCCGGCGACGCGCAGTCCCGCGAGCAGCGCCGCGAGCAGCAGGCCGCGCGAGACGGCGCCGCCGAGACGGACGGCCGCACCCCGCCACGAACCATCCCGCGCCGGGAGCGGCCGCGAGAAGAGGCGCCCCGCGAGGACTGCCGCCGGAACCGACAGGAAGGCCGCGGTCTGGAAGGCGAGCCGGTCGAACTCCGAACGCGGCTTGAACCCGCACAGCGCGGTCGCCGCGAGCAGGACCGCGGCCGCGGCCAGCCACCAGCGGCGCATGCGGCGCCCGGCGAGGAACAGCAGTCCGCCGAGGCCCCAGGCCGTCAGGACCGGATGCCATTCGAGAAGGCGGCGCCCCGGCTGGTTGAACGTGTTGAAGAGCTTCATGCGGCGCGGAAGGTCGTCCGCGACCGATCCGACGAAGTCCACGACCGCGCGCGAGGGAAAGAGCGTGATCCAGAGGAACGGCGCGAGCAGGACGAGCGCCACGCCGCCGGCGAGGAGGAGCCGGCGCAGCGTGCGGCGCTCCGTCCAGCGCGCGTTGTTGCACAGGCAGCCGGCGGCCATCGCGACGCAGGTGATCGAGCCGGCCGTCCAGAGGCACGTCAGGAACGCGAGCGCGCCGAGCAGGACCGCCGACCGCCACGAGCCGCGGCGCAACGTCGAAAGGCGCCAGCCCAGCGCCGCGAGCGGCGGCGTGAGCCCGACCGTGACGAGCTGCCCGAGGATGCCGCACTGCCAGAAATGGCAGAACGCCCCGCGTGTGAGCGCCGTCACGAGCAGCGCGCCGCACAGCGCGGCCGTCCAGCGCGCGCCGCACCACCGCAGCGAAAGCGCCGCGATCCACGGAAACAGGACGAAGATCCAAGCGAAGAGCGCCGGTCCGAGGAATTCGTGCGGCTCCATCGCCGCCAGCAGCGGCGCGTTCAGCAGCGCGAAGCCGTGGACGCCGCTCGTCACGCCGACGAAGTGCTCGATGCCGCCGTTCCACCACGGATTCCAGCCGCCGAGCGCGGGGAAGACCGCGCGCACTTCATGAAGGCGGAAGAGAAACGACGAGTTGTCGACGGCCCACGGGAACGAGCCGAGGACGGACGGCGAGGCGAGGCGCCAGAACGAGACCTGCGCCGCGGCGAGGACGCCCGCGAGCAGCCACGGGAGCGCGCGCCGGAAGCGCCGTCCGCCCGCGAGGAACGCGACCGCGAGAACGGCCGCGGCCGCGAAGACGTCGCCGGAGAGCGTGCCCGTGAGGGGCCAGCGGAGCGGGACGACCGTCTGCTTGCGGAGGCCCGCGGCGGCCCACATGCCGACCTGCTTGTTGTAGACTTTGGCGAGGCCCGTCAGCAGCAGTCCCGCGAGCGCGAGCGTCGGCAGCGCCGCGCGCAACGCCGGCGGGATCGCGGGGAGGCGGAACTTCATGCGGAGGGGGCGGCTTCCGGAGGCCGTTCGCGGACCGGACGCGCCGGCACGCCGAGCGCGAGGCAGCGCGGGGGCAGGGGAGAAGCGACGACCGCGCCGGCGCCGACCGTCGTTCCGGCGCCGACGCTCGCCGCGTCGAGCACCGTGACGTGCGCGCCGATCCAGCAGTTTTCGCCGATTTCGAGCGGACCCTTCGTCTCCATGCCGCTCTGTTCGGCGAACGGGACGGGGGACGTCCAGTCGTACTCGCCGCCGGAGAGCAGGTAGGAGAACGAGCCGACCATCGTGCCCGCGCCGAGCGAGAGGCGGTTCGAGGAGAAGACGATGCAGTCGGCGCTCAGGCTCGCGTTCGCGCCGATTTCGATGTCGCCGCCCTTGCAGTAGACGATCGTGTTGCGGCCGACGTAGACGCCGTCGCCGAGCGAAACGCCGCGGTTGCCGTCGCCCTTCGCGTCGACGACGCAGTTGTCGTCGAGAACGACGCCGTCGCCGAGGAAGATCTTGGACGGGTGCCGCAGCGTGACGTGGCGGCCGACCACGACCTTGCGCCCGCACGCGCCGAAAAACGGCCGGTAGAGCTTCGAGCGCAGGAACAGGCCGAGCGCGCCGGGGGTTCCGGCGAAGAGAAGCGTCACGAGCTCCATCAGCAGCGCCTTCCAGCGCGGCATCGGGCCGTAGGTCAGCGCGAAGTACTTGCGGGCGGCCGAACCGCCGCCGCGGCGCACGCCCTTGAGCTTGGCGGCCGCGGCCTGCGTCCCGGCGTCGGGCGCGGCTCCGTCCGGTGGATTGGTGTCCATGACGCGGGCCATTCTACCGAAATCGCGCGCGCCTGTCCACATGTGGACACGCCGCCGCCCATCTGCTAGAATCGGCGGCGATGCCCATGAAAACGACGAAACTCCGCAAGTTCCTCTGCGTCCTGTCGGCGCTGGCGCTCGCCGCCGTCCTCTTTTGGTCCGCCTGGGCGCTGTTGCGCGGCGCCACGCCGATCGTCCGCATCCGCGCGGCCGCGGTCGCCGGTTCGGTCCTGCTCCTCGGCGCGACGTTCGAGTCGATCCGCCGCACGCAGCTCAAGGAGGGCTACGCGCTGCTCTGGATCATTCCGTCCTTCCTCATCCTGCTCCTGGCCTGCTTCCCCGTCGTCCTCGAGAAGGTCTACCGCTACTTCGGCATGACCTACGCCTCGACGATGGCCGCGGTCGCGTTCGCCGCGCTCATGGTCGCGGTGTTCGTCATCTGCCGCACGCTCTCCAAGAACGAACGCAACATCGCCCGCATCGCCCAGCGCCTCGCGCTGCTCGAGGAGCGGCTGCGCGAAGCGGAGGCGTCCGCCGGGAAGAAGGAGCCGCCCCGTGGCTGAAATCCCCTCGTCCGACCGCATCCGCGACTGGCTCCGCACCCGGCTCGGCTGCCTGTTCACCGCGTCCTGCGTCGTTCTGTTCCTTGGGGCATGGCTCGTCAAAACGGAGCCCCGCGGCGACGCGTTCTTCACGGGCCTCGACGATTCGGCGCAGACCGCGCTCGCGCGTTCGTTCTGGCCCGGCGCGCCGTTCGTCTTCCATGACGACGCGTTCGCCGCCGTGCCGCCCGAGGTGCGCCCCGACCTGCTCTACCGCCCCGGCCTGCCGCGCAAGACGCGCGACCTGGCGCACCAGCTGAACCCCGTCACGCTGGAGGCGCGGCCGTTCTTCCAGCCCTTCCTGCCGTGGCAGCGCGCGCACCTGCCGGGGCTTCCGTCCCTGCTCGTCTGGGCGACGTTCCTGCTCGTCTGGATCGTCGCGAAGGAGGGGACGAACGGCGTCCGCTTCGCCGGCTTCGACGCCTTTCGTTTCCTCGCGGTCGCGATCTCGTTCGTCCTGCTGCAGCCCTGGGGCGCGCGCTTCGCGACCGGCCCCTACGCGGAAGGTCCCGCGACGCTCTTCGCGGCGTTCGCGCTCGCGCTCGCGTTCGTCGCCGGGACCGACGCCCGTCCGTGGGTCGGCGCCGCGATCGGGCTCTGCCTCGGCCTGGCGGTCTGCTTCCATCCGATCCTCGCGGCCTGGGTCGTTCCGATCGCGCTCTTCGCGGTCCTGCGCCGCGGCGCGTGGCGCCACACGCTCGCGCTGGCGCTCGGCTCGCTCGCCGGGCTCGCGCCGCTCGTCTGGTCCACGCTGTTCGTGACGGCGCCCTACGGCAACTTCCTCTCGCCCGCCACGCTGCGCTCGATGATCGCGGCGAGCCCCGACATCCGCGCGCTCGCGCTCGCGCTCCTCGCCGCCGTCCCGCTGGCGCTCGCCGGACTCGCGTTCGCCCACGCGCCGCGGCTCCGCGCCGCCGCGGCGCGTCCGCGCGTCCGCACCGCGGT
>CADBEF010000115.1 GCA_902793555.1 uncultured bacterium | reverse complement strand
CGGCGACGGCGGCGGCGGCACGGGCGGGATGGCCGTCCCGAGCGGCGCGACGAATGCGTCGTTCGGCCCGGCCGCGGGCGCCGGCCAGAACGGCCTCGGCGGCGGCGGCGGCGGCGGCAGCGACGTGAACGGCTTCTACGAGGGCGGCAACGGCGGCAACGGCATCGTGATCGTCCGCTACACCGTCGAGGGCACGGGCGCCGGCTCGGCCGAGCCCGTCGTCTCCCTCACGGGCGCGACGTACGCGGGCGACCTCAAGATCACCGGCACCTACCGTGTGGCGTGGGCCGGCGAAGGCGAGGACACCGCCGACGTGACCATTAAGTGGGGCTACGCCGCGAACTCGCTCACGCACTCGACGCTCGTCGCGCAGGACGCGATCGGCACGGGCTCGTTCGAGATCACGGTCCCCGTCGACCAGAAGACGATCTACTTGCGCGCGATGGCCGACAACGGCACGGCGCAGGCCCTCTCGGACGAAATTGTCCCGATCTACGTCCCCGAATACGACGGCGTCGTTCCGGGCGACCCGACGATCCCCGTCCTCGGCATGGTCTCGCTCTCCGCGGTCGACGGCGCCTTCGCGCGCGTCTCCGGCACCGTGACGAGCTTCGGCACGGCGGGCGCGGGCGAGGACCCGATCACGAACTGCGTCGTCTACGCGCTCGTCGGCACGTCCGACAACGTCTCGCGCATGACCGCGCACCAGGAGGTGTACGTCACGGCCGGCGAACCGTTCTCCTACGCGATCGACGGCCTGACGCCCGCCACCACCTACTACTGGTGCCTCGAGGCGCGCAACAGCGCCGGCGTCGCGGTCGCCTCGCAGGTCGGCTCGTTCACGACGCTGCCCGAACACACCGTCGCCAACGCGGTCTCCGCCAACAACGCGCAGCGCACCGTGGCCCTCTCCGGCAGCCTGGCGCAGGTCGGCGCCGGCACGACGACCGTCTCGGTCCGCTGGCGCGAGGGGAGCGGCGACTGGGGCGACTGGACGACCGTCGGTACGTTCGACGGCTCCTCCGCCTCCACGGCCTTCAACACCAGCCATTCGAGCGAAAGCTGGAACACGACGATCTACTGGCAGGCGAGCTTCTCCAACCAGTGCGTCACGGCGGCCGGCGAACCGGCCGGCGAGCCCTGGGTCACGACGCAGAGCGGCAATTTCGCGACCGGCGACAAGGCGACCTACACCTGGCAGGCCGTGGACGGCGACTGGGACGGCTCGTGGACGAACGCCGCGCACTGGGCGTGCAACCAGGCGGACCGCCACGACTATCCGAACGGCACCGGGGTGACGGTCGTCTTCAACAACAACACGGTCGCGATCGTCGAGGTCCCTGGCGACTACTCGTTCAACAGCTGGTCGATCGCTAAGAGCGGCTGCAACGTCACGTTCGTCGGCGAAGGCGCGGCGACCTCCGCGCTGCGCGGCAACATGGCCGGTGGCGCAGTGGCCAACAGTTCGTGGACGTTCTCCGCGATGACGTTCGCGGAGAGCAACGGCCTCGACTTCGGCAACACGTCGGTCGCGAACAGCACGATCACGTTCACGGACGGCGCGGTCGGCTCGACGGGAAGCGGCTACCTCAACCTTGTCGGCAGCAACGTGTGGCTCGTGGTCGAGAACGGCGCCTCGTTCCAGCGCGCCGTCCGCAACGGCACGAAGGACGGCGGCGTCCGCCTCGACGACGGCACCGTTTCAGGTACCGGCTTCCGCACGGACTACAACTGGACCGGCACGACGAACGAGTGGTTCGTCTTCTCGGGCGCGGCCCCGCGCCTCACGGCCACCGCCTCGTTCCGCAACGAGTCGACCGCGGAGGCGTACCTCCAGAACGCGGACACGACGTTCTTCTTCTCCGTGCCGGCCCGCGGCTGGGCGGCCGCACCGCTCTACGCCGAATACAGCTCCTCCGAGAAGTTCGGCGGCCTGCTGGGCGACGGCGCGGGCGGCTACGTGATCGCCGTCGATCCGGAAAGCCCCGCGTTCACGGCCGGCGGCAACCGCACCGTGCAGCTCGTCGAGTGGCGCAGCGGCATCGACACGACGCACGTCCGCTTCGCCGCCGACCTTCCGGAGGGCGCCACGCTTTCCTGGACCTACGGCTGGCCCTCGACGCTCGACGCGCCGGAGAACGAAGGCGACGCCCCGACCGGCGTCAAGGCGACCATCGTCGGCTCCGCCCCGCGGACGATGCTGTTCATCTGGTAGCTCTGGCGCCCCGATCCGCGGTGTGTCGCGGGCCGGGGCAAGGAATTCGGGAGTTTCCCTCATGAAACAGCATCTGTTTCTCATCCTTTCGTTCGTCGCCCTTCCCGCGGCGGCGCAGTTGCGGATCACCGAAATCTGCCCGCAGCCGGCGACGACGCACCCGTCGACGCACGAGGTCATCGACCAGCTCGATCCGAACGGAAAGGTCTCCGGCTGGATCGAGCTGGAGAACACCTCCGCCACGGACGCCGTGGACCTCGCGAACTACCAGATCGTGCGGACGCACCGCGGTAAGAAGGTCAAGGACAAGCCCTACAGCGAGTCCAACCCGAAGAACGACGGCACGTCGATGCTGCCGTCGCGCCAGATCGGCCCCGGCGAGCGCGTCCTCGTCTACACGAGCGACGAGTACGACAACGACGAGGAGGTCGACGGGCTCGGCCTGATCGTGAAGGAGTACGAGACGCCCGGCGGCGGGTCGATCATCGTCCTGCCGTCCAAGGTGAACCCGAAGCGCTTCCCGATGATCCAGCTCTACGACTACACGTCGGGCTCGGGCGTCGTCGTCGACCGCTTCCTCATCCCGGTGGACCTGCCGAAGGGCTACGCCTTCGTCCCGGGGCCGGACTCCATCGGGCGCACGAACTACGTGCCACGCACGGTCGTCTCCACGTCCAACGTCCTCGAGCGCACGCAGACCTGGACCGCCGCCGAGGCGCTCGCGTGGCGCGAGCCGCTCTCGGACGATGCGGCCGCCGTCTCGCTCGCGGCCGCGGACTACACGATTGACGCGGCGGTTGTCGTCGCCGCGTCGGCGACGGACACGAACGATGTCGAGCGCCTGGACGCGCTCTCGTTCCCGGGTTCAGGATCCTCGGACTGGCTCGTCTGCGCCGACGCCTCGAACGCGCTCGCGTCCGCATCCGAGGTCTCGGTCTCGCTCTGGTTCTTCGCCCCGTCCGACGCCGCGCCCGAGGCCGGCGCGTACGTCTCGCTCTTCGACGCGCGCAGCACCGACTCCGTCGGCGCGGGCGCGGTTTCCCTCTGGCTCGATTCGGCCGGCGCGCTCGTCGCGGACCGCGGCGGTTCGGCCGTGGTCTCCGCCGCCGGCGGGCTCTTCGACGGCGCGTGGCACCACGTCGCGGTCGTCCTCGGCCGCGCCGCGGACGCGCGCTACGCGGTCTACCTCGACGGCACCGCGGTGGTCGACACCGAGGCCGAGGTGGCGGGGACGCCCGCCACGGCGCCCGCCAACCCCGATCTCGCGTTCAACGGCGTCGAGATCCGCCCGGCGGCCTTCGCCCGCGCGCTGACCGCGACCGAAATCGCCGCGCTCGCCTCGTGGGACGGCCCCGAGACGATCGCGGACGCCGCGACGCTCGACCTGCCCTTCGGCGCGACGTCCCTCCGCCTTTCCGCCGAAACTTCGCCCGACGCCGCGACGCCCGTCGCGCTCATGCTGGACGGGACCAACGTCACGGCCGGCGCGGACATTCCCGTCGGCACCGGCGCGCATGCGCTCTCCTGGGTCGTGGAGCCGACCGCCGAGGCGGCCGGCTCGTGCGATCTCGCCGCGGTCGTCACGGTCGAGACGAACGTGCTCGACGAATTCGTGATCCCGCCCGCCTCCGCGACGGTGCGCTACATCGTCTCCACGCCGACGCCGCTCGCGGCGAACGACCTGACGGACGCCGTCGCCTACGGCCCGAACGCCGGCCCGCTCTACGGCGTGAAGCACGACCTTTCCGACTGGAGCGCGTTCCCGCAGGCGACGAACGGCCAAGACTACGCCGTCTCGCTCGCCGTGAACCCGCTCTCCGACCTGCCGGGCGACGCGATCGTCTCGGTGCGCCTCGTCTACCGCGCGGACTTCGGCGCCGAGGTCACGAACGCCACGCCGATGGCGCTCGGCACCTACGACGCGAAGGGCGCCGGCCAGCTCTACACGGACGCGATCCCCGCCGCCGCGCTTCCCGCCGCCGGGCATCTGGTGCGCTGGGCGGCGGTCGTCGAGGACGCCGAGGGCCGCGTGTGGCGCACGCCGTCCTTCTGCGATCCGGACAACGCCTACGAGTACTACGGCACGATCGTCGAGCCGACGGCGGAACAGGTCTCCGCCGGTTTGCAGACGTTCCACCTCTTCGTCGATTCCGCGAACCACCTCGCGCAGATGGACGTCGACGGCGACAAGCAGAACAAGTCGCTCGTCCCCTACGGCGCGCGCTGCGGCGTCTACGACGGCCAGACCGGCCTCTACTACGACAACGTGCGCATCGACCTGCGCGGCAACACGTCCGCGAGCTGGAACAAGAAGTCGCACGGCCTTCGCTTCAACAAGAGCCAGCCGCTTACGTGCACCGACCCGTTCGACGGCACGGACATCGAGGTCCGCAAGACCTCGTTCATCGCCGAATGGCCCGACCCGGCGCGCATCCGCCAGGCGCTCTCCTTCAAGGTGCTCCGGATGGCCGGCTGCCTCGTGCCGTTCGACTACCCCGTGCGCCTCCAGCGCAACGGCGAGTTCTACCAGCTGGCGTTCCACTCCAGCCGCTTCACGGACGAGCTCATCGAGGACGGGTACGGCCTCGACCCGAAGGGCTACTCCTACAAGAACGTCGGTACGTTCGCGAACAAGACCTATGCCGGCGGCATCGAGAAGAAGACGCCCGAGGACGGCAACGAGGGCGACCTCTCGGTCCTGAACCAGTTCTGCAGCTACATCTCCGGCTCCCAGGTGACGGACGCGGACAACGCGACCGGCCTCGACGACGCGACGCTCACGCGCAAGGTCGTCGAGCGCTTCGACCTGCCGGCGTGGCTCAACTACCTCGCTGTCACGAAGATCACGACCGAGACGGACGACGTTTGGGCGAACCTCTCCGCCTACTACGACGTGAACGGAACCGGCACGTGGATGCCGCTCGCCTACGACCTGAACGACTCGTGGGGCCAGTTCTACCAGGGGGACGGCATCGGGAAAGTCGGCACGCTCGCCGACGCCGACTGGTTCAAGAGCCACCCGTTCTACGGCGGCAACCGCGTCCGCGCGCACAAGAGCGACGGCGGGGAGGTCTTCGGCAACGACCGGAACAACCGCGCCTTCGACGTGATCTGGCAGAACGCCCGCTTCCGTCGGATGTACCTGCGCCGCCTGCGCACGCTCATGGACGAGATCCTCAAGGAGCCCGGCACCGCCAAGGCGGACACGCCCTTCTGGGTCTGGGCGGAGGCCGTCTCCGCGGCCGAGAGCGCCGACTACCGGCTCGACGTCATGAAGTGGAACCACGGCACCGGGACGCCGGTCTGGTGCTGGACGGAGAATGCGTTCGACTGGGACAAGAACGGCAACGCCGTCTCCGCCAAGGGCATGGACGACCTGTGGGACAACTATGTCGTCAAGCGCCGCGTCCACCTCTTCGACACGCACAGCGAGACGAACACCTCCTGGGAGATCGGTTACGCCGCCGCCAAGAACGCCGGCATCCCCGGCCCGCAGGCGGCGACCGCCGACCTCGCGCCCGGCTTCGCCGTGGCGAACGTCGCCGCCGACGGCCTCTTCAACGCCGCCACGGAGACCGTCGTCGTCATCACCAACGACAACGCGGTCGCCGTCGACATGAGCGGCTGGACCCTTTCCGGCGCGGTGGAGTACACCTTCGCCCCCGGCACCGTGATCGACGCGGAGGGCACGCTCGTCGTCGCCGCCGACCGCAAGACGTGGATCGCGGGGCAGACGCAGGCGGACCTCACGGCGCTCGGCGCCGCGATGGTCGTCGGCAACGCGGCGTTCGCGCCGTCCGTCCGCGCCCTGTCGCTCAAGGACGACGCCGGCGTCGAGGTCCTCTCGCTCGCCCCGCCGTCCGACGAGGCGACCTACCTGCGCGTCTGCGAGGTCATGTCCGTCCCGCCGGGAGGCGGCGACGTCGGCGAATACGTCGTCGTGACGAACACGTCCGACTCCGTGACGCTCGACCTGGCCGGCATCTCCATGAGCGCGACGAAGACCGGCGACACGAATCCGAAGATGTCGTTCACCTGCGAGACGAACGCCCTGCCGCTCGCCCCCGGCGCGACCTACCGCTTCGACCAGGCCGACTGGTGGCCGTCGGGCAAGATCACGAACAACAAGGTCGACATGATCGTGCGCGACGCCGCCGGCGCCGTCGTCCAGACGCTCCACTTCGAGACAGGCTGGACCGGCTTCGAGGCGACGGACGGCGGCGGAGCCTCGCTCCTCGCGCTCGATTTCGGCGACACGGTGACCGCCATCACGCAGTGGGCGCCGTCGCCCGTGCCGGAGGCCGGCCATGTCGGCGCGAAGTCCTCGGAGGGCTTCGTGATCCTCCACGACACGGACGCCGACTACGACGCGAACAAGCCGCTGACCTTCGGGGCGCCCGATCCCGCGGCCCGCACGTTCACGATCTCGGCGAGCATGGTTCCGCCCGACAGCGGGACGACGGCCACGCTGACGCTGATCTACAAGACGAACCTCCTGGACGCCGCCTGCAGCGAAGTCCAGGTCGAGGTGTCCGACATCGACGCCACGAGCGGCACGGCGACCGTGACGCTTCCGTCGGCGTTCGAAAACATCGACACGGCCTTCTTCTTCGGCTTCAAGAACGAAGACGGCGTGGACGACTAGGGCGGACGAACGTCCGCGAACGGGGAGGCCGCGCCGCGAGGCGCGGCCTCCTCCTTTTCGCGCCGCCGTCCCTTCGGGGCTACGCGGGCCGTTCGGCGGCGAGCTCGGGCGAGAGCGGGTTGCCGCGGGCGCGGAGCTCGTCCGCGAGGCGGCGCGCGTCGAAGGAGGGCAGGGGAGTTCCCGCGCGGAGCGCGAGCGCCGCGCCGAGGCCGGCGGCCTCGCCCGTCGCGGCGCAGACGGGGATGACGCGCATCGCGTCCCACGCGCTCGTGTCCCACGAGGCGCAGCGGCCGCACGCGGCGAGGTTCGCCGTGCGCGTCCCGACGAGGCAGCGCCACGGGACCGCCCACACCGGACCGCGGCGGCGCCAGTCGGGCGCGAGGCACACGGCGTCGTCGAACCAGCGGTGCATGTCCTCGTCGCGCAGCTCGTACGAGCCGGCGAGGCGGCGCGTCATCCGGAAGCACGGGATCGTCGGTATCTTGAACGGCTGGAAGTCCTCGTCCGGATGGTCGGCGCGGAGGTTCGCCAGCCCCCGGCGGATCAAATCGCGCGTCGCGAGGACCTGCCCCGTGACCTGCTCGCCGTCGTCGCCGCGGAAGAACGGGCCCTCGGCGCCGTTGCCCTTGCCCGCGTCCTTGTCGAACGCGTGCGACGAGGTGTGGAGCCACAGCTTGCCGCCGTCCTGCACCGTGTAGAACCAGCCGCCCGCGACGTTCGCGTCGATCGAGACGGTCGGCTCGCCCGCGAGGAAGCAGACGTCTGCGTCGCCCGTCGCGTCGACGACGGCGCCGCACGCGACCGCGGTGCGCCCGGACTTGTTCTCGACGGCGAGGTGCGTGACGCGGTCGCCGTCGCGGACGACGGCGCAGACGCGCGTGTCGTAGAGGATGCGGACGCCTTCGCGGAGGAGCAGCTCCTCCAGCGCGAGCACGTAGCCGTCCGGATTGAAGCCGGTCTCGAGGCGCGGGCCGGCGGCGCGCGCTTCGGGCGTCGAGTCCGGATCGAGCCAGACCGGCGGCGGCGGGCGGAACCCGGCGACGGGCGCCGGGTGCCGGATGTCGGCGACGGAGAGGTCGAACAGCTCGCGCGCGACGCCGCCCAGCACGACGCGGCCGCGGCCGTCGTCGATCGGGAGGTAGACCGTGACGTTGCCGGCGGTGGCGAGGCCGCCGAGCGTGCAGGTGTTCTCGAGGAGCAGCGTCGAGGCGCCGGCGCGCGCCGCGGCGAGCGCGGCGGCGACGCCGGCGATGCCGCCGCCTGCGACGACGACGTCGGCCGAGGCGGAAACGGGAAGATCGCGGGCGGGTTCGCGGACGGTTGTGTTCATGGGAGAGGATTCTACACGAATCGCCCTCGCGCGGCAACGCCGTTCTACACCGCGCGGAAGGAGGCGATGCGGGGTTCGTCGAGGGAGCGCTCGACGCGCAGGCGCAGCGTGCCGGCGGAAAGCGGCGGAAGGTCGAGGTAGCGGCGGCGTCCGATCGTCTCGCCGGAGGCGACGGTCGTCCAGCCTTCCGCGCCCGCGGGGCGGTGCTGCACGGCGAACGCGGCGACGCGCTGGCCCTGGCGGATGTCCTCCTCGATCCACACGCCGCGCGCGGCGCGGCCCTCCGGCAGCGCGAGCGCGATGCCGCCGCACGGCCCGATCTCCGCCTCGGCGAGCGTCGGGCCGAGGAGTTTGTCCGTCTCCGCGCGCAGTTCGCGCAGGCGCGCGGCGTCGGCTTCGGAGAGAAGCCCCTCGCGCGTCGGCGGGCCGCGCCCGACGCTGTCCTTCCAGATGCGGACGAGCCAGTCGAGCGGGATGGGCGCGTCGCCGTCGCGGTGGAACCAGTGCGTGTCCTGGCGGATCGAGACGTCGACCTCGGCGGGCTTCCACTTCACGCCGGCGGGGTCGCCGTGGCGCAGCAGCTCCAGCCCGGCGGCGTCCTCCTCGGCCCAGCGGTCGTGGAAGCCGCACCAGCACGGGTCGGAGGACTTTCCGGCCTCGTTGCCGATCCAGCGCAGGTCGGCGCCGCCGAAGTTGCCGAAGAGCACGGCCTGCGGCTGCCAGCGGTCGCGCGCGGCGACGATCTCCGCCCACGGGTAGTAGCTCTTCTGGTCGATGGAGCGCTTCTCCCGCGCGCCGCCGTAGTAGCCGTCGCCGCCGTTGGCGCCGTCGAACCAGACCTCCGCGAGCGGTCCGTATTGCGTGAAGAGCTCCTCGAGCTGGCGCAGGTAGTAGTCGCGGTAGGCGGGCGTGCCGTAGTCGGCGCGGTTGCGGTCCCAGGGCGAGAGGTAGAGCCCGGCCTCGATGCCCTCGGCGGCGCAGGCGTCGACGAACTCGCGCACGACGTCGCCCTTGCCGCCGCGCCACGGCGAGTTGCGGACGGAGTGCTCGGTCCACTTCGACGGCCAGAGGCAGAAGCCGTCGTGGTGCTTGGCGGTAAGGACGAGGCGCGACATGCCGCCCTCGCGGGCGACGCGCGCCCACTGGCGGCAGTCGAGCGCGGTCGGCGCGAAGATCGTGGGGTCCTCGTCGCCGTAGCCCCATTCGAGGCCGGTGAACGTGTTGGGCGAGAAGTGGACGAAGCCGTAGAACGGCTTCTCGTGCCAGGCGAGCTGGCGGGGTGTGGGTAGAGGGAGTGATTTCATCGGACGTCGTCGAGCACGTCTCCGCGACGGTGCTGCGCGGCAAGAGGGCGAATCATGCGACGGGCGAGTCGTTGACGAAAACGGGGATCGGGCGGGAGGCGCGGACGGTGACGCGCGGCGGCTCGTCGAGCGAGGAGCGCGCCGCGCATTCGAGGTCGACGAGCGTGCCGTCGCCGAGGCGCAGGCGGCGGACGCCGTGCGCCTCGGGGAGGCGGACCGTCCAGTCGATGCGGTCCACGGTCGCGCGGATGCCGAGGACGTGCTCGAGGAGGAGCGCGATCGGCGCGACGCCGGAGAAGCCGACGAATTCGTTGCGCACGAGCTGGCCCCAGATGCGGCCGGGCTCGAGGGCGGTCGGGCTGTAGCTCTCCCAGAAGGTGCCGGTCTTGCGGAAGACCTCGGTCACGGCCTCGACGTGGCGGCGCGCGAGGCGGTGCGCGGCGTCCGCGAGCCCGCATGCGGCGAGGCCCTCGGCGATCATGTACTCCATCATGCACCAGACGCCGCCACGCCAGTAGCAGCCGCCGTCGGGGTCGAACTTCGGGTCGTCCATCGACGTGCTCGCGGTGCCGCACGCGGAGCGGAAGCGCCTCGGGTCCTCGAGCGTCCCGAGCAGGCGGCGGGCGCGGTCGGGCGGCGCGACGCCGGCGAGCAGCGCCCAGAACGCGCCGACGTGCTGGCACGCGATGCGGTTGCCGTCGCGGTCGAGGTCCTTGTAGATGCCGGCCTCCTCGTCCCACATGCGCTCGTTGGCGAGGCGGGTGAGGCGCTCGGCCTCCTCGGCGAGCTCGTCGCGCCCGGTCTCGATGCCGGCGGCCTCGGCGATGCGCAGGAGCAGGCGGGCGTCGAGGATCTGCTGGAACGTGACGTCGACGAACGAGAGGTGGCCGTGGTCGAAGCACTCGTTGTAGCGCGTCGTGTCCATGCGCGGGATGTTGTCCATCCCGCAGCCCCAGCCGGAGCAGAAGTAGGTGCCGTCCTTCCAGGTGCGGTGCTTGCGGATCCAGCGGTGGTAGGCGAGCAGGTGCGGGTAGACGGCGGCGAGGCGCGCCTTGTCGCCCGAGAGCCGATACCACTGCCACTCGGCCCAGGCGAAGATATCGCCGCCGACGCTGCTCGGGTCGTCGCGCTCGAAGGCGGAGCGGCCGTTGCGGATGTCGAGCTCGCGCGGGATGAAGCCGTCGGAGTCCTGCGCGCCGTAGAAGTTCTCGAGCGAGCGGATGAACGGGAACGCGCCGGTCCCGTACTTGCCGAACATCGTGATGAAGCAGCAGCCCCAGACGAACACGGCGCCGGAGAACTTCGTGAAGACGTAGTTGCGCGAGAAGCCGCTGCCGGGCTCGGGCGCGCGGACCTTCG
>CADBEF010000114.1 GCA_902793555.1 uncultured bacterium | reverse complement strand
GCAGATGATAGCGGCTGTACACCTCACGCAGCGTGTTGCGGAAGCCCACCGGGTCAATCTCCCAGCCAAACTGCGTCTTCTGGAAGTTGGGGTTGCTCACGCCCTGCGAGAAGCCGGCGATGGTGGCGCCGCGCTGCTGGTCGCCCTTGGTGCTCTCGGCACCCTCTGCGGGCATCTTGACCGTTGCGGTGCTGTAGTAATTGAAGGCGATGAAGTCGGGCTTGGCGGAAGCCATGAGCTCCATGTCGCCGGGCAGGATGTTCTCAGGCGTGGCGTCAATCTCGCCGAGGTAGCTCCAGGCGATGTTGTTGTAGATGCCAAAGACAGCCATGTCGAGGTAGAGCCAGTTGCGCAGGGCGTTCATGTTCTGGGCGGCCAGCACGTCCTCGGGCTTGCAGGTCTCGGGGTACACCAGCGCGATGTTGGGTGCGGGGCCAATCTTGGCCGCAGGCAGCATCTCGTGGCAGAGGTTCATCGCCTTGGCCTGGGCCAGCAGCATGTGGTGGTTCATCTCGTAGATGCGCTTCTGTGCGCCGGGGGCGGAGGTGTCCACGCCCAGCACAGCGCCGGCGGCGAGCGTCATCATGTTCTGCTCGTTGATGGTCAGCCAATACTTCACGCGGTCGCCGTAGCTCTTGAACATGAGCTCGGAGAACTCAACGAAGGCGTCCACGGTAGCGCGGTTGGCCCAGCCGCCCTGCTCGTCGAGCGCGGCGGGAAGGTCGAAGTGATACATGGTCACCAGCGGCTGGATGTCATACTTCAGGCACTCGTCGATGAGGTCGGAGTAATACTGCACGCCCTCCTCGTTGACCTCGCCGGTACCCTTGGGCAGCAGGCGCGCCCAGCTGATGGAGAAGCGATAGGTCTTGAAGCCCATCTCGGCCATCAGGGCCACGTCTTCCTTGTAGTGGTGGTACTGGTCGGCTGCGACCTCGAAGCCACTGGTGCCCGCGGGCGGCTCCTTGACGTCCTGGACAGACGGACCCTTACCGTTGGTGAGGGCGGCAGCCTCAACCTGGTAGGCAGACGTAGAGGCGCCCCAGAGGAAGTCGTCGGGGAAGGCCTTGAGCGTCTTGTGCAACATGCGCGTCTCCAATCATGTTCGGGAGAAAACGGTCAGCATCCATCATACCTGCAGGTATGCACTCAGCTCTAGCCACATCCGTCCACCGGCATGTTACATCCGTCCACATTTTGCACCAGCCACCAGAATCGGGGACGGTCCTCGTTGCACATTCGCGTGAAATTAAGGGACACACCCCTTTTTGTCCCGTGGGGCATCCCGTGGGGCAAAAAGGGGCGTGTCCCTTAATTGCCTAGCCGCCTACTCCTTGCCGCTCCAGCAGTAGGTGCAGACCTTCTTGCGGTCGATGCCGATGGCGTCAAGTAGACCGTCGAGCGTCTGGTAGTTGAGCGAGTCGAAGCCCATCTCCTCGCAGATGGCCTTCAGCATGCAGCGGCCGCGCTCGGTATGGCCGTCAACGTACTCGTCCAGATGCTTCTCGCCCTCTTCGCCCTCAAGCTCTAGCACCTTGCGGCGCGCGATGAGCTCGTAGTCGGAGCGGCTGCGCGAGAATGAGAGGTACTTGCAGCCGTACATGATGGGCGGGCAGGCGGAGCGCATGTGAATCTCGGCCGCTCCGGCACCGTAGAGGAAGTCGATGGTCTCGCGCAGCTGCGTGCCGCGCACGATGGAGTCGTCCACGAACAGCAGCTTCTTGTCGCGGATGAGCTCGGGCACCGGGATCTGCTTCATCTTGGCCACGCGGTTGCGCACGGCCTGGTTGGCCGGCATGAACGAGCGCGGCCACGTGGGCGTGTACTTCACGAAGGGGCGCGCGAAGGGCTTGCCGCTCTCGGTTGCATAGCCAATGCCGTGCGGCAGGCCGCTGTCGGGCACGCCGGCAACGTAGTCCACATCGGGCAGAAGACCGTGCTCGGCGTCGTCGCGCGCCATGATGGCGCCGTTGCGGTAGCGCATGGTCTCGACGTTGACGCCCTCGTAGTTGGAGTTGGGGTAGCCGTAGTACACCCACAGGAACGCGCAGATGCGCATCTCGTCGCGCGCGGGCGCCAGCACCTCGTAGCCATCCGCGGTAATGCGCACGATTTCGCCCGAGCCCAGCTCGTGCTCGTCGACGTAGCCCAGCTTGCCATAGGCAAAGCTCTCGAAGGTCACGCAGTAGCCGTCGTCGTCCTTGCCGATGAGCACCGGCAGGCGGCCCATCTTGTCGCGCGCGGCGATGAGCTCGCCCTGCTGGGTCATGATCAGCAGCGTCAACGAGCCCTCAATCTGGTCCTGCGCGTATTGGATGCCGCTCACCAGGTCGTCCTGCGTGTTGATGAGGGCTGCAATGAGCTCAGTGGCATTCACGTCGCCCGAGCTCATGGCCATGAACTGATGGCCCACGCCCGTGAACGTGTTGATGAGCGCGTCCGCATTGTTGACCGCGCCCACCGTTGCCAGCGCAAAGACGCCCAGGTGCGAGCGTACCAGCAGCGGCTGCGGGTCGGAGTCGCTGATGCAGCCCATGGCCGTGGTGCCAGAGAAGCCCATCAGGTCCTTCTCGAACTTCGTGCGGAAGGGCGTGTTCTCGATGGAATGAATCTCGCGCTGGAAGCCGTCTGCTGTGTCCCACACCACCATGCCGGCTCGCCTGGTCCCCAGATGTGAGTGGTAGTCAACGCCAAAGAACACGTCGAGCACCACGTCGCGACGCGAAGCCGCACCAAAGAAGGCTCCCATTAGGTCTCCCCCGCTCCGTCTGCCGAACAACTGATGCCGTTCGGCGCGCCTGCTTACCATATGAGTATAAGAGCTTGACATGTGCGGCACGCGTCTTCGCAACAAGTTCGTTCAAAGCACGTAACATGACGTCTCGCGCGGCGCAGGTTACCGCACGTGTCCGATTATTTTGTGCACTATCTAAATTTGGACTGTGCCGCAGCACCAGAGGCGTAAGTTATACCCAATGCGATCCATCCGAGAGGAGAGACGATGGGCTTCTTCGACTACAGCGTCACCGACCCCAAGGGCAACGAGGTGAAGATGGCCGACTTCGCCGGCAAGGTCGTGCTCGCCGGACCGGGGCTGTCGCGGGCGCCGTGCGTCGCGGACGGCCTCGCGTGGCTGCTTTCCTCGCCGGGCGTCCGGGGCTTCGTCCTCGACGCCGACGCGCTCGGCGCTTGCGGCCGGCTCACGCGGCCGGACACATGCATCCTCACGCCGCATCCCGGCGAAGCCGGGCGGATGCTCGGATGCACGGCGGCGGAGGTCCAAGCGGACCGGCCGCTGGCCGCGCGGACGCTCGCGGAGCGGACGGGCGCCACGGTCGTGCTGAAGGGCGCGGGGACGCTCGTCGCGACGCCGGGCCGGCCTCTTTCGGTCGTGCCGTGCGGCAACCCGGGGCTTGCGCGAGGCGGCTCGGGGGACCTTCTCGCGGGCCTCTGCGCGGCGCTGCTGGCGCGAGGCCTTGCGCCGCACGACGCGGCGCGCGTGGCGGTCTGGCGGCACGGCCGCGCGGCCGACCTCGCGGCGGTTCGACGTGGCGCCGAGGCCATGCTCCCGACTGATCTGCTCCCGGAACTGTAGTCCAGCCGTTCCGACCGAAATAAACATATTCGCAGTCTATCTCAATCACGCCGTGCGTGATTTTGACAACCAACTGGAAAATCAAATTGTCCGACCGTAGTTGATTTTCGCTTTCGGTGGAGATGATTGTCGTCTGGCGGCAGGGGAGACTGGCCACGCGGGTGCGGGGCCGATGTTCGGCAAAGGGAAGGGCGACGGCGCACGGGCCCGAAGGGTCAGACCGGGCCGGTTGCACCGCCCGGTTCGGCGGGGGCGGGCTGCGCGTCCGGTTGCGGTGCGGCGGACGGTGCGACGGGGCGCTCGATGCCGAGGAGCTTTTCGATGCGGGCCTGCGTCTCGGGGATGCGGTCGGCGGTGAAGGCGGGGTCGGCGACGAGAAGGATGTCCCCGGAGCGGCGGTGCTCGTAGATGTGGACGCGCGTCCCGTCCGGCGCGGTGGTGACGCGGCGTTCGACGAGGATGCGCTTGCGTTCCAGCAGGATCGCGAGCAGGTAGATCTCGGGGAGCCAGTTCTCGGGCTCGGGACCCTCGAGCAACGAGCGCAGGAGCGATTCGTGGTCGGCCTTCTTCACCGGGTCGACGGGATCGGCGGGCGGCGGCTCGTAGACGCTGCGCCAGGCGCTGATCCAGGGCGTGTCCGGCGGGAGCGCCTTCCAGCAGGATTCGCAGAAGTCGAGGCGCACGTAGTCCGGGTGCGGCTTGGGCGCGGCTCCGGCGGCGACCGCGGCGGCTTCTTCCGCGAGCTTCTCGGCGAAGAGCTCCGCGACGAGGGGCGCCTCGAAGGGGAGAACCGCGGTGCGGACGGCCGCGCCCGCCTCGAACGGGGCGGCGCATTTCATGCAGGCGTGGGCGCGGGAGCGCAGGTTCCAGTCGATCGTGGCCATGGGCGCGCATTCTAGCAGAACGGGGCGGGCAAATCAAACCCGCCGCGCACGTCGCGCGCGAACGCGAAAAAGCTTGTTTTCGCGCGGGCGTTTTGGTAGGATGAAGCCCATCTTCCTCCGCAACGCTTCATTGGAGACTCCCCCCATGCAGACCCAAGACGAACAATGGTATTTCATCGGCGCCGACGACAAGCAGGCCGGCCCCGTCACGCTCTCTTCGCTCCGCGAGCTCGTCGACTCCGGCGACGTGCAGGCGCAGACGCAGGTTTCGAAGGGGCCCGACAACTGGGCGCCCGCGGCCACGTTCTCCGAACTCGGGTTCGACTGCCTGGTGCTCGACGCGAAGGATTCGTTCAACGTCATCGGTCCGTTCACGCGCTCCTACCTCGCGCGACCCGACGTGATGGCCGAGGTCGCCGCCGACGGTTCGCTCTACGTTCGCCGCGGAACGGTCGGCCAGGCGGTCGAGGACGCCAAGTCCAGCCCCGCCTCGCTCGCCGAGACGGCCGAGG
Organism: uncultured bacterium; assembly: GCA_902793555.1. Taxonomy (GTDB): domain Bacteria; phylum Verrucomicrobiota; class Kiritimatiellia; order RFP12; family UBA3636; genus UBA3636. Next base: position 3,769 of record CADBEF010000114.1, on the reverse strand, counting down.
CCGAAAAGGCCGTCGCCGAACAGGCGGCGAAAATCGCCGCGCAGGAGAAGGCCGCCGCGGAAGAGGCCGCGAAGAAGGCGCTCGCCGACAAGGCCGCGGCGGTCGAGGCCGCCAAGGCCGCCGAGGCCGAATGCAAGGCCGCCGCGGAAGCCGCGAAGAAGGCGAAGGAGGAAGCCGCCGCGGCGGTCGAGGCCGCGAAGAAGGCCGAGGCCGAGAAGGCCGCCGCCCAGGAGTCCGCGAAGAAGTCCGAGGCCGACCGTTCGGCCGCCGTCGCCGCCGCGAAGCGGGCGGACGACGAACGCGCCGCCGCCGAGCGCCGGCGCGACGAGGCGGAGGCCCGCAAGGCCCGCGCCGCCGAAGCCGCGCTCAAGGCCGCCGTGGAAGAGGACGCGATCGTCTCCCCGATGGGCATCGCGCTCGTTTCCCGCATGAAGAAGGCGGCCGCCGACCTGCACGCCAGCGACGCTCGCCGCCGCGAGGCCGAGGCCTCCCTCAAGGTGAAGGACCTGGAGTTCGACGCCGAGCGCCAGAAGTACCTCGCCCAGATTTCCGAACTCAAGGCGGCCGCCAAGCGCCTCGAGGAACAGGTCGCGGGCCTCAAGGAGGACGCCGCCAAAGCCGCCAAGGACCTCGCGGACGGCCAGAACGCGCAGGCCAAGCTGGTCGACGCGGAATCCCGCCTCGACACGGCGGCCAAGAAAGCGCTCGAGCAGGCCGCGTCCATCCGCCGCCTCGAAGACCGCGCCGCCGGCGCGGAGAGGTCTCTCGAGGAAACGAAGGGCGAGCTCCAGAAGACGATCGGCGAGCGCGACGACACGCGCGCCGCCCTGACGAAGACGGAAGGCGAGCGCGACGACACGCGCGCCGCCCTCGCGAAGGCCGAAGGCGAGCGCGACGAGACCAAGGCCGCCCTCGCGAAGACGGAGGGCGAGCGCGACGAGACGAAGGCCGCCCTCGACCGCACGACCGCCGAGCGCGACGAATCCCGCGCCGCCGCCGCGAAGGCCCTCCGCCAGAGCGAGCTCGACAAGGCCGCGCTGGACCAGGCCCGCGCCGAGCTGGACCAAGTCCGCGCCAACGCCGCCAAGGCCGAGGCGAGCGCCCGCACGCGCGCTTCGCTGCTCCACAAGATTTCCGCGATCGTCGCCGAGGTCGCCGCGGGCGGTTCGATGCCCGCCGCGGCCGCCGTCGCCGCGGCCGCCGTCGCGCAGAACGACGAGCCGGCCGCCGAAGAGCCGGCGCCCGCGCCGGAACCCGCGCCCGCCGCGGAAAAGCCCGCGCCGGAGCCCGCCGCGGAAGAGCCCGTCGCCGTCGCCGAAGAGCCCGTGCCGGAGCCCGCGCCCGTCATCGAGGAGCCCGCGCCCGTCGCGGAAGAGCCCGCGCCGGAGCCTGCCGTGGAAGAGCCCGCCGCGGAAGAGCCCGCGCCCGAGCCCGAGGCCGTGGACGCCGAGCCGGTCGCGGAGGAGCCCGCCGCCGCGGAGGACCAGCCGCTCACGGGCCGCGCCGCGATCGAAGCGCAGCTCCGCAAGGAGCTCGGCCTCGTCCGCGAGGGCAAGGCCGACGGCAACAAGGATTTCGCGAGCCTGTTCGGCAAGAAGAGGAAGTAGTCCATGCCCGCGCCGTCTCCGTCGGACGCGCAGGCTTCGCTGCCCGCGCAGTGGTGGGTGCGGCCGTCGCAGGGCGGCGGCGAGTTCGGTCCGGTTTCGCCGGACGGTCTCGTCGACTGGGCCCGCGGCGCCCGCGTTTTTCCGGACGACCAGGTGTCGCCCGACCGCAAGAAATGGACGGCGGCCCGCGAGGTCCGCTTCCTCGGGATGGACACGATCATCGTGCCGCCCACCGGCCGCATCCTGGGGCCCTTCCATCCGGGCGCGATCGAGGTGTTGCGCGCGGCGGGCAAGGTCCCGCCGAGCTCCCGCGTCGTCACCGGGGCGCAGATCCTGTCCGGAGAAGGCGGGGGCGGGGCCTCCGAAAAGGCCGCCGCCGAGCTGCGCGAGGCCAAGGCCCGGGCCGCCGCTCTCGAGGAGGAACTCGAAGACGTCCGCGCCGAAGCGCGGGAAGCGCTCGCACGGAAGGACGACGCGTCCGGCGAGGAGGCCGGCAAGATCCGGGCCCTCGAAGCGCAGGCCGCCGAGCTGCGGAAGAGCCTCGCCAAGGCCGAGAGCGCGCGGACGGCCGCCGAGGCGGCCGCCGCGAAGCAACGCGAGGAGTCGATCGCCGAGCTGGAATCCGTCCGCGCCGAGGCCGAGGTTTCCGGCGACCTGCGCGCCGCCCTCGAAGCCGCCCGCAAGGACGCCGCGGAGGCCCGCGCCGAGCTGGCGCGCAAGCAGGAGGACTTCGACGCGGCGGACGACGCGATCAAGGCCGTCAAGGACATGCTCGTCGCCGTGCAGGCTTCGTCCGCCGAGGCCGCCAAGAAGGCGGCCGACGAACTTGCCGCGGCCAAGGCCGCCGCCGCGGAATCCGCCGCGCAGGCCGCCGAGAAATCGGCCGCCGAGCTCGCCGCCGCGAAGCTGTCCGCCGCCGCGGAGGCCGCACGCGCGGTCGAGGCGTCCGAAGCCGAGATCGCCGCCGTCCGCGCCGACGCCGCCGAGCAGGCGAAGAAGGCCGCCGCGGAGCTCGCCGCCGTGAAGGCGGAGCTGGCCGACCTCCGGGCCGACCACGCCGAGCTGCTCGCCTTTTCCGACCAGCGCGACGCGGAGGCGAAGACCGGCCGCGAGAAGACCGAAGAGGACCTCGCCGGCGCCCTCGCCATGGTGGACCGCCTCCGCGCCGAGGCCGCCGCCGCGTCCGAGAAGATCACGTCGCTCAAGACGGCCGTCGCCGATTCGCAGGAGGCCGTTTCCCGCATGCAGGCCGACGAGGCCGCCGCGCGGGAGGAAATCGCCCGGCAGGAGGCCGAGGCCGCCGCCGAGCGCGCCGAGGCCGGCAAGAAGATCGAGAAGCTCGAGGCCGAGGTCGAATCGCTTTCCGCCAACCCCGGCGCGCGCGATGCGCTGGAGATGGACCTCGCGGGCGACGCCCGCCAGGTGAAGGTCCTCCAGGACAAGGTCACGGACCTCACGCGCGAACGCGGCGAGCTCGCCGAAAAGCTCGCTTCCACCGAGGCCGCGCTCGCGATGGCGTCGCACCCGCTCGAAGGCGAGATCGCGCTCGTGAAGCAGTTCGCGGACGAGGCGCTCGCGGAGATGCGCGCCTCGCTCGAACGCGAGAAGAAGCGCAACGACGAGGAGCGCACCGCGAGCGTCGCGCGCCAGGACGCCCTGCACGAGGGCATCGAGCGCCTCGAGCGCGCGATGCGCCGCGATCCGGGCGAGAAGTCCCGCAGCGAGCAGGCCGCCGAACGCAACGAGAAGACGATCGCCCGCCTCAAGCAGGAGATGGAGTCCGTCCGCGAGCAGCACAAGGCCGACATGGCCCGCGCGGCGCAACGCGAGAAGGGCCTCGAAGGCCGCATCGTGGCGCTCCAGCAGCGCGAGGGAGCCCTCCGGGAGCAGCTCCGCCGCGTCGAGAGCCGCACGGCCGACTACGATTCGCTCACGAGCCAGCTGCGGCGCCGCGAGGCGGAGATCGTCGAGGGAGCCAAGCAGTTCGCCGAGGCGCGCGAACAGTGGCAGGTCGTCGAATCCGTCCTCAAGCGCCGCATCGAGGAGCTCGAGCACGGCGCCGGCAACCTGTTCGAGACGCAGGAAGCCGCGGCGACCGTCCAGGCCGCCGCGCAGCAGGCCGCCGCCGCGCGCGAACTCGCGGCGGCCGATCCCGCCGCCTT
>CADBEF010000113.1 GCA_902793555.1 uncultured bacterium | reverse complement strand
CGCGGACGACGGTACCCCGCTCCGTGGTAAGGTTCCGGTCCATGACGGACCGCACTTTCTGGGAGATGGAAATCGTAAATCCCACCGAATCGGTGGAAAGAAAACTTACATAATCATAATCCGGGCGGAGAATCGCAAAGAGCCGGCGAAGTGCCGGTTCCAGCCCGGTCAGATACGTGGAATACGGTACCTTCATTGCTGAACCTTTGATCCTTTCACTATTGCTTTATTCCTTCCAATAGAATGATACCGCAAAAAAACAGGCCGGTAAAGGAGCGCCGCGCAAAATCCCCCAGTGCCTGCCTGGTCAGATCGAATCGGGAGGCGGCTGATGCTCCCGCGGAAAGGTCCGCGCAAAGTGCGGTAAAAACATGGCAGGAAGAACAACGCGGCAGAAAATGGGGAACGAAAAGGCCGAACGAAAAAGGGTGGGAACCGCAGGACTGTTATCCTGCGGCTCCCGCCCTCTGATCGAAATCATCGCGGCACCGGCAGCGTTTCGCCGGCGGATCAGGACTCGGCGAAATCGGTGTCCAGCACGATCTGCAGCGTATATCCCGGAAGCATCTGCTTCACATGGTCTGCAATCTCCTGGTAAACGGCCCGGCGGTCCTTCGCGTCGAAACTGATGATGACATCAAAGCGGACCGTCTTTCTCTCCTCGTCCAGATAGAATCCATGCATCTGCAGGACGCAGGGCTGTGCGAGAACATACGCGCGGACGGCTTTTTCCACCTCCGCCGCGTGATCGTTCTTCATATTCATCGAATACAGGCCGATCGCCGTCAGGAGGACATGGTTTTTCTGATAAACGGCCATGGCGATTCTGCGCTCCAGCTCATCGATCTGTCCCGCGTCCATCGTTTCCGGCACCTCGATGTGCAGGGAACCGTTGTAGATATCCGGCCCGTAATTGTGCAGAACCAGATCGTAAACGCCGTGAACCTCCGGGAAGGAGAGGACGGTTTCCTTGATTCCCTTCGCAAGGCTGGCGTCCGCGCGCTCTCCGAGAATGCGGGACAGCGTCTCGCGGAGCATGTCAATGCCGGATTTGACGATGATCGCGGCGATGGCCGCACCAAGCCAGGCCTCCAGCGAAACACCGGACAGAATATAGATGACCGCGGCCGCCAGGGTGGAGAGCGAAATCACGGCGTCCATCATGGCATCCTGGCCGGAATTGACCAGTGAATCCGAGGAGACGGATTTCCCCACCGCCTTTACATAGCGCCCGAGCACAATCTTAACCACGACCGCCGACGCAACGATGATCAGCGCAGCCGCAGTGTAGGACGGTGTCACCGGATGAATGATCTTCTTGACCGATTCCGTGAGCGATGTAATGCCGGCATAGAGCACGATCAGCGCAATGACCATGGCGCTGAGGTATTCGGTCCGCCCGTGTCCGAACGGATGCTCTCGGTCCGCGGGGCGCCCGGCCAGCTTGGTTCCGACGATCGTGATCACGGAAGAGCCTGCGTCGGACAGGTTGTTCACGGCATCCAGGGTGATGGCGATGGAGAGCACCAGAACGCCCACCACGGCCTTGAATCCGGCCAGAAAAATGTTGGCAAAAATTCCGATCAGACTGGTGCGCACAATCTTCCGGTCACGGCTGCCGGGCTTGCAGCGCTCTGGCTGCTGCGGGAAAGCACGTTCCTTGCCCATGCAGGGTGGTATCTGTTCGGGGCGGTGCAGGCGATCACGCTGCTGTTCTGGACGGCGCTCCTCGCCGTGCATCTGCGCGTGAGTCTGAGCGCCGTGCCGCTGCTTTCAACCATACTGACCGGTGTTATAGGACTCATCCCTAACTGTGCCGCTTCGGTAGTCATCACTCAGATGTATCTCGAAGGACTGCTTACCTGCGGCGAGCTGATGGCAGGCCTCCTTGTAGGCGCGGGCGTCGGACTGCTCGTGCTCTTCCTGCGCGACATGAACGCCTAGCGCCATGCAGCACGTCGGGTTCGGCTTCGACATCCACCGCCTCGTCCCCGGGCGTCGGCTCGTGCTGTGCGGCTGCACGTTCGATTCGCCGGTCGGCCTGCTCGGCCACTCGGACGCCGACGCGCCGCTGCACGCGCTCATGGACGCGCTTCTGGGCGCCGCCGCGCTTGGCGACATCGGGCACCTCTTCCCGGACACCGACCCCGCGTGGGAGGGCGCCGATTCGATGGACCTGCTCCGCGAGGTCGCGCGCCGCGTCGCCGCCGCCGGCTGGCGCGTCGCGAACGTCGACGTCACGATCCTCGCCGAGGCGCCCAAGATCGCGCCGCGCTCCGCCGAGATGCGCGCGCGCATGGCCGAAGGCCTCGGCCTCCCCGCCGACTGCGTCTCCCTCAAGGCCACCACGATGGAGAAGCTCGGCCCGATCGGCGCGCGCGAGGCCATCGCCGCGCAGGCCGTCGCCCTGCTCGAAAAGGACTAACCATGGACCTCTCCTTCTACAATTCGCTCACCCGCCGCGTCGAACCCCTGCAGCCGCTCGTCCCCGGCACGGTCCGCATGTACACCTGCGGCCCGACGGTCTACAATTTCGCGCACATCGGCAACTTCCGCGCCTACATGTTCGAGGACCTGTTGCGCCGCACGCTCGAGTTCGCGGGGCTGAAGGTCACCCACGTCATGAACCTCACGGACGTGGACGACAAGACGATCCGCGGCTCGCGCGCCGCGGGCGTCCCGCTGCGCGACTACACCGCGACCTACAAGAAGGCGTTCTTCGAGGACGTCGACACCCTCGGCATCGAGCGCGCCACGGTCTACCCCGCCGCGACCGACCACGTCGCGGAAATGATCGCGCTCGTCGGAAAGCTCTTCGAGAAGGGTTACGCCTACCAGGCGCCCGACAAGTCGGTCTACTTCTCCGTCGCAAAAGATCCCGACTACGGCAAGCTCGCGCACCTGGACCGCTCCGGCATGCGCGCCTCGGTCCGCATCTCCAACGACGAATACGCCAAGGACGACGTCGGCGACTTCGCGCTCTGGAAGGCGTGGGACGAGAACGACGGCGACGTGAAGTGGGACTCCCCCTGGGGCCCCGGCCGCCCCGGCTGGCACATCGAGTGCTCCGCGATGAGCGCCAAGTACCTCGGCGAAACCTTCGACATCCACACCGGCGGCATCGACAACCTCTTCCCGCACCACGAGAACGAGATCGCCCAGGCCGAGTGCGCCACCGGCAAGCCCTTCGTGAAGCTCTGGATGCATTGCGCGCACCTGCGCGTGAACGGCGAGAAGATGTCGAAGAGCGCCGGCAACTTCTTCACGCTGCGCGACCTCCTCGCCAAGGGCTACACCGGCCGCGAGATCCGCTACGTGCTCCTCGGCGGCCACTACCGCCAGCCGCTCAACTTCGCCTTCGACGCCCTCGCCGCCGCCCGCACCGCCCTCGCCCGCATCGACGAATTCACGGTGCGCATGGAGGGCCTGGCGGGCAATGCACAATGCGCAATGCACAATGCACAATGCGGCGGCGCGGCCGGGAGTCCTGGCGGCCAGGCTCCGTCCGGCGCAGCCGGGAGTCCTGACGGCCAGGCTCCGTCCTGGCCGGACAAGCACCTCGCCGCCTTCGCCGCCGCCCTCGCGGACGACCTCAACTCCCCGCTTGCCTTCGCCGCGGTCTTCGCGCTCGTGAACGAGGGCAACCGCCTCGCGCAGGCCGGCTCGCTCGACGCCGCCGGCGCCGCCGCGGCGCTCGCCGCGCTCAAGAAGATGGACACGGTCCTGGGCGTCCTCGCCCGCCCCGCCGCCGCGATTCCCGCGCAGGTGCAGTCGCTCCTCGACCAGCGCGCGGCCGCACGCCAGGCGAAAAACTGGGCCGAGTCCGACCGCCTCCGCGACGCCATTGCCGCGCTCGGCTGGACCGTGAAGGACACCAAGGACGGCCAACGTCTTTCCAAGTCCTGATCCGCGTAGCACGCGCCCGTTTTCCGCCTCCTGCGCTTGAGGCTTTGCCGCTCGTGCGGCAACCCGACAAGGCAAACGCGCCCCCGGCCCGAACGCCGGGGGCGCGTTTGCCTTGTCGACACGAGAAGACGCGCTTGCTCCGGCGACCAGGCGGTTGACGTTGGCAAGTCGCCGCCGAAAAATTTCACTTGCATTTTGGTGGGAGAAGATGTAGGATAATGTCACTGAAAGGCACGAAATGTCAAAATCACCCCAACCGGAACCCGTCGCGGAGGTTCGCGAAAAGCCCGAGATCCAGCCGATTCTCGGGCGTGCGGACCATCGTCTGGATCCGAAGCGCCGCTTCACGATCCCGACGGACTGGTACGAGCGCATGGGGCGTCCCCCGCAGGTGTACGTCATGCCCTCTCTTTCGCGCGCGCGCTGCCTGGACGTGTTCTGCCCCGCCGAATTCGACAAGCGCATGGAGGGCTTCCGCAACGCCGCGCTCTCCGACTCCGTCAAGGCGCGCTTCACGAGCCGCATCGGCGAACTGGTCAGCTGCCTTTCGGTCGACACGCAGAACCGCATCCGCCCGAAGGATTCGCTCCTCGCCTACGCCGGCATCGACTCCGACCTCGTGCTCATCGGCACCGGCTACCACTTCGAGGTCTGGTCGCTCGCCAACCGCCCGAAGGTCGACGGCTCCGAAGCCGACCTGCTCGAACAGCTCGCCGCGGAAGCGCAATCCATGGGATTCTAGCCGCCCCCATTTCTCACTCTTCACTCCGATGCACGTCCCCGTCCTGCTCAGCGAAACCCTGGAGGCTCTCGATCCGCGCCCCGGGCGGAGCTATGTCGACGGGACGCTCGGCGGCGGCGGCCACGCGGAAGCGCTCCTGCGCGCCTGCGGGCCGGACGGCCGTCTGCTCGGCCTGGACCGGGACGAAGACGCGATCACGCGCTGCCGCGAACGCCTCGCCCCGTTCGGCGGCCGCTTCGAAGCCGTGCATTCGGACTTCGCCCGGCTCGGGGAGGTCGCCCGCGAGCGCGGCTTCGCGCCGGCGGACGGCGTGCTGCTTGACCTCGGCGTGTCCTCCTTCCAGCTCGACGAACCGGAGCGCGGCTTCTCCTTCCGCGCGGACGGCCCGCTCGACATGCGGATGGACCGGTCCCGCGGCCGCACCGCGGCGGAGCTGCTCGATTCGTTCGGCGGCGACTGGCGCGCGCTCGCGCAGATTCTCCGCGACTTCGGCGAGGAACCGGCCGCGGCGCGGATCGCCCGCGCGATCCTGGACGAACACGCCAAATCCCGAATCGACTCGACCGCGCGCCTCGCGGCGGTCGTCGAGAAGGCGGCGGGCGGCCGCCGCGGCGCCGCGCGCCACCCCGCCACGCGGACGTTCCAGGCGCTGCGCATCGCGGTGAACGGCGAGCTCGAGCAAGTCGAAGCCGCGCTCGAAGCCGCGCTCGGCATTCTGGCGGAGGACGGCCGCCTCGCGGTCATCACGTTCCACTCGCTCGAGGACCGCATCGTCAAGCGCGCCTTCGCGGCGCACGAAGGGCGCGACGTGGCGCTCCAGCAGGGCGGTTCGCGATGGGAAGGGCGGCTCCCCGCGGTCCGCCGCCTCTCGCGCCGCCCGGCCGTCCCTTCTCCCGCCGAATGCGCGGCCAATCCCCGCGCCCGTTCCGCCAAGCTCCGCGCCGTCCGCCGCCTGCCGGCGGCAAATGGCGAATGCCGGATGTCGGATTGACCTTCCGGTTTTCAGACAATCTCCCCTTCCCCACTTCCGTTTTTCCACTCTTCCGAGGACTCCCGCCATGGCCTACAACCAGAAGCACAAACGCCGCGTCTCCCGCAAGACCAACCGCCTGTGGACCGAAACCCAGCACACGTGGGCCGTCCCGACAAAAGCAGCCGGCGTCTTCGCGTTCCTGGCGGTGATCGGCGTCGCGTTCGCGGCGCTGCACCAGTCCGTCGATTCGATCTACGAGGACATCTCGCGCGCCGAACAGCGCCAGGAGGCGCTGGAACAGGACCTGTACCGCGAGACGCTCGCCTGGAACCGCATGAAGTCGCAGGGCAACCTGCTCAGGACCCTGCGCAACAACGGAATCGCGATGTCGGCCACGCCGCACGGCCGCCGCATCGCGATGGGCGGCTTCCGGCGCCCGGCCGGTCCGGCCGACCTCCACGCGCCGACCGCCGTCGCGGCGAACTTCTAGCGGAAACCCGTCCGGACGCATCCTCCGCGCGCCATGGCGGCTCCGAAACACATCCTCGCCCGCGCGCGCGGGGCAATCGTGCGCGCCGCGTGCTGGCCCTTCGCGCGCGAGCGGCGCCGCCTCGCGCTCGTTTTCGCGTTCCTGTGCCTCGTGTTCCTCCATGTGGGGCGCAAGCTCGTGCTCGTCCAGCTGCGCCCCGACGCGGACAAGGTCTACGACATCAACCGCTACGAGCGCACGTTGCCCGCGCTTCGGGGCCCGATTTTCGACCGCAACGGCGCGCCGCTCTCCGTCACCGTCCCGCGGTGGAAGCTTTCCCTCGACGCCGTCGCGCTCGACGAACTCTGGCGCCCCGCCAAGACGAACGTCCTCGCCCACGTCTACACGAACCTGCTCTCGTTCGGCGTCTGCCCGCCCGAGAAGCTGCGCGCGACGTTCGTCGACGCTCTCGGCAACAAGAGGCCCCGCAACAAACCGCTCGGGATCACGGAAGAGCGCGACGTGTTCCGCGCCGTCAACCGGGACCGCTATCTGCACGCCTGCATCACCGTCGACAACCTCACGCGCCGCGAATACCTCGGCGGGCGCGACTTCGCGCACCTGCTCGGCGTCGTGAACGGAAGCGGCGAGGCCCAGTCGGGCCTCGAGCGCCGCTTCGACGAGGAGTTGCGCGGCTGCGAAGGCCGCATCGTCGGCGAACGCACGGCCGGCGGCCGCGAACTGCGCGGCCGCCGCATCGAGCGGACGGCTCCCGTGGACGGCTGCGCGGTCGTGCTCACGATCGACCAGACGCTCCAGCGCATCGTTTCCGAGGCGATGGACGACGCGATGGACCAGTTCGCGCCCGACGCCGCGTGGGCGATCGTCGAGGACGTCGCGACGGGCGAGATCCTCGCGATGGCCTCGCGCCCCGACTTCGAGCCGGAGGACTACTTCAAGCTCGCGCTCGAGAACTCGCCGCGCCTCTGGAACTCCGCGGTCTTCCAGGCGTTCGAGCCGGGTTCCGTCATGAAGCCCTTCTTCGCCGCCGCCGCGCTGCAGGAAGGGCTCGTCGCGACCAACTCCGTCCTCGACGTCTCCGACACGCTCTACTGCGGCCGCCGCCTCAACGACCACAAGGGCATGCCGGACCGGATCACGCTCACGGAGATGATCAAGTTCTCGTCGAACCGCGGCGCCTCGCGCCTGGCGATGCTGCTCGGCAAGACCCGCTCGGAACGCTGGCTCCGCGCGTTCGGGTTCGGCGCGCGGACGGGGATCCAGCTGCGCGAGGAGGGAACGGGCCTGCTCGTGCCCGCCCGCAAGTGGTCCGACCTGCAGGGCATCCGGGTCGCGATCGGCCAGGGCGTCGCCGTCACCGGCATCCAGCTCGTGAACGCCTACGCCTGCCTCGCCAACGGAGGCCGCCTGCTCAAGCCGTCGGTCGTCAAGGAAATCGTCTCGCCTTCCGGCGAGACCGTCTGGTCCCACGAACCCGAGGAAATCGGCCGCCCGGTCGGCGCCCGCACCGCGCGCGACATGGCGTTCATGCTCGCCCACGTCACCAGGGAAGGCGGCACCGCGCGCCGCGGCGCGGTCGCCGGCTACGAAGTCGCCGGCAAGACCGGCACCGCGCAGCTCGTCGAGAACGGGCGATACCTCGACCGCGAGTATTGCGCCTCCTTCTGCGGCTTCTTCCCGGCCCGCGACCCCGTGCTGGCGATCCTCGTCACCGTCAAGCGCCCCCGCAAGACCGAACGCAACCCGCTGCGCCTCCACGCCGGCGGCAACGTCGCGGCCCCGATCTTCGCCAAGATCGCCGCCGCCGCCGCGAACTACCTGATGATCCACAGGGACGACGAAATCGCCGCCCCCGATCCCGAACTCCTCCCGGGCGATTTCTGGGAGGAAGACGAAGAAGCCGTCCCGTCCGCGGACGGACCTGCCGATGAAGAAGACTGACCCCCGCCCCTCGAGACGCTCCCCCGCCCCGCCTTTCTACGCCGTCGTCATGGCCGGCGGCCGCGGCGAACGCTTCTGGCCCGTCGGCCGCGCCGCGAGCCCCAAGCAGTTCGTCGACCTGTTCGGCGGCAAGCCGCTCATCGCACACGCCGTGGACCGCCTGCGCGGGCTCGTCCCGCCGGAGCGAGTCCTCGTCGTCACCTCGCGCGACCTCGTCGCCGCCACGCGCCGCGCCCTCCCCGCCCTCCCGCCCGCGCAGATCGTCGGCGAACCCGTCGCTCGCGACACCGCCGCCGCCTGCGCCACCGCGACCGCCTGGGTCCGCGCGCACGGCGGGCCGGACGCCACGATGGCGATCCTCACGGCCGACCACCTGATTGCGGACGCCGCGGGCTTCCGCCGCGTCCTCGCGGACGCCGCCGCGTTCGCCGCGCGACGCCCCGTCCTCGCCCTGATCGGCATCCACCCCACGCACCCCGCCACCGGATACGGCTACGTCGAACTCGGCGGTCCCTGCGCCGGCGCCGGCCTGCCGCGCGGGTTCCGCAAGGTGAAACGCTTCGTCGAGAAGCCGAACCTCGGGGCCGCCGCCACCTACGTCGCCTCCGGCCGCTTCGTCTGGAACAGCGGCATGTTCGTCTGGCGCGCCGCGACCTTCCTCGACGCCCTCGCCGCGCACGCGCCGGCGCTGGCCGCCGCGGCCGGCCGCCTCGCGGACGCCTTCGCCGCCGGCCGCCCCGCCG
>CADBEF010000112.1 GCA_902793555.1 uncultured bacterium | reverse complement strand
CGGCCATGCACTGCGTGTGCTCGATGAACTTCGTGTGCTCGGGATTCTCCGCGAAGAGGTTGCGCGCGTCGTCCCAGTAGGCCGCGACGACCGCGCGGCCGATGCGCTCGGCCTGGCGGCGGTCCCACGCCGCGCGCTCCGGGTCGCCGGCCCAGTCCTCGACCGACGCCGCCATGCGCAGCGCCCACGCGAGGTGCAGGTTGTTGACGGGGCTCGCGCAGCCGATGTCGCCGTTCGGCGCCATGCCGCCGTACCACGAATAGTTCCAGTCGACGAAGTTCCACCCGCGCGGGTTGCGGGCGAGGCCGTCGTCCCCGACGTGCCCGCACCAGGCGTCCAGCACGGCGCGGACGCCGGCGAGGCGCTTGCGGACGAACGCCCTGTCGCCGCGCCAGAGCATGTAGTCGGCGACCATCTGGACGAAGTGCAGCGCGTAGGGCGGGATGACCTGCGGCTCGTCGGGCGACTGGCGCGACTGCGTGAGCCCCGCCTCGGAGCGCGTGCGGTCGAGCACCGTCATCGCCTTGCGCGGGAGGCGGTCGTCGCGCGTCGTCGCGTAGGTCGCGAGCATCTCCAGGCGCGAGTCGCCGCCGTACATGAGCTGCTCGTAGTAGGGGCAGTCGAAGTAGCTTTCGTGCGAGCACATCTGGAGCGTGCGCTCCATGATGCGGAGCGCGCCGCCCCAGCGCACGTCGCTCGACTCGAAGCGGTACGCCCAGTCGATCGGATAGCCCGTCTCGCGCAGCGAGAACGAAAGGACCGCGAGCCGCTCGTCCGCGGTTCGGACGACGATCTCGACGAACCGGCCCGCCTCGAACCACAGCGGCTCGAAGGTCCACGGATCGTCCCCGCCCGGCGCGACGAACGCGTCCGCGAGGCCCTGGAAGTATTTGCCGTCGATCTCGTCGCGCGGTCCCTTCTCGGTGCCGGTCGTCCCCTTGAGGAGTGCCTCGGCCCAGCGGATCGAGACGTCCGCCCCGCGGCCGCCGCGGACGACGACCTCCGGAAACGCGCAAACGTATTGCTGCAGGTCGATGATCACGCGCTGCGCCGAATGCGCCGGCACGACGACCGCCCGGTCGTCCGCCTCATCGGCCCCGATCGTGCGCTGCCACGCCGCCGCGAGCGCGGGCTCGGACGCGCTTTCGCGCACCGGCTCGCGGCCGAAGTCGGCGAGGTCGCCGCCCGGCTCGCCCGCCTTGTCCGCCGGCACCGGCGCCGCGAAGCGGACGGTCCCGAACCCCCGACACGACTCCCGCATCGGCGGGAGCGTACCGGGCGTGAGGTTGTGCCAGTCGTCGATGGCGTTCGGCGCCGCGCGGAAGCTCGTCTTCAATCCGTTCGCGACGGCGGGCGCCCAGCCTTCGCCTTCGCCGGTCATGTAGCTGTCTTCGCCGCTCTCGGAGCTGAAGTCGTCGACGCGGCCGTCGAGGCGCGTGCGCGCGCCGACGGCGAGGTAGGCGCCCTGGACCTGGTCGTAGGGGTTGTAGAACGAATAGCCCGCGAGCGGACGCGCCTCCCACGTGTCCGGGCCGGTGTCGAGGAGCTCGTCGAACGGCGCGGACGCGTGCAGGAGGAAGCCGGGGCGGTCGGCCGTCGCGTGGCCGGCGTGCTGGAGCGACGTGCCGCGGCCCGTCCACCAGACGCGCGCGGCGATCACGTGATCGCCGGGCTGCAGGCGCACCGTGTAGGTTTCGTAGAACCAGCTGTTGTGCAGGCCGCGCTCGCTGCCGGAGCCGGCCCCGAGGCCGTCGACCCACAGGTCGTAGCGCTGGTCGGCCGTGACCTGCAGGACGATCTCGGCGGGCTCGTCGAGGCGGAAGAGGCGGCGGAACGCCCAGACGCCGGGCTTCGCGCCCCCGTCGCCCGCGGCGCGGATCCACTGCGCGCGCCACTTGCGGCCGCCCCATTCGAACTTGGAGAAATCGCAGTCGAGGTCGCGCTCGGCGAACGAGCGCTCCACGCGCGTCGTCACGTGGGAGTCGAAGGAGAAACGGACCGGCTCGCCGCCGGCGGTGTTCGTGTCGTTCATGGGGTCCAGTCTATCACACCCGCGCGACGGCCTGCAATCGGCATTTGGCACGGCCGGACGCACGCGAAAAAAAGCGGTTGACACGGCGGCGGCGGTTTGCTAGTCTCCGCCCCGTCTTCGACCCCACGGGCTCGCCCGGCCGGTCGGGGAAAACCTCCGCGGGGAGGTGGCGCAATTGGTTAGCGCTCCGGACTGTCGATCCGGTGGTTGCGGGTTCGATCCCCGTCCTTCCCGCCAGTTTCCGCGGGCCGTCCCTTCCGGGGCGGCCCGCTTCTTTCCCCCGCGGAGCGGATTTCGCTGGATTCCGGCGCGGGAAGCGGGTATAATCCGTTTGCATTCCATGACTACCGAAGAAGAATCCGAAACCGTCCGGCGGGCGCTGGAAGAAAAGAAGGCGGAAGACGTCGTCGCGTACGACGTCCGCGGCCGGTCGAGCATCACGGACGCGACGGTCGTCGCGTCCGCAACGAGCGCGCCGCACCTGCGGGCCCTCGCGGTGGCCGTCGAACGCGCGATGGCGCAGAAGGGCGCGCACGCACGCGTGTCGGGCGACGCCGAGAGCGCGTGGATCGTCCTGGACTATTCGGACCTCATGGTCCACCTCTTCCTGCCGGACGCCCGCCGCTACTACGACATCGAATCGCTCTGGAAGGCGTCGTGACCATGGCCCTTCCGCCCGCCCGTGCCGTCCGGTACCGCCTCGAATACGCCGCCGTCGCTTCGCTCGGGCTGTTGTTCCGGGCGATGCCGCTCGCGGCGGCCCAGTGCGTGGCCTGGGTTATCGCCCGCGCCGGCTACGCGCTGATGCGGTCGCGCCGCAACGAGGCGAAGCGCCGCATCCGCCTCGTCATGGGCGGCGGCATGACGGACCGCGAGGTCGCCGCGGCGGCCTGGATTTCGTTCCGCAACGTCGCCTTCAACGCGGTCGACATGTTCCGGATCCGCTCCTTGACGAAGCGGAAGGCCGCGCGGCTCGTCGAGGACCTGCCCGGCGTGGTCGCCCACATCCGGGGCGTTCTCGAAAAGGCGGGCGGGACGGGCGCGATCCTCGCGTTGCCCCACTGCGGCAACTGGGATCTGGCCGGTTCGGCCGTCTTCCTCTGGGGCATTCCGATCTTCAGCGTGGCCGGCAAGCAGCGCAACCCGTGGACGAACCGCTACATCAACCGCCTCCGCGAAGGCCGCGGCATGGCCGTGCTGGAGCGCGGCGAAGCCGGCGGTCGGACCTACATCGAAATGCTCCGCCGCATCCGCCGCGGCGAAGTGTTCGCGATCCTGCCGGACAGCCGTTCGCGCACGCCGGCGCTCCCGGTTCCGTTCCTCGGCGGAACGGCCAATCTCGCCCGCGGAATGGGGAAACTGGCCTTCCAGACCGGCGCGCCCGTCGTTCCGGTGGTCATCCGCCGCGTTTCGTGGCGTCGCTTCGCCATCGAACTGTTCCCGGCCATCTGGCCGGACCGTTCCGCTTCGTGCGACGCGGAGGAGCTGCGCATGACCGTCGAGGCGGCCGGTCTCTTCGACGCGGCGATCCGGAAGACGCCCGAACAGTGGTTCTGGTACAACAAGCGGTGGGTCCTCGATCCCGTCGAACCCGAAGCCGCGAAAACCCCTTCGAAAACCCCGCCCGGAACAACGGAACAACAGGACAAAAAAAACACGCCATGAGAATCTTCTGCCACCTCTCCTTCGTCGCCTTCCTGCTCGCGCTCGCGCTGCAGTTTCTCGTCGTCCGCGAAGCCAAGGGCGTCGTCGCGAACATGGACGACCGCCAACGCGACCGCGCCGCCGAACGCGCCGCCCTCGGCAGCGGCGAGACGGTCGAAGCCCGCGCGCCGGAAAAGGCGTTTCTCGGGGACTTCCGGACGGACATGCGCGCCAAGGTCGAAAAGGCGACGGGCGTCGACGCCCCGAAGCTGGCCCTCGGCGCGTTCGTGCTCGCGCTCGCGCTCTGGGCCGTCGCGGTCCTGCGCAAGGAAGACCGCCCCTACTACGGCACGAACGGCGTCCTGCTCGTCGTCTTCTGCCTCGTCCGCTGGCTGAACTTCCTGTAGCCGCGGCCGCCGCCCTCCGCCCGTTCCGCCGCCGGCCGCGCCGGCGGCCGGGCCGCGCCGTTCACGCGAGGGCTTCGGCGAGGGCCAGTTCGAGGAGCGTGGCCGGGTTCAGCGACACGGTGACGGCGTTTTCGTGGGCGCGCATGACGGCGAGCCGCGCGCGGACCGTCTGCGCGCGCGTCCACTTGGACGCCTGCGAGACGATGCGCGCCTTCATGAAGCCGGGACGCGCGAGGACGTCGAGCTTGCCCAGGTCGCGCACCGCCTCGCGGTCTTCGCCGTCGAGCGCGGGCGACCAGTTCTGCCCGGCGAGCAGGCCGCGCTCGCGGGCGTCGGCCAGCAGCGCGATTTCGTTGAGGCGGTTTTCCAGCACGATCAGCAGGAAGATCGCGTCGACCTTCTGCGAAAGCAGGTTGCGCAGCGCAGCGCGCGCGGCGGGCAGGTCGCGCGCGCCGAAGGCGTCCGCGAAGTCCCACGGCACGTCCGCGCCGTGGAACGTGCAGATCGAGAGCACGTCCTCGACCGTCGGCTCCTTGCCGCCCGTGTAGGCGAAGAGCTTTTCGCATTCGGAAACGAGCGTGAGGCCGTCCGTGCCGACGCGGTCCACGAGCGCGCGCATGGCGTCCGCGCCCATCGTCCGCCCTTGCGCGGCAAGCGTCTTCTGGAGGATCTTGAGCGCGGCTTCGGCGCTGCCGCCGGCGCACTCGACGACCCGGGCGGTCCCGTCCTTGGCCATCGCCTTGAACGTGTTGGCGAGAGCGGAGTTTTTCGCGATCGCCGTGCCCGTGACGAGAAGCGAGACGCCGTCGGGAAGGCCCTTTTCGCGCAACTCCGTCCGGAACGCCTCGACGGCGTCGCGGACGGCTTCGGACTTCGACGTGCGGTCCGTCCCGCAGAACGAGACGTTGCGGAGCCACACGACCTTGTCTTCGGCGAAGAAGCTCGTCTGCAGCATCGCCTGCCGCACGGCGGCGAGCGCCGCGAGCGCGTCGTCCACGCGGTCGACGAGCCCGTTCACGATTTCGAGGCCGAAGTCGCCCTTCTTGTAGTCCGGCAGGACGGACCGGACGATTTCGTCGGCTTCCCGCTCGACGAGATACGCGTCGGGACCGAGGACGAGGCAGGCGGAGGGGTTCTTGCTCAAGGGGATCGGGCGCCGCGGTGCGCCGGCGCCGGCGCAATCACGTGTAGCGGAGCACTTCGTCGACGGTCGTCGAGCCGTCGAGGATGTTGCGGATGCCGTCCTCGCGCATCGTCCGCATGCCGAGCTCGCGCGCCTTCTCGCGGATGGCGAGCGTGGGCTTCTTCTCGGTGATCATGACGCGGATCGGGTCCGTGACGAGCAGGTGCTCGTAGAGGCCCTTCCGCCCCTTGTAGCCGGACTTGTTGCACACGTCGCAGCCCGCGCCGAACCAGAACTTGTTGCCCGCGACCTGGTCCTCCGTGAGGCCGAGGCGCTTGAGCGTCTCGGGCGTCGGATCGTAGCTCGTGGCGCAGTTCTTGCAGACCTTGCGGACGAGTCGTTGGCCGAGCACGGCGTTGAGCGTGGAGGCGATCAGGTACGGCGCCACGTCCATGTCGACGAGACGCGTCACCGCGCCGGCGGCGTCGTTGGTGTGCAGGGTCGAGAACACCAGGTGGCCCGTGAGGGACGCCTGGACCGCGATCTGCGCCGTCTCGAGGTCGCGGATTTCGCCGACCATGATGACGTCCGGGTCCTGGCGGAGGAAGGCGCGCAGCACGAGCGGGAACGTGTTGCCCTGGATCGGGTTGATCGGCACCTGCACGAGGCCGTCGATGTCGTATTCGACCGGTTCCTCGGCGGTGAGGATCTTGGTCCCCTCCTTGTTGATGCGGCGCAGGCAGGAATAGAGCGTCGTGGTCTTGCCGGAGCCGGTCGGGCCCGTGACGATGATGATGCCGTTGGGCTTCTCGATGTCCTCGCCGATGCCGTTGTAGACGTCCTCGGGCATGCCGAGGTTCTCCAGGTCGAGCGACACGACGGAGCGGTCGAGCACGCGGAGCACCACCGATTCGCCGAACTGCGTGGGCAGGCAGGAGACGCGGAGGTCGATGATGCGGTTGCCGACGGGCAGCTGGATGCGGCCGTCCTGCGGGAGTCGGCGCTCGGCGATGTTGAGGCCCGACATGACCTTGATGCGGGAGATGACGGGCGTGGCGAGCGACTTCGGGGGCGGGGTCATCTCGTAGAGCGCGCCGTCGACGCGGTAGCGGATGTGGAACTCCTTCTCGAAGGGCTCGAAGTGGATGTCGGACGCGCGCGCCTGGACGGCCTGGTGCAGGACGAGCTGCACGAGGCGGATGACGGGCGTGGAGTTGGCGGCCTCGGTGAGGGCCTTCTCGTCCATCTCCTCGTCGCCGATGCCGGCGGCCGCGCCGGTTTCGAATTCGGTCAGCGAGAGGTAGTTGTCGACCGTGGAGTCCTGCGCGCCGTAGTAGCGGGAGATGCAGTCGAGCACCTCCTCCTTGCGGGCGAGGACGAACCGGATTTCCTTGCCGAGGACGAAGCCGAGTTCGTCGGAGACGACGGGCGAGGGGATCGTGTAGGTGGCGAGCGTGACGGTCGTTCCGTCGAATTCGATCGGCACGACACCGTACATGCGCGCCACGGAGCCCTGGACGCACTTGAGCGCGTCGGTGGAGAGGTCGACGCCGGCGAGGGCCACGACTTCGGTTCCGTTGTTGGCGGCGATGGCGCCCAGGAGGTCGTCCTCGGTCATGTAGCCGCCGTCCACGACGATGTCGCGGATTTCCTTGGCGGAGCCCTCCTTCTGGGCGAGGATCTCGTCGCACGCGTCGTCGTCGAGCGTCCCCGTCTGGTGGAGGATTTCGAGGACGGGATCGATGGAGTACTTGCTGTCGTCTGACATGGGCTATTCTCCCTGCATCTCCTTGATCTTTTCCAGCTGCGTGTCGGGATCGCGGGACTTGGAGATGAATTCCTCGTAGGAAATCATGCCGTGCGTGTAGAGCGAGAGCAGGTGCGAGTCGAGCGTCTGCATCCCGTACTTGGCGCCGGTCTGGATGTCGGAGTTGATGCGGTGCGTGTTGCCGTCGCGGATCATCGATGCGATCGACGGCGTGTTGACCATGATCTCGAACGCCGCGACGCGGCCGGGCTTGTCGATGCGCGGGATCAGGAGCTGCGAGATGACGGCGACGAGGCCGACGGAGAGCTGCATGCGGATCTGGCCCTGCTGGTCGGTCGGGAAGGCGCCGACGATGCGGTCGACCGTCGACGCGGCGCCGGTGGTGTGCAGCGTGGCGAAGACGAGGTGGCCGGTTTCGGCCGCGGTGATCGCGGCTTCCATCGTTTCGAGGTCGCGCATTTCGCCGACGAGGATCACGTCCGGGTCCTGGCGCAACGCGCGGCGAAGGGCCTCGGCGAAGCTCGGCACGTCCGCGCCGATCTCGCGCTGCGTGACGGAGGACTTCTTGTGCGTGTGGTAGAATTCGATCGGGTCCTCGATCGTGATGATGTGGCAGGCGCGCTGCTCGTTGATGAAGTTGAGCATCGACGTCAGGGTCGTCGTCTTGCCGGAGCCGGTCGGACCCGTGACGAGGATGAGCCCGCGCGGCTTGTAGAGCACCTCGGTGACCTCCTCCGGCAGGCCGATCTTGTTGAAGGGGATCATCTTGTTGGGGATCAGGCGCAGCACGATGCCGATCATCCCCTTCTGCTTGTAGACGCTCACGCGGAAGCGCGCCTGGTCCTGGAAGGCGTAGCCGAAGTCGGAGCCGCCGTTGTTCTGGACGCTGTCGATCTGCGCCTCGGTGGCGATCGAACGCATGAGCTGCTCGGTGTCCTCCGGCTGGAGGGGTTCCATGTCGAGCTTCTCCAGCTCGCCGTGGACGCGCAGCAGCGGCGGGTTGCCGACTTCGATGTGGATATCGGAAGCCCCGTTGTCGCAGGCGGCCTGCATGAGGTCTTCCATCGTGTAGTCGATCATGGCGTGGTTCCGGTCAAGTGGTCAAAGGGGCGAAAGGTCCATCCAGCATTCAACATCCAGCATTCAGCATTAGTTCTCGTCGCCCATGGTCACGCGGAGGACTTCCGCGACGGTGGTGATGCCGGCGAGCACCTTGCGGACGCCGTCCTCGCGGAGGGTTCGCATGCCGGTCTCGCGGGCGCGTTCGCGCAGGTCGCGGGCCGGGCGGTTGTCGAAGATCATCTGCTGGATCTCGTCGTCGAGCTTGAAGATTTCGAAAAGGCCCTTGCGCCCCTTGTAGCCGCTGCGGTTGCAGCGCTGGCAGCCGGTGCCGCGGAAGATCTTCGTCCCCTGGTACTGGGCCGGGTCGAGGCCGAGGGCCGTGATCTCCTTGAGCTCGGGCTCGTATTCCTCGCGGCAGTCCGGGCAGATGGAGCGGACGAGGCGCTGCGCCATCACGGCGCGCAGCGCGGAGGCGACGAGGAAGTTCTTCACGCCCATGTCCAGCAGACGGGTGATCGCGGAGGGCGCGTCGTTGGTGTGCAGCGTCGAGAACACGAGGTGGCCCGTGAGGGCCGCTTCGGTCGCGATGCCGGCGGTCTCGAGGTCGCGGATTTCGCCGATCATCACGATGTTCGGCGCCTGGCGGAGGATGGCGCGCAGCGCCGCCGCGAACGTCATGCCGATGTCGGCGTGGTTGATGCCGGACATCTGGTATTCGACCGGGTCCTCGACGGTGATGATCTTGCGGTCGGGCTTGTTGATCTGGCCGAGGCAGGCGTAGAGCGTCGTCGTCTTGCCCGAGCCGGTCGGGCCCGTCACGAGGATGACGCCGTCCGGCAGCTGGATCAGGTTCTCGAAGAACTGCTGGTCGTCCGTCATGAACCCGAGCTCGGGCAGGCCGAGCGAGAGGTTCTGCTTGTCGAGGATACGCATGACGATCGACTCGCCGTGGCCGGTCGGGACCGTCGACACGCGGAGGTCCAGCTCGCGGCCCTTGACCTTGATCTGGATGCGGCCGTCCTGCGGGATGCGGCGCTCGGAGAGCTTCATGTTCGCCATGAGCTTGAAGCGCTGCAGGATCGCGCCTTGGAGGCGGCGGGGCGGCGCCTCCTGCTCGCGCAGCACGCCGTCGATGCGGTAGCGGATGCGGAAGCGGTGCTCCATCGGCTCGAGGTGGATGTCGGACGCGCGGGCGACGAACGCGCGCATGATGATCTGCGCGCAGAGCTTGACGATCGGGGCGTCCTTCTCGTCCGCCTGGGAAGCGCCGAGCTGGTCCTCCAGGCCCATCGAGTCCGGATCGCCCTCCTCCTCCTTCTTCTTCTGCTCGTCCGAGTCGATGATGCCCAGCAGGCTGGCCATCTCGTCGCCCATGTCCAGGTCGGAATAGAGCATGCCGAGGGCCGTGTAGATCTGCTTGACGGGGGCGACGACGCCCTCGACGTTCTTGCCGAGCACGGAGCGGAGCGAGTCGAGCGTCTCGAAGTTGAGAGGATCGGCCATCGCCACGGTGAGCGTCCCGTCCTGCTCGTAGAGCGGGACGACCTTGAACTTCTTCGCCAGCTCGCCGGGCAGCAGCGCGCGGACCGCGTCGTCCATCTCCGCCTGGGAGATGTCCACGAACTGCATGCCGAACGTGTTCGCGATCGTGCCGAGCACGTCGTTTTCGGAGATGTCGTTGCCCTTCAGGAGCGCGTCGACCGTCGATTCGCCGGCCTGTGCCGCGCGCGCGGCCGCCGCGTCGGCGACGGATTGCGCGACGACGCCGTTTTCGAGAAGGAGCTGGAGGACGTAATCGTCGTTGGATGTCACGGTCGGGACTCCGGGGGAACGTTTGAAAGGGGCTCGCGGCGCGCGGGGCCCGGCGGCCGCCGGTCCTTCTCGCGCACTGGGTTGCACCAAGTGTACCACAAACCGCTTCCGGTTCAAAGGAAAAAGATTCCACCCCCTTCGCGCAAGAATTTCGTTGACACGGACGGGGGATTTCGGGCATGATTATGACCACGCGCGCGACGAACGTCCATCGCACGGCCGGCGCGCCGCGGACGGTGTGAGGAAACCTGTCGACAAGCCTGTTGACAAGCGATTCGAACCCGAAAACAAATCCGGCCGTGTGGACAACCCGGCGCAATTCCAGAAAAGACAACACGAAAACCGACAGTTTATCGACACGACAACTCATGGATTTCCAACGTGTTGAATCTTGTTTTGACTCGGTCCGGCGATCCTACTGCCACGACGGATGATACAGATTTAAAGAAAAACACCAACAGCCAGATGTAAACAACCCCATGAAATTCAAGCTCCACCAATCCAACTTCCTGGAAGCGCTCAACTCCGTGCAGAGCGTCGTGGGCAGCCACGCGACGATGCCGATCCTCTCGAACGTGCTCATCGAGGCGAAGGGCGAGGACCTGACGTTCACGACGACGGACCTGGACCTCACCACGCGCTTCACGTGCAAGGCCGAGATCGCCGAGGAAGGATCGGTCACGCTGCCCGTCAAGCGCCTCGTCTCGATCGTCCGCGTGCTCTCCAACCAGATCGTGGAAGTCGTCTCCGACCCGAAACAGGAGAACGCCGTCCGGATGACGTGCGGCTCCTACCGCAGCAAGATCATGGGCATCGACGCGAAGGACTTCCCGCCGGTCGTCGAGGCCGACGGCGTCTCGTTCAAGCTCCCGCAGGCGACGTTCAAGGAGATGCTCCGCAAGACGTCCTACGCCGCGGCCACGGACGATTCGCGCCCGATCCTCACGGGCGTCCTGCTCTCGTTCTCGGACGGCAAGGCGACCGCGGTCGCGACGGACAGCCGCCGCCTCGCCCTCTTCTGGAGCGAAATCGAGTTTCCGCCGGACAACGCGCGCGACGTCGTGCTGCCCGCGCGCACCGTGTCCGAGCTGCTGCGCTCCCTCGGCGACGAGGACGACGTCCGCATCTCGGTCAAGGACGGCGCGCAGGTCGTCTTCGAGTTCGGCAACCGCTTCCTTTCGTCCAAGCTGATGGGCGGCAACTACCCGGACTACAAGCGCGTCGTCTTCTCGAACTGCGACAACAAGATCAAGGTGAACCGCGAGGAGCTGCTCGCCGTCCTGCGCCGCATCAACGTGTCGACGACCCCGACCACGAACGCGATGCGCCTCGCCTTCGAGAACAACCTGCTCACGATCACCGTGAACTCCACCGACGTGGAGGACGCGACGGACACCGTCACGATCAAGTACGACGGCGCGCCGATCACCGCGGTCTTCAACCCCGAGTTCATGATGGAGCCGCTCAAGAACCTCACGAGCGACGAGGTGACGATCGAACTGAACAACGCCACGAGCCCCGGCCTGATCAAGGACGACACCACGTTCCTCTACGTCATCATGCCGCTCCGCATCTAGCGCGCCCCTTCCCATGCTCGTTTCCAAACGCAACCAACGGTCCGCCGAAATGGCGGCGCTGATGGGCGACATCGACGCGCAGCTCGCCGGCATGCGCGATTCGTTCGTCCCCGGCGAAAAGGTCCGCGGGACCGTCCTCTCGGTCGGCGCCGCGGCCGTCACGCTCGACGTCGCCGCGAAAATGAACGGCGTCGTCGACCTGGCGCAGTTCGGCGAGGAGCCGCCCGCCCCCGGCGACGCGGTGGACGTCGTCTACGTCGGCGTCGAGGACGGCGTCGCTCGCTTCGCGCTGCCGGACGCCGCCGAAGAGGCCGCCCGCGCGTCGGGCGCCGCCCTCCAGGACGCCTACCTGGCCAAGCTCCCCGTCGAAGGCCGCTTCGAGAAGGAGGTCAAGGGCGGCT
This sequence comes from uncultured bacterium, assembly GCA_902793555.1. GTDB lineage: Bacteria > Verrucomicrobiota > Kiritimatiellia > RFP12 > UBA3636 > UBA3636. The sequence continues at coordinate 4,379 of CADBEF010000112.1, read as the reverse complement.
ACGAAGTGAAGATCGGCGCCGCGCGCGCGTTCTGCCCGTTCTCGCAGACCGCGCTCTTCCGCCCGCGCGAGGGCGCGCCTTCGCCCGTCGGAACGACGACGACGTTCCTCGTGACCGAATACGCGGAGGAGGGGCGCACGGTCGTCGTGAGCCGCCGCGCCGTCGAGGAGCGCGAACGCGACGCCCGCCGCGACACGCTCCGCGCCTCTCTCTTCGAGGGCGACACGCGCATCGGCACCGTCACGAAGGTGATGCCGTTCGGCGCGTTCGTCGACATCGGCGGCGTGGAGGGGCTCGTCCCCAACTCCGAAATTTCCTGGGACCGCTCCGTGAAGCCCTCCGACGTGCTCTCCGAAGGCGATTCCGTGAGCGTCAAGATCCGCCGCATCGACTGGGAGAACGACCGCTTCACCTTCTCGCTCAAGGACCTCTCGGCCGACCCGTGGCAGGACTACGCCGCGGGCCTCTCCGAAGGGGACCGCGTGACCGGCAAGGTCGCCAAGATCATGCCGTTCGGCGTGTTCGTCCAGCTGGTCCCGGGCGTGGACGGGCTGATTCCGATTTCCCGTCTCGGCAACGGCCGCCACATCGTGGACGCCTCCGAGGTCGTCAAGGTCGGGGACGAGCTGGAGCTCCGCGTCGAATCGGTCGACCCGGTCGCGCGCAAGATCTCGCTCTCGCTCGTCGACAAGCGCGTGGACGCCCTGAAGCCCGGCGAAATCGCCGTCGGCGCGCAACTCAAGGGCATCGTCGAAAGCGTCCGCGACTTCGGCGTGTTCGTGCGCCTCTCGGAGACGAAGACCGGCCTGCTGCACGCGAGCGAGACCGGCATCGAGCGCGGCGGGATCCAGCGCGCGAAGATGGAGGCGAAGTTCCCCGAGGGGAGCGACGTCGACGTCGTCGTGAAGGGCGTGGACGGCGACCGCATCTCGCTCACGCTGCCGTCCGTCCTCGAGGCGGAAGCCGCCGCGGAGCGCGAGCGCGCCGAAGTGAAGCGGGCCCTGCGCGAGAACCAGGCCGCGTCCGCCGCAAGCGGGCTCGGCTCCTTCGGCTCCCTGCTCGACGCCGCGCTCGGCGGAAACGGGTAGCACCCCGGAACTTTCGAACCTGGAACTTTCGAACCTTCGAACCGTAAAACAGCCATGATCCGCTACCTCGTCAAGCTCCTGATCCTGTGCGTCGTCGGCTTCCTCGTCGTCTGGTTCGGCCTTCCGCCGTTTAAGAAGGCCGCTCCGCGCGCCTACGCGCAGCTCGCCTCGCTCCTGCTCGGGCGTCCCGTCGCGGTCGAGGGGACCGGCGAGATCGCCGACGCCGGCAAGGCCGGCCAGATCATCGGCGGCGCGCTCGCCAAGGCCGGCGAGGCCGGGTCGGACGCGCTCGCCGCGGCGGGCCTGCCCGCCAACGCGCCGTCCGTCTCCGAGATGTTCAAGAACCGCAAGAAGGGCGCCGCCACGAACGAAACGGCTTCGGTCGAAGCCGTCGCCGCCGCGGACGCCGTCGCGAACGGCGGTCCGCTGCCCGAAGGCGCGCGCACCGAGACGCAGGAGGACGGCACGGTCGTCGTCTACGTCGAGGAAGAGCTGCCGCCCGACCCGCGCGGCGCGCTCAACGACGACCCGGGCTTCCCGATGGGCATCGTGATCACCAATTCGTTCTACTACGACGCCCGCGGCAACCAGCTCGGCTTCCTGCCGGGCGGCACCGTGGTCGAAACGATCGAAACGGCGAACGCCGGCAAGAAACTGGTCTGCAAGACGCGGTTCTTCCACCCCGTCAAGCGGCTCTGGCAGGACGACGAAATCTGGTTCGAGGCCACGGACCTGCTGCTGCTCAACGCGCCCTACCAGGACCTGCCGCGCAAGGAGCGCGACGCGCTCGTCGACTACTGCACCGCCAAGGGCAAATGGACGGCCGCCTACGAAAAGCTCGCCGAAAAGGCGATCGAAAAGTACGCCGCCGACCACAAGAACCCCTACGAAGCGGAATACCGGGCGGCCAAGGCGAAGCACGACGAATTGATGTCGCGCGTCTCCGAGAACAAGAAGAAGCTCCAGTGGAGCCAGACGCACGACGACCCGAAGCGCGGCCAGTACCTGGCCGAGGGCCGCACGCTCGCCGCCGAGCAGCGCGAGGACAACAAGGTCTGGCTGCCGATTCTCACGAAGTGGCAGCAATGGGAGAGCGCCCACATGACCCCGACGGACACGTTCACGCCCGGCGGGGACGACAGCGGGCGCGTCAAGCCCGCCCCCCGCATGCGCGTTCCCGTCCCCGGCAAGGACGACTTCGCCGTCGTCGACGAGACCGCCACGATGAAGGCGCTCCGCGAACAGATGGAAGAGCTCGAGCCGACGGTCCACGCCATCGTCCCGGAGCTCTAGCCGGCCGGCCCGCCTATTTCCGCTTGCGGAGGGAGACGGCGCCGATGTCGACGGCGCCGGCGAAAGAGCCCGACAGCTCGACGCGCAGGAGACCGGCCGAGGGCAGCCCCTTGTCCTTCTTCTCCATGGAACCGATCGCCGTCAGCCAGCCGGCGGACGGCGGGCACGCGCGGATGGCGGCGGGCAGGTCCTTTTCCGCCCGCCCCACCACGGTTTTCGAGAAGTCGCGTTCGAGCAGCCGCTTCGCGACGCCCGATCCGTCGTCGAACACGAGCTCCATGCGGAACGAGCCGGGGAGTTCCCCGTCGTGCCGCACGCGCGCGATCGCCTCGTAGCGTTCGCCCTCCTCCACCAGGACGGGCGGCGAGCGGAACCGCATCGGGCCGGCCGCGGCGGAACCGGACGCGAGCCGCGGGTGCCGGTCGTTGCCGGGGCCGCCGAATTCGAGGCGCTGGGAACGCCGGTCGGAGAGGAGAACCTGGTACGGCTCGCACACGACGGGGTCGAGCGAGCTGGGCGCGACGAGCGGGAGCAGGTTGCCGTCAACCGACGGCCGCCCGGCGCTCTGGAGCGGTTCGGCCTCGCGTGCCGGGATGGCGGCCGCGTGGCCGCGCAGCGAAAGGGCCGCGGCCGCGCCGCCGATCGCGAGGACGGCCAGCAGCGCGCACCCCGCCACGAGGAGGCGGTTGCCGCGGCGCAGGCGCGCGTTGGACTGCGCAAGCTTCTTTTCGACGTCGCCCGCGGCGGACGAACCGGTCGCCCGTTCGGCGGCGGCCGGCGCGAAGTCGGGCGCCTCGCGGACGGGCTCCGTTTCGCGCGCCGCGGCGAAGCGCAGGATCTGCACGTCCTCCGGATCGAGCCCGGGCGCGGCGCGGACCGCCGCGCGCACCGCCTCCATGTCGAACGCGACGCGGTGGAACCAGACGGACTTCTTCTCTTCGTCGTAGATCACGTAGCAGGCGCGCAGGTCGCCGTCCCGCGGGGAGCCGACGGAGCCGACGTTCACGAGGTAGCGCTTGCCGTCCTCGAGCGCGAAGTCCTGCGGGGCGATCTTGTAGACGGCGCCGCTTTCGCCCGTGACGAAGAAACCCGCCTCGTGCGAGTGGCCGACGAAGAGCAGCTGCTCCGGGACGGCGGCGAAGTTGGCGGCCGCCTCCTCGGGCGTGAAGACGTAGCGGAACTGCGCCGGATCCGTGAAATCGCCGTGCGAGCAGCGGAAACCGTGGCCTTTGAGGACCATCGGCAGGTCGGCGAACAGCGCGCGCGCCTTGTCGCCGAGCTGCACCTGCGTCCACTCGATCGCGCGGCGGGCGCGGTCGTTGAAGTGCGACGCGCTCATGCGGCCGCCCACGACGGCGTCGTGGTTGCCCAGCACCATGGCGTGCACGCGCGAATAGACCGACCGCAGGCATTCGGCCGGCTGCGGGCCGTAGCCGACGACGTCCCCGAGGCACACGATGCGGTCGATGCGGTGCACGGACATGTCCTGGAGAACCGTGTTCCAGGCGGTCAGGTTGCCGTGGATGTCGGAGACGAAGGCGTAGCGCATGGATGGATCGGAGCGGAAGGATTGTCGTGCCGCCGAGTCTAGCATACCTCCCGCCCCGCCGCAAGCGATTGCCGCGCGCGGGGCGGTTGTGCTAGAATCGGCCGCATGAACGTCAAACGGACGGTTCTGCCGTTATTCGCCGCCGCCGCGGGCGGCCTCGCGCTTCGCGCCGCGTTCCCGCCCTTCGCCGGGCAGACCGCCGCCGCGTGGCTCGCGCCCGTGCCCCTCTTCCTCGCCTCCCGTCTCCTCGCGCCGCGCCGCGCCGCGCTCTTCGGGTTCGTCTGGGGCTTCGCGTTCTTCGCCGCGGCGCTGACGTGGTTCGTCCCGCTCGTCGGGAACGGCGGCCCGTGGCCCGTCGTCCTGCTCGGCGAGGCCGGGCTTTCGGCCTGGTGCGCGCTCTTCCCCGCCCTCGCCGCCGCCGCGCTCTCGCGGCTGCGCGCGCCGTGGCG
>CADBEF010000111.1 GCA_902793555.1 uncultured bacterium | reverse complement strand
GCCGCCGCCTCGCCGCCGCCGCCGCCGCGTTTTTCGCCTGCTCCGCCGTCGCCGCCGGCGCGGGCCTGCGCGACTGGCGCCTCGCCGCCGCGGAACGCGACGCGCTCCTCGAAGAACGCTCCTTCGCCCTCGACGAACTGGCCGGCCGACACGTTTCCGCGAAGGGATCGGCCGCCGTCGCCGAAGCGCGCCGCGCGGCCGCGGAACGGCGCGACGACGCGCCGCTGGCGCCCTCCGTCTCGCCCGCGCTGCCGGACGTCCTCCGCGCCGCCGCCGCCCACGGCGTGCTGCTGTCGCACCTGGACCTCTCCCGCGCCGGGCTCTCCGCCTCCGGCACCGCGCCGGACGCCGCCGCGGCCGACGCCTTCCTCGCGGACGTCCGCGCCGCGGGCGTCCGCACGACGCTCGACGAGCCGCCCAAGCCGGCGGACGGCGGCCGCGTTTCCTTCTTCTCCGTCGCGCGCTAGAGCGATTCGGGAAATGCATGGAGTCGCGCGGCGCGGGGAACCCGAGCCGCCGCAAGGCCGACTCGCACGCGGCCGTGGCGGGGTGCGGACCGCACCCCGCCACGGCCGCCGAGGGGGATTACCGCAAAAGGATCAGCGTCTCGGCGTGCTTGAGCTGGATCAGCCAGTTCTTGTAGCCGCCGGCGCCGGTGGAAAGCCATCCGAGGACCTCGGTGCCGGGATACTCCGGCACGCGGTGGAGATAGACGGCCGGATAGTCCGGCGCGGTCTTGTCGTCGGCGGAGAGTTCCGTGAAGTCCGTCGCCGCCCACGCCGGGTAGCGGGAAACGTCCGCCACGATGAAGAACCGCTTTCCGGCATCGCCGGGCTGGACTGGCTTGATGGCGTTTTCGCCGAATGTCGGCTTGTCGCCCAGAAAGACGAAAAGCTGGTTCCATGCGGCCTGGCCGTAAAGGGCCTGTGTTCCGACGGACCGAAGCGTCGGCGGCAACGTGATCGGACGGGGTTTCCCGTCGGGTCCGGAGCAGTGGATGTCGTAGAGCGTCCGGTTCGGAAGACTCGTGAACGTCGCTCCGGAAAAATCGAGCCCGTGGTCGAGGCGCAATTCCCGGAAGGCATCGGTTCCGGTCGACACGAGTTTCATCTTCGAAGGCGAGATGTTCCGCAGCGCCCAGCACTTGTAGAAGACGCCGCTCCCCCCTCCGGCGACCGTGTGGAGACCGGGCGAGAAGACCGCGTTGGTCAGCGCGCCGTCATCGAAGAAGCAGGAGTGGCCGATGGAGACGACGCCGGGCGCGACGACTTCCTTTACTCCATCGCAGTTGTAGAATGCGCACGCGGGAAGCGCCGTGACTTCCTCCGGAATCGCGACAAGGCCGTCGACGCGCTCCGTCCCGCGCTTCCAGAAGGTCGAGAAGGCGTTGGCGTCGCGGAACGGATTGGAGGAGCCGAACGACGCGAAGTCCTTGCCCGCTTCAACGGCCCGGATCGTCGGACACTCTTGGAAAACGCTTTCTCCGAACGATACCAGACTGTCCGGGAGCATGACCTCCTGAATTTCGGACGCCTGGTAGAACGCACGGTACGCCAGCACCGTCGGCATCAGCTCCGTGTCCTGGTTCAGCGTCGTCATGTCGAGGACGCCGTCCTGGGCAATCTGCTTGGGGGCGAGATAGACGACATTGTTGGCCGTGAACACGTGGACCTCGTTCTCGCCGTCCGTCGCGACGGTCGTCTCGACCGTCTGGCTGTTGTCGAGCCGTTTGTAGGAACCCTTCCCGCTGATCCACCAGACGAGGTCGGGATCGAGGCTGAAGAGCCAGTTCCCCGTCGTTCCGTCGGTGCCCAGCGTCGTGCGGCCGAACATCGAGGGTCCGATGTAGTCGGAATCCTCCTTCATCGCGGCGGTCGCCGTCGTGTAACCGGACGCCTGCCACGCGGCGAGGTTCCCGTACTCGACGCGGACGACGTAGCGCGAGCCGGCGGCGTCGGCCGGCGGCTGGAGCGCGAGCGAGCCGAAGTCCGGCGGCGTCCCCGCGAAGGAGACGTTTGCGCCGGGCGCGAGGTTCCGGAACGCGGCGGCGCCGACGCTTGCCACGGTCGCGGGGAGCTTGACGAGGGAGACGTGCGTGCAGTTCTCGAACAGAGAATCGGGAATGGCGACAATCGAGGTGACGGAGAAGTCGACCGTCTGCGAGATCGCCGTGCCGCGGAAGGCGGCAACGCCGTAGGAGGAGAGCGCCCCGACGTCGGACGCGAAGGAGACGGACGCGAGGGAGGAGCAGCCGTCGAATGCGCGGGCCGGAACGGACGAAAGGCCGGGCGCCGAGAAGGAGGTCAGCGACGCGCAACCGGCGAAGACCGCCTCCGGGAGCGACGTCGCGGCGGCGGGCAGGACGAGCGCGCCGGCGGCCACGGTCTGCGAGGAAAGCCCGAGTTTGGAAAGCGCGGCGCACCCCTCGAAGGCGCCCGCGCCGACGTCGTTCCAGGAGAACGTGCCGGACAGGACGCACGTCGCGAGAGCCGTGCAGTTGCTGAACGCGTGCGCGCCGACGGCGTCCGCGCCGGCGGGGAGCTTCACGGACGAGAGCTTCGCGCAGTTCGCGAACGCGCCGGGCAGCAGGCCCGCGAGAGGGAGGTCCGTGTCATCCTCGATCTGGCCGAGGTCCAGCGCCATCGCGTCCGGGCTCGTCGCGGAGACGCAGCGGGCGAGGTAGCCGCCGGCGCCGTCCGGGACGAGCTCCAGCGTCCAGTAGCCGTCCTTGCTTTCGATCGTGACAACGCCGTTGCCGTCCGTCCCGATCGTCTCCCAGTAGGCGTCGCCCTTCGGAAGGTCCTCCTGCACGAGCCAGTTCCACCAGCCGGACTGGTTCACGCCGAGCGTGGACTTGCCGAGCGTCTTCGGACCCGGATAGGAGGACTGGGACAGCAGCGACGGGTCGTCCTCGACCGACGTGAATCCGTTCGCCGTCCAGCTCGGGCACTTCTTCGCGTCGACGTAGAGCACGTTGTGGTAACCGGAACTCCTCGGCGTAAGGCAATCGCTCCCCAGGGATGTCGGCGCTTCGCCGAGGAAGCGGAGGCGGACGATGGACGTGCGGCCGTTCTGCTGCTGGCGAAACGCATTGTTCCCAAGAGTTATGAGGGTGGCGGGAAGGATGATGCGTTTGCTTTCTGCCAGTTTGATGCTATAGAAGGAATTGGCGGCGACGGAAGAGAACGTCGAGGCCGAAAAGTCGAGGTCGTGGTCGAGCGGTATCTCCCGAAAGGCGCTCTGCCCGACGTTCACGGTCAGATTCAGATTGGAAGGAAACAGCGTTGCCAAGGAGCTGCACACATAGAACGGGCCGTTGTCATTTCCGCTCGTCACGGAATACAGACTTTCGGAGAGAACGATGTTCGTCACCCCTGACATTCGATAGAACGCCGCGGTGTCAATGGATTTAACACCGCGAGCAATGATCTCACGGGCTGTCGTGTTGTTGTGGTTCCAGGGCATTTCGAAAGTGAATCCCGGTACGGACGAGACAACGTCAGGAAGTTTGATCAGCCCCTCAATCTTCCGTTCTCCGCGCACGTAGACGGTCGTGATCGAATAGCACTGGGAAAAACCGTGCGTCGAGGCGAAACGGGCGAAAGCAGAGCCAAGTTCAACCGTCGTCAGCGCAGAGCAGCCCTGGAAGCACTGGTTGCCGATCTGGGTCACCTCGTCGGGGAAACGGATTTCCGTAAGGCCGTTCACAAGGGCCGAATAGGTCGAGCCGCGGAAGCCGTTGGCGGCCAGTTCCGTGCATTGGTAGGTCTTCCCGGCCGCCGCGAGGTCGGCGTTGAGCGTCGACATGTCGAGGACGGTGGTTGCACCGTCCGTCGAGACGAACACGGCTGACTTCTTGTTGTTGAGCTTGATCGTCCAGTGGCCGTCGGAGACCTCGGGCGTGTTGCCGTCGGTCGTGACGGTCCACGCGGCGCCCGCGGGCAGCGCGAGTACGAGAAGCGCGAGGAGGGTCAGTTTCTTCATGGGATCTCCGGGGATCGACTGTGGAAAGGGTAAAGTTTACAGGGGAAAGTTTAAAGTTGGAAGAGGTTGAAGGGTTGAAACAGTTGAAGGGGAAATGGGGGTGCGGAGGATGGGAAGCGGGAACGGAATGAAGTATATCGCATTCCCCGGTGTCGCACAAGGTGCGGTTCTCGCCGTCTACTGAATGCTGGATGCTGGATGCTGAATGCTGAATGCTAAATGACTCCCCCACCCGGCTTCGCCGGGAGCCCCTTCAGGGAGGGGGCCGGCGCGGCGCGGGGAACCCGCGCCGCCACAAGGCCGACTCGCACTCCGCCACGGGCGCCGAGGGGGGACTAGAAGATCAGCAGCATCGTCGCCGGTGCGGCCTCGATCGCCGCCGCGCCGATCGGCGGCTGGAAGAGCCCGAGCGACTTCTTCGCGCGGTAGGCGACGCCGCGCTGGTCGGCGGCGAGCTGGATCGTCGCGTCGGCGACCGTTCCCAGCATGGCGGTCCAGGACGAGCCGTCCTTGCTGTAGGCGATGCTCGACCAGTCGGCGCTATGCTTCACGTAGTAGCCCGTCTGGTCCAGCGGACCGCCTTCCGCGATCTCGACGACGCGGGGACGCTTCTTGTCGGCATTGAGGACCGGAACCGGGCCCGCGCCCGTGTTCGTCACGGTACGGTCGGTCGCGAAGTTTCCGTTCGCGGTCACCACGGCGACGAAGTTCGTGCTGTCCGCCCATTCGGCGTAGGGGTCGCCGTCCGCGAACGCCGTGGTCGTCTTCGCCGTTCCGTAGGTGGCGTTCGCCTGCGAGCCCGAGCCGTCGGCGTAATAGTGGATGTCCCGGTAGTTGTTGTTGTCGAATTTCGTCCAGTTGAGGCACTTCACCCAGCTGTTGTAGCCGCGGCGGCCGACTCCGACGTACCAGTCGGCGAGCGTCGTCGTGTTCACGGTGTAGTTGTAGGCAAGCACCGTGTTGACCAGCTGGAGCTGGTTCTGCGTCTTGTTCGTGTCGAGCGCGGCGCCGCGGTTCGCGGTCTTGCAGCCGCATGCCGCGAACGTGGAGTTGACGAGATAGATCGTCTGCCCGTTGCAGTCGGACTCGATCGCACCGCCGACATCCGCCGTGTAGCAGCGGTAGAAGGTCGAATTGGCGACCACGAGCGTGGAGCCGCCGCCGCTCGCGCGCCAGCCGATCGCCCCGCCGCGCGCCGAGCCGAAGCTGGAGCAGTCCGAGAACTCGCAGTTCTCGATGACGACCTGCTGTGAGCCGACGGTGAGCCACAGCGCGCCGGCGTTGCCGTAGATCGCCGTCGTCGACGCATGCAGCGTCCCGTAGCCGGGGACGTTCATGTTGTTCTTGCCGTAGTAGGACTGGCACTTGCGGAAGATGCAGTCCTTGAAGACGACCGGGCCGTTCATGAGCGTCATGACGGCACCGCCGCCCTGCGCGAGGTTCTCGAGGAACCGGCAGCCGGAGAACGAGACGGAGGTTGTGTCGACGCACGCGAAGTTGCCCGTCGCCTGGCCCGTCCAGCCGTTGCCGGAGAAGACGCAGTTCGTGACGCCGACCGTGCCGCCGGCGACGAGGACGACCTCCCCGTAGTAGTCGTAGTAGCTGTCGCGGTTGTCGGTCGTGCCGGTGAACGAGCAGTCCGTGGCGGAAAGGCCGCCCGCGGAGAAGACGTTGGCGGACGCCCACTTGGACCCGCCCGTCGCTTCGTCCTTGATGATCTTGTTGTCGGCGAACGCGCAGTTCCGGAGGACGAGCCGTCCGGCGGAACGCACGACGCCTGGATGGCGGTCGTCGTTGTCGGTCGCCTGGGAGCCCCAGCCGCCCGTGACGTTGTTCTTGAAGGCGAGGTTCTCGAGCGTCAGCGTCACGGTCGCGTCCGACGTCGCGAAGATGCAGTGTCCCTTGCTTCCGGAGGCGATCGAGGTCGTGAGGACGACCGATCGGTCCGCCGGGCCCCGGATCGTCATCGAGGCGGCGGGGAACAGGACCTCGTTCACCGTGAGCGTTCCGGAAAAGCCGGAGAGGTCGACCGTGTCGCCGGCGCCCGCGGAGGCGATGGCCGCCTTCAGGGCGTCGGACGTGAACGCGGTCGGCGCGATGGTCGCGGCAGAAACCGGGATTTCGAGCGCGAGAAGCGCGAGGAGGGTCAGTTTCTTCATGGGATCTTCGGGGAATGAAGGAAGGTTGAAGCGGTTGAAGCGGTTGAAACGGTTGAAGCGGTTGAAGCGGTTGAAGGGGTTGAAACGGTTGAAACGGTTGAAGCGGGAACGGGGCCAAGTATATCTCACGCCATTGATGCCGCACAAGGTACGGAAATGTATTGTTCGACAAGTATAATTCTGCAATTTGTCTTGCTTTGCGGCTTCCTTGGCGCTAGAATTCCGCGCCATGGAAAGGCATTCGATGGAAAAGCCGTCGTCCCGGACGTTCCAGGTGGTCTTCGGCATCGCCGCGGTCTCCTATGTCATGCGGAACGTCCTGAACGGCGTCTTCCGATTCGCACGCGCCGCCCCGGACTGGTCCCTGATGGCGGTCGATCCCGATCTGGCCGAGACGATTTCGGCGGAGACGCCCTTCGACGGCGCGATCGTCGAAGGGAGCCGGAACGTCCGCCGACGATCCCGGAAGGCGCTCCGCGGGCGCAAGACGGTGGAGCTGTGCCTCGACGCCGGATCCGTCGCGCGGCTGGCCGCCGGACACTTTCTCGAACGGGGGTTCGAACACTACGCTTTCGTGGAGCCACCGAATTCCCGGCTCTGGGCAGGCGAGCGGCGGGAGGCCTTCCGCCGCGAACTGGCCACCCATGGACTCGCCTGCTCCGTCTACCGCCCGCCGTCCCGGAGCGACCTCTCGCTGCGCCACCGCCATCTCGCGGCGTGGCTGGCGGCGCAGCCGCGGCCGCTCGCGGTCCTGGCCGCCTACGACGTGGAGGCGCGGACGGTTCTCGGCGCCTGCCGGCTCGCGGGGCTCGGCGTCCCGGAGGATGTCGCCGTCCTGGGCGTCGACGACGATCCGCTGACGTGCGAGACCACGCTCCCGCCGCTCTCCAGCGTCGCGATGGGCGGCGAAGAGGCCGGCTACGCGGCGGCGGCGGCGCTGGACGCCGCGCTGCGAGGCCGGCCGGGGGCGCGGCGGCGGATCGCCCTCGGGGCCGTTCGCGTCGAGGCGCGCGCCTCGACCGCGCATTTCATCGGGCGCGACCCGCTCGTCGCGAAGGCGCGGGCGGCCGTCGCGGCGCGGATCGGCGAGCGGCTGCCCGTCGCGGAGCTGGCGAAGGCCCTGGGCGTCTCGCGCCGGACGCTCGAGCTGCGCTTCCGTGCGGAAACGGGCGTCCCGATCGGCGAGACGATCCTGAACGAACGCCTCGCCCGCGCGAAGGACCTGCTTCGGACGACGTCGCTTTCGTGCGAGCGGATCGCCGCCGCGTGCGGCATCTACGACGCGAACCATCTGGGGCACCTGTTCCGGCGCAAGTTCGGCGCCTCGCCGTCGTCCTTCCGGAAAGGAAGTTAGGGCGGACCGCGGACGCGGCGCCGCCACGCCGCGGTCCGCCCGGCGCTTCGGAGCGGACGGGGGCAATGCTGAATGCTGAATGCTGAATGCTGAATGACTCCCCCACCCGGCTTCGCCGGGAGCCCCCTCAGGGAGGGGGCCGGCGCTGCGCGCCGGGGCGAGAGACGTGAGACCTGAGACGCGCAAGGGCGATGCCGGACGGCATGTCTCGTGTCTCGCGTCTCACGTCAAAGAAAGTGCTTCGTCGGCTTTGTGGCGGCGCGGGGAGCCCGCACCGCCACAAGGCCGACTCGCTGCGCCCGTGGCGGGGTGCGAGCGAAGCCCGCACCCTGCCACGCATGCGAAAGGGATTACTTGATCAGGACCATCGTGGCGGGCGGGAAGTCGCGCGCGAGCTCCACGCCGAGATACGGAACGTCCGGCTTCATCGCGAGGTAGTTCGCACGGGCCCAGGCGGCGGAGGACGGCGCGAGGCGGACGCGGATTTCGTCCACGTTGCCGTCCAGGCCGGCGCCGCCGCCGCGCCACGAGACGAGGCCAATGCCGTCGGCGTAGGAAATTTCCGAGACTTCCGTGGATCCGTTGCCGAGCCAAACGCCGTCGTCGTAGGTGTCGTAGCGGCTGCCGATGGCGGAGCCCGCGTAGACGAACTGCACGTGGTCCCATCCGCCGTTCCGCGCGGCGCCGACCCACGACCGCGACGGGCCGTGGTGCCGGCCGTTGCCGTGGTAATACTGGCTCCGCCCGACGGTGATGGTGTTGAACCGTTCGTAGGTGTTGGACGCGGACAGGATGCGGGCGAAGTCGTAGGAGCAGGGCGTCAGCCACGCCTCCAGCACGAAGCCGCCGGAGAGGTCCCAGGCAGAGGTCGTTTCGGCCGGGAAGTCGAGGCGGGTCGTCTGCCGCGAGACGAGGCTCTTTCCAAGCGGGCCCGGCACCGTTTCGTTCACGGCGGGGGCGTCCAGGTCCGCCGTCGTCGCGGTCCCGGCGTAGCCGGCCGAATCGACCATCGCATCGGCTCCGCCCATGTGCCAGACGCCGACGTAGCCGGCCTTGCGCCAGACGCGCTCCGGGCGCTGCCCGGGGATTGCGACGAGGCCGGCCGCGGAAACGTTCTTCGGCGGGGCGAGCAGCGAAAACGTCGCGCCGTTCGTGACGACGGGAACGTTCACCCAGACGATGCTTTCACCGTCGGGGTTCCACGTCTCGACTTCGACCGGAAGCGCTTGGCCGTCCTGCTCCGCCCGCAGGAGGGCTCCTCCGCCGTAGCGTGTGGGCGCAAATCCTTCGGGATCGCCGGGCGAGAGGTGCAGCGGGACCGGCAGATAGGCCGCGGGCGCGAGTTCGGTCGTTCCGTTCTCGGCGTAGTGGTTCGTCACCGTGAACGTCCAGGACTGGTA
>CADBEF010000110.1 GCA_902793555.1 uncultured bacterium | reverse complement strand
CGCCGGGCGCCGCGTTCGCCGGCGGCGACCCGCCCGGCCGCCAGCTCGGCTCGGGCGGCGGAACGGCCCATCTGCTCTTCGAGGCGTGGCGCGCCCTCGCGCCGGACCGCGCGCCCGGCGACTGGCTCGCCGCGTCGCGCAAGCTGATCATCCACGCCAGCGGCCAAAGCCGCCGCCTGCCCGCCTACGCGGCGCTGGGCAAGTCGCGCCTGCCCGTCCCGCCGCTCGACGGCGCCGGCGGCCAGACCCCCGGCCAGACGCTCCTGACGCTCCAGCAGACCGCGTTCTCTCACCTGTTGCGCCACGCGCCGGCGTCCTACCGCGTCGCCGTCGCCTGCGGCGACACGCTCGTCCGCTACGACCGCGCGATGCCCGCGTTCCCGGAGGCGGACGTCCTGATCGTCGGCATTCCGTCCTCGCCCGAGGAGGCCAGCGGCCACGGCGTCCTTTTCTGCCCCGTCCGCGAACCCGGTTCGATCGAGTTCTTCCTCCAGAAGCCGTCCCCCGACCGCATCCGCGAACTCGCCGCGAATTTCACGTTCTCGCTCGACAGCGGCGTGTGGCTCCTCTCGGAGCGCGCCGTCCGCGTCCTGTTCGGCAAATGCGGCTGGGACGCCGCCGCGCGCGCGTTCGCCGGCGGAGCGGTCGCGCCCTACGACCTCTACGACCGCTTCGGCACGGCGCTCGGCCGCCATCCGGCCGACCCCGACCCGGAGATCGCCGCGCTGACGTCGGCCGTGCTGCCGCTCGACGACGCGCGCTTCTACCATTTCGGCACGAACCGCTCCGTGATCGGCTCCACGGCCGAGCTCGCGCATCCCGCCGGCGCACGCCGCTCGTTCGGCAACGAAGCCCTCGCCGACGGCCGCGACCGCATCGTCCTGCACGCCGACGCGCCCGCCGTCCCGGACTCCGTCCGTCCGCTCTGGATCGAGAACGCCTCCGTCCCCGCGACTTGGACGCTCGCCGGCGAACACGTGCTCACCGGCCTCCCGCCCAACGACTGGACCGTGTCGCTCCCGCGCGGCGTCTGCGTGGACGCCGTCGGCCTCGCCGACGTGGACGGCGAAGCGCTCCGCGTCTACGGCTTCGACGACGCGTTCAAGGGGCGACTCGGAGACCCCGCCACGAAGTATCTCGGGGCGACCTTCTCCGACTGGCTCGCCGCCCGCGGGCTTTCCTTCGGGGATGCCGGTCTCGATCCGGCGTCCGACATCCAGGACGCGCCGCTGTTCCCGCTCGTCGACTGGTCGGACCCGGCCGCCGGCGGCATCCTGCAGTGGATGGCCGCCCCGCCCGCGGAGGGTGCGGCCGCTCCTGCCCGCGCCGGCTGGCTCGCCGCCCGCCGCGTTTCCGCGACGGACCTCGTGCAGCGCGGCGATCCCTCTGCGCGCCTCGGCCGCCTCGCTTCGCGCCTCCGCGCGGACTTCGCCGCGCAGTCCCCCGACGACTGGGCGAAGGCTTCGCTCCGGCTCGACCTCGCCGCCGCCGCCGCCGAATTTCCCGCTTCGCCCGCGCCGCTGCCCGCCTCCGCGGGCCTCCCCGCCGTGCACGACGCGATGTTCCGCGGCGAGGAGGAGACCGCCTTCGCGCGTCTCCGCGATCAGCTCGTCGGCGACATGGAGCTGCAGCCCGCCGACCCGCGCCGCGACCTGGCGGAAGACCAGATCGTCTGGAGCCGTTCGCCCGCCCGCCTCGACCTGGCGGGCGGCTGGTCGGACACGCCGCCCTACTGCCTCGAACACGGCGGGCGCGTCGTCAACGTCGCGGTCGACCTCAACGGCCAACCTCCGATCCAGGCGTTCGTGCGCGTCTGCAAGGAGCCGAAAATCGTCCTGCGCTCGATCGACCTGGGAGTTTCGGAGGAGATTTCCGGCGAAGCCGACCTGTGCGCCCCTTCGCGCCTCGGCGCGTTCTCGATTCCGCGCGCCGCGCTGCGCCTCGCGGGCTTCGACCCGCGCTTCCGCGGCGGCCGCGCGCACGCCTCGCTCGAGGCGATGCTCCGCGACCGTTTCGGCGGCGGCCTGGAGATCACGACGCTCTGCGCCATCCCGAGGGGGTCCGGTCTCGGCACCAGTTCCATTCTCGCCGCCACCGTGCTCGGCGCCGTGTCCGACGCCTGCGCGCTCGGTTGGACGCGCGGGGACCTGACGCTCCGCACGATCGCGCTGGAACAGCTCCTGAGCTCCGGCGGCGGCTGGCAGGACCAGGTCGGCGGCCTGTATCCCGGCGCCAAGATCGCGACCACCGGCCCCGGCCTGCGCCAGGCGCCCGACGTGCGGTTCCTCCCGGACGCGCTTCTGGCGGCCCTCTTCGCGTCCGGACGCGCGTTGCTCTACTACACCGGCGCCACGCGCGTCGCCCGCAACATCCTCGCGCAGATCGTGAAGAACATCTTCCTCGGCGACCGTTCCACGCTCGGCCTCATCCGCGACATCGCCTTCAACGCCGACTTCGCCGCGGACGCCATCGCGCGCGCCGACGAACCCGCGCTCGCGGAGGCGCTGCGCCGCTCGTGGGCTCTCAACCGCGAGCTCGACGCCGGAACGTGTCCCTCCTCCGTCGCGCCGATCGTGGCCGTCATGGAGAAGCACGGCGCCGCGCTCAAGCTCCTCGGCGCCGGCGGCGGCGGCTACCTGCTCGCGCTCGCGCCGTCCGCCGCGGCCGCGGCCGAAATCCGGCTCGAGCTCGGCCGCAACCCGCCCAACCCGCGCGCCCGCTT
Organism: uncultured bacterium; assembly: GCA_902793555.1. Lineage (GTDB taxonomy): Bacteria > Verrucomicrobiota > Kiritimatiellia > RFP12 > UBA3636 > UBA3636. The sequence continues at coordinate 6,218 of CADBEF010000110.1, read as the reverse complement.
CGTCACGCCGTCCCTCTCGGGCGGCCTCCAGACGACGCGGTCGTGACGCCCTCCGACCGTCCTCTTTTTTCTCCAACCACTGAAACGAGCGCTCGACCTTTGACCTCTAACCTCTAACCTCCACCCTCGCCATGGACATCCAGACCATCCTTTCCGAAGTCGACCACACGGTCCTCGCCCCCACCAGCCCCGCTGCGAAGTTCGCGGAGTGCTGCGACTTCGCCGCCGCGCACCATTGCGCGAGCGTGTGCATTTGCCCGTTCTACGTGAAGGAGGCCGCCGCGCGGCTGCGCGGGACCGGCGTGGCCGTCTGCACCGTGATCGGATTTCCGCACGGCACGCACGCCACGGCGGCGAAGGTCGCCGAGACGCGCATCGCGATCGACGACGGCGCGGACGAGCTGGACATGGTCGTGAACGTTTCCAAGGTCAAGGACGGCGACTGGGACTACGTCCGCTCCGACATCAAAGCCGTTCTCGACGCCGTCCACGGCGCGGGCAAGCTCCTGAAGGTCATCTTCGAGTGCTGCTTCCTGACGGACGAGGAAAAGATCCGCCTCTGCGAAATCTGCACGGAGCTCGGCGTCGACTTCGTGAAGACCTCGACCGGCTACGGCACGGGCGGCGCGACGGTCGCCGACGTGGCGCTCATGAAGGCGCATGTCGGTCCGAACGTCCGCATCAAGGCCGCCGGCGGCATCCACGACCTGCAGCAGCTGCTCGCGCTGCGCGAAGCGGGCGCGACCCGCTTCGGCTGCTCCCGCACGGCCGCGCTGCTCTAGGAAACGGGCGCTTCGCCTGCGCCGTTTCCGCGGCGGTGGTGGCGGCGTCCGCCGCGCCGGCGGCGCCGGCGCTTGCGCGGCTCGCCCTCCGCCGCGCCGGGTTCGCCGGTCGCGTCTTCCGCCTTTTCGTCGCGCGGGCGGCCGCGGAGGCGGTCGCCCGGGAAGAGCGAGTCGCGGTCTTCCGGGACGTCGCCCGGGAAGCCGCGCGCGCCCGCCTTGTCCGGGTCGGTCGGGACGTAGCTGCCGCGGCGCGGCGGATGCGGTCCGTCCGCCCAGGCGTTGAACTGCGAGCGCCAGTTCTCCAGCGCGGGGGCGGCCGCGCGGTCGCGCTCGGCGTCCGCCGCGATGCCCCACAGCGTCAGCGCCGTGAAGAACCAAGGCTGCGAGAACGTCCCGCGCCGGCGCAGGTCGCGCTTCGGGTAGTCGGCGAGCGAGGCGAGGATGCGCTCCAGGTCGTAGCACAGCGCGCGCGGGACGCGCCACCCGCCCGTGAGGTAGGGCACGACCACGACGTCGCGCACGAGTTCGGACGCGGCGTCGCGCGCCGACGGCGCGCCGGGCGCGCGGAGCCGTTCGCGCAGGAGCGGGGCCAGGAGCGTCGCGAGGCGCAGCGCGTTCTCCTGTACGTAGCGCGGGGATTCGCGGTGCTCGGTGTCCAGGTCCGGCGCGACTTCGTCCAGCGCCGACAGGTACGCCCAGAGCGGCGACTTGCCGCGGCCCGTCCGCTCCACGTAGGCGTCGAGGGCGGGCAACACTTCGCGCATGAGCCCCGTTTCGTGCAGGCGCCCGAAGGCTTCGCGCGACTTGGCGAAGGTGAAGAGCCGCAGGATCTCCTCGAAGAGGCGCGGCTTGGACGCCGCCGCGATCTCGGAGCCGTAGCGGCGGATCGCGGCAAGGCTGTCCGGATGGATCGAGAAGCCGAGGCGCGAGCCGAGGCGGATCGCGCGGAGCATGCGGACGGGATCCTCGCGGAAGCGCACGTCGGGGTCGCCGATGCAGCGCAGGACCTTGCGGCGCAGGTCCTTGAGGCCGCCCGCGTAGTCGATGACCTCGCCCGTGGCGGGGTCCCAGAAGAGCGCGTTCACCGTGAAGTCGCGGCGCAGGGCGTCCTCTTCGGGCGTTCCGAAGACGTTGTCGCTCTCCTGGTAGAGCCCGCCCTCGCGGTCCGGGTCCGGCGGCGGCGCGGCGGCGGCCGCGTCGTCGTCCGCGCCCGGGTCGCGGCGGAAGGTCGCCGTCTCGATCTGCTTTTCGCCGAAGCGGATCAGGGCGAGGCGGAAGCGGCGCCCGATGATGAACGCGTTGCGGAAGAGCTTCTTGATCTGGTTGGGGCGCGCGTCGGTCGCGACGTCGAAGTCCTTGGGCGTGCGGCCGAGCAGCAGGTCGCGGACGCCGCCGCCGACGAGATACGCGGTGAAGCCCCGGGACTGGAGGCGGTGCAGGACCGTCAGGGCGTCCGGGTCGACGTCGCGCGCCGAAATGGTGCTTTTGACTCCGAGGAGCCGTTCGAGGAATGACATGCGGAAACGAAAGGGGAAAGGAAAAAAGGTGGATCAGGCGCGGGCGCAGCCGAAGAGCGCGGCGCGGTTGGCTTCGAGGTAGGCGAGGCGGGCGGCGGTGAGCGCGGGCTCGTTGTCGTAGAAGAGAGTCTCCTCCGGCAGGGACATCCGCACCTCGGCGCTTTCGTACCAGACTTCGAACGCCTGTCCGGGCTCCTCCTCGTTTTTCGCCAGCTCGATGCGTTTCCCGCAGAGCGGCGCGAATTCGCGGAGCTTCGCGCGGATCGCGGGCAGCGCGGCGAGCTGCTTCTCCGCGCCCATCGCGCGGTAGGCGCGCTCCGCGCCGTCCAGCGTCGCCTCCCAGCGGGGAAAGTAGTTCCACAGGAACTGCGCGATGCCGCCGTTGGTCATCTCCCCTTCGAACCGTTCGGCGAAGGTGAGGTCGCGCGCGGGCGACGGCGGCGCGTGCAGCGGGTCGACGCCGGTCCAGAGCTCGTTGAACTCGTCGTAGAGGTCTCTCATCCCAGAAGTTCGTCCAGCTTGGCGAGGACGTTGTCCTTCGTGAACCCGTATTCCTTCGCGAGGACGCCGGCCGGGGCGGAGTCGCCGAAGCGGTCGAGCGCGAGGACGCGCCCCGCGGCGCCGACCCACTTCTCCCAGCCCATCGAGGCGCCGGCCTCGACGGCGAGGCGCTTCGTGCAGGCGGGCGGCAGGACCTCGTCGCGGTAGGACTGCGGCTGCGCGGCGAAGAGCTCCCACGACGGGAACGAAACGACGCGGACGTTGCGCTCGGGGCGGGCGCGCGCCGCTTCGAGCGCGAGCGCGACTTCGGAACCGCTCGCCAGCACGATCGCCTCGGGCTCGCCGGCGCCGGTCTGGAAGAGCGTGTAGGCGCCGCGCGCGACGCCGGCGGCGGGCGCGAGGTCGCCGGACGCGCGGTCCAGCACGGGCAGGTTCTGCCGCGAGAGGAAGAGCGCGACCGGCGCGGTGCGGCTCGCGGCGGCGACCGCCCACGCGGCGGCCGTCTCGGTCGCGTCCGCCGGACGCAGGACGACGACGCCCGGCGTGGCGCGCAGCGCGGCGAGCTGCTCGACGGGCTCGTGCGTCGCGCCGTCCTCGCCCACGGCGAACGAGTCGTGCGTGAAGGCGTAGAGCGCGGGCAGCTCCGAGAGCGCGGCGACGCGCAGCGCGGGCTTCACGTAGTCGGCGAACACGGCGAACGTGGCGGTGTAGACGGCGAAGAAGCCGTCCGCGAGCATGCCGTTCTGGATCGCGGCCATGCCGAGCTCGCGGATGCCGAAGTGGATGTTGCGGCCCGAGAAGTCGCCCGGCGCGACGGCGGGATACGCGTCGAGCCACGTCTTGTTGGACGGCGCCAGGTCCGCCGAGCCGCCGACGAGCCACGGCAGCTCCGCGGCGAGCGCCTGCAGGACCTTGCCGGACGCGGCGCGCGTGGCGACGGCCTTCGCCGGGTCGAACGCGGGGAGCTTCGAGGCGAGGTCCGCGGGGACCGCCTTCTTCGCGAGGGCGTCCCAGAGCGCGGCCTTGGCCGGGTCGGCCGCGAGCGCGGCCTTGCGGGCGCGCTCGCTCTTGCGGGCGCGGCGCTTCATCGCCGCGGCGCGCGCCTCGAAGAGCGCGCGGACGTCCGCCGGGTCGTGGAAGGGCCGGTCCTCGGGCAGGCCGAGCGCCTTCTTCGTGAGCTTCACCTCGTCCGGGCCGAGCGGCTCGCCGTGGACCTTGGCGGTGCCGGCGCGGTTCGGGGAGCCGAAGCCGATCGTCGTGCGGCAGACGACGAGGACCGGGCCGGCGAGCGAGAGCTTCTTGGCGCGGCGGAGCGCCTTGTCGATCGACGCCGGGTCGTGGCCGTCGCAGTCGAGGACGCGCCAGCCGTAGGCCTTGAAGCGCGCGGGCGTGTCGTCGCGGAAGGCGTCCGCGACGGCGCCCTCGATCGAGATGCCGTTGCTGTCGTAGAGGGCGACGAGGCGCGGGATCCCCAGCGCGCCGGCGAAGGACGCCGCCTCGTGCGAGATGCCTTCCTCCAAGTCGCCGTCGCCGCAGAGGACCCAGACCCAGTGGGCGAGCAGCTCCGCGCCGGGCGCGTTGAAGCGGGCGGCGGCCATGGCCTGCGAGAGCGCCATGCCGACGGCGTTGGCGAAACCCTGGCCGAGCGGGCCGGTGGAGACTTCGACGCCGGCCGTGCGGCCGCGCTCGGGGTGGCCGGGCGTCTTCGTGCCGAGCTGGCGGAAGCCGCGCAGGTCGTCGAGCGTCAGGCCGAACCCGAGCTCGTGCAGCAGCGCGTAGAGCAGCGCCGAGCCGTGGCCGCCGGAGAAGACGAGGCGGTCGCGGTCGGGCCAGGCGGGCATCGCGCCGGAGACGCGCAGGTGGTTGAGGGCGAGGGTCGCGGCGACGTCGGCCATGCCCATCGGCATGCCGGGGTGGCCGGAGTTGGCCTGCTGGACCTCGTCGATCGCGAGGCCGCGCAGGACATTGGCGGCCTTCCGGACTTCTTCGGGGGAAAACGATTTCATGCTACGGATGCGGTAGGGGTGTCGGATGGGGGCAAGAATAGCAGAATCCGGCGCAAAAGGGAACCCGATTCCGCGGTCGTCCGATTTCCCGCTTTCCTTCGCGCGCGGAGTTTGCTATCCTTTCGGGGCATCGGCAGACGCGCCTCCCGACGGGGGTGGCGGCGTCCGTCCGCGAGGACCCCTCCCATGAAACGATTCAGTCTCCTCTCCGCCGCCCTGTGCGCCTGCGCCGCCGTCGCCCTCGCTTTTTCCGCGGGCTGCGAATCGGCCGAAGCGAACGACGTCCGGATCTCCCCCGGCCACGCCGAAGTGTCGAAGGGCGGAATGGTCGGCCTGACGGCCTCCGGCTGGGACAATTTCCGCTGGACCCTCTCCGACGATTCGATCGGCACGCTCTCGGCCACGGTCGGCCGGTCGGTCGTCTACACTGCCACGGGGTCCGGCGAAGGCACGCAGCGCGTCACCGCCACGGCCATCGGCGCCGGCGTTTCTTCGGGTGGCTCGACGTCGAGCAACGCGACCCAGACCGCTTCCGTCGGTTTCTCGGCGACGGCCGTCATCACGCACAAGTAGCGGACGTTCGTTCCCCGCGCTTCCACTTTTCCACTCTTCCGGTTCTTCATGAGCAAGCTCTTCCTCTCCGGCAACGAGGCCATCGCCCGCGGCGCCTACGCCGCCGGCTGCCACGTCGCCTCCGCCTACCCCGGCACTCCCAGCACCGAGATCCTCGAGAACATCGCCAAGTTCAAGGGCGAAATCAACTGCGAGTGGTCCGTCAACGAAAAGGTCGCGATGGAAATCGGCATCGGCGCCTCGATCGCCGGCGCCCGCGCGCTGGTGTGCATGAAGCACGTCGGCCTCAACGTCGCGATGGACCCGCTCATGACCTACACGTTCGAGGGGACGAACGGCGGGCTCGTCGTCGTCTCGGCGGACGACCCCGGCATGCACTCCTCGCAGAACGAGCAGGACAACCGCGTGCTGCAGAAGTTTGCCCGCGCGATCACGCTCGAGCCCTCCAACTCGCAGGAGGCCTTCGACATGGCCCGCGCCGCGTGGGACCTCTCCGAGCGCACCGGCTCGATCGTATTCCTGCGCATGACCACGCGCACGTCGCACTCCTCGTCGCTCGTGGACGTCGGGGACGGCGCCCGCGGCGCCGTCGAGCCGAAGCCCTACGTCAAGAACCCGAAGAAGTTCGTCTCCGTCCCAGCCAACGCCCGCGCGATGCGCTTCGAGGTCGAGAAGCGGCTCGAGGTTCTGCGCGCGGAATCGGAGGCGAGTCCCTTCAACCGCGAGGAGCCGGGCGCGCGCACGGACTTCGGGTTCGTCGCGAGCGCCGCCGCCTACAACTACGTGAAGGAGGCGTTCCCGGAGTTCCCCGTCTTCAAGGTCGGCTTCTCCAATCCGCT
>CADBEF010000109.1 GCA_902793555.1 uncultured bacterium | reverse complement strand
GCGCCGCTTCACGCACAGCGCCAGCCGGTCGCCCAGGAAGCCGCCGAATTTCATCGCGCCGGCCGGCAGCGGCCGCAGAACGTCTTGCTTTTTCATTTTGTCATCGTGTTTGAGAGACGGAAGCGGCCGGGCTCGTGTCCCGCCGCTTCGGACGAAGGGCATTTTCCGTGTCCCGGCATCTGCCTTTCGGTTGGGAACGGCGCCATTCTCCCATTGTCCGGACGGGAATACAAGCGGAAAATGAAGACGCGGCGCGGGTCGCAACGGATTCGCGTCAGAACTTCCCTCGGCCGGGCGGCGTGGTTTCACGGTTCGCGGGCAAGAGGGTTCACGGGGCGGGCTCCTTCGCGCCCTCCGCGGATTTCGCGTGGGGGCGGTCGCGGCGGGGCGGAGGAGCGGGACATCAGTAGCATTCCATTTCGATGGACGCGTTTTCGAAGCGGCGGGCCTTGAAATCGTCGGGAGAGAGGAAGTAGAAAAGCATTCCCATGTCGCCCCAGCACCAGCCGGTGCCGTCGGAGTCAGTGTCGCTGTCAAGCTGGAGCAGAAGAACGCGGTCTTCCTCCGGAGGAGGGGAGTCTTCCATGAGATCGAACGAATCGGGATGTCCGAGCATGCGGTGGACGGGACGACCCCGATCGTAATACTTCCGGCAGTCGTCGGGCTGGCAAAGAACCGGTTCTGCGCGAACGAATACCTCCGGCGTGGGGTCTGGATCGGGCGTCGTACGGCGGCGCGGAGCGGAAGGGAGGGGGCCTTCCACGTAGACGACGCGAAAATGATCCCCCCAAGTCTTTTCGTCTTCCGCCGACCAGAAGTAGTCGGGATCGGACTCGTCGAAGAAGAAGAACAGCGCGCCCGTTTCCGGGAATCCGAGGTCGCTCGGAAGGTCCTCGCACCGGATTTGGGCAAGGAAGGACATCTCGCCGCCCGACGGCTCGCGCGGCCATTCGATGCCGTCCGGCAGGAATGGATCGCCCCCGAGCTTGCTGCCGCCCGGAGTCTTCGTCTTGCGCAGAATCACGCCTTTGCGGGGCGGGAGCGCGAGACGCCACGCCGGGAGGCGAGCCCCGTTGTCGCCCGCGGGGTCGGCCGGGCGGACGATCGGGTCCGGCGTGGCGGGTGGCGTGCAATCGGTGTGTTCCGTGGTTGGATTCATTGTCTTTTCCCTTTCGGGGTTGGCGGGTTGCAGTTGCTTCGCACAGACGGGTAGCGCATTCGTGGCGGGGTCTTCGGCGCGCGTCGGCGCGGCCGCGAATGCGAGGAGGGGGAGGAGGAGGGCGAGGCGTTTCATTGCGGGCGGTGGCGGGGGTTGGGCGGCCTTGCGTGGCGTGGCGCGCCCCGCGCCGGCTGCGGCCGGGTGCCGCGGCTTCGCCGCTCGCGGGCAAGAGAGTTCACGGGGCGGGCTCCTTCGCGCCCTCGGATTCCGCTTGGGTGGCGGGTGCGTTTGTGGCGGGGTGCGGGTTCAATGCTGAATGATGAATGATGAATGCGGCGTGGCGGGGAATCCGGGAAGGCCGCTCCGCGGCGGGCGGCGGCAAAGCCGCGCCCGCGCGGAGCGGAGGAGTGCTATTGGCGACGGACGAGGAGGTAGTCGGTCCGGCCGGGTTCGGGCGGCGTGAAGAGGTATTCTTCGTCCCATTCGGAGCCGGCCCGCTCGACGATCGCGCGCCCGAATCCAATGCGTGCGGAGGCTTCCGTCGTGACGGGAATCCCCGTGAGAATCCGCCGCTCGGCGCCGTCGGGACGGAGGCCGCCCTTTTCCGCTGCGACGAGCGCCCACCGGCCCGAGGCTTCGTCCGGTTCGAGCGAGACGGTCCAGCGCCGCGCGACGATTTCCTGCCGCAGGGCCGGTTCGACGTCGCGGCCTTCCTTCTTCGCGCGTTCGATCAAGGCCGCGTCGAACCCCCACCCGACGACGCATTCGGAGAATTCTTCCCCCGAATGACCGTCGACGCCGTCCATCGTCCGGAGCAGGAACGACGTCTTCACGTCCTCCGGCCAGTCCGCGAACCGGTGCGAAACCACCCAGCCGAGGCGCCCGCCGACTTCGTCGAAGCGGCGGCCGTCGAGCACCCACCGGACCATGCGTCCAGGACTCCTCGCGTAGACGTGCGCGCCGAAGTCGGCCGCGGCGGCGGCGACGAGGACGAGCAGCAGGACGAACACGCGGAAAAGGCCGAAGCTCCGCTTGATCCGCGCCAGGCCGGCGGCCTCCAGCTTGGACGCGAGGCGGTCCGCGCCGACGGCGTCGAGGACGGCGGCCGGCCAGAACCCGCCGTAGAGTTTGCCGCGTAGAAACAGGATCCGGCCGTTCCGGAGAAGGAAGCGGGATCCCATCGAGGAATAGAGGACGGTCGAGCGTTCGACGCCGCGCTCGATCCGGATCGCGTCGTCCGCGAACCGCAGCGTCGCGGGTCCCGCGGCGGTCGTCGCCTCCGCCGCGAGCCGGTTCCGGATCCAGCGGCGACGCTGGATCCAGCCGATGCAGCCGACGAGGATCCCCAGAACGGCCAAGAGACACGCGGTGTTGTTCTTCGTCCACAGGGCGACCGCCGCGGCGACCGCGCCCAGCGCGAAAAAGATCCCGTCCTGGAACGGTCCGCTTCCATATAGGCGCAAGTAGTCGCGGCAGGCGGCGACGGATTCGCGCCGGTCCGGCGCAACGGTCACGGAAATGTCGATCGAAGTGTCCATGGAAAAAGGAGGAGGTTCGGGCGGGGGCGGGGTCAAGGGGAGTGGTTAGTGGTTAGTGGTTAGTGGTTGGTGGCGGGGGCTTGGGCGGCGTTGCACGGCGTGGCGGGGTGCCGCCACGCCGGCTGCGGCCGGGTGTCGCGACCTCGCCGCTCGCGGGCAAGAGGGTTCACGGGGCGGGCTCCTTCGCGCCATCAGCGGAGTCCGCGTGGGTGGCGGGCGTGGCGGGCGCGTTCGTGGCAGGGGATTTGCGGCGGATCTGGAGGCGGACCGTGGCGTTGTTCGTTTTCGGATGCGGGATTTCGACCGGTGGCGCGGAAACGGAAATCGGCGCGAAAACATCGGTCGGAGAGAATGCGTAGTAGACCATTTGCGGAATCACGGCCACGCAGGTGTCGCGCACGCGGTCTCCGAGCGTCGTCTCGCCGTCAAGGCATTGGCCGCCGCTCCATCGTTTGCAGGACAGGACGGCGCCGCCGGAGCAGAATCCGGTTTCCGCCGCGGACGGGGAGTCCCACCAGCCGATCTCGCGCGGTTTTCCATACAGGTCCAGATAGCCGCTATCTTCCGCGGGGACGATGTTCTGGCGGGCGCGCGATTCGGGGTAGAACTGTTTGTGCCAGGCTCGGAAAACGTTGCCGCCGGTCTGGAATTTCACGTCCGTGACGAAGAGCCAGTCGCGGAGAGGCGTCGGACTCGTCCCGCAGGGCTGCGGGCCGTCCCACGCCTCCCAGGAATAGACGCACGGGTCGAGGAACTGGACGGCTTTCCTCACGCCGGGGACGTTGTAGCGTCCGAGTTTCTGGAGCGCATAGACGATCGCCGGCGTGGCGGGGTCCGGCAGGCCGTCGGATCGGAGCGCCGCGCCCGTGTCGGAGTCGAGAAAGGCCTCGAGCGCGTCGCACGCGCGATACAACGCCGCATCCGTTTCGGCCGTGCGGGCGGTCCAGACGCGGGCTACGCGAAGCGCGAGGGCGCAAACGGCGGTCGTGCGCGGGTCGCCGCGGCCCTCTGGCGAGGAATCGAGCGGATCGGCGTTCCAGACGCCGTCGGGACGCTGTCCGGCGAGGAGAGGGACATACGCGGCCGGACCCGTGTCGCGGAGGAGGGGATCGCGCGTCATCGAGTATCCGATGGCGATTGCGAACGCGCCGAGCGGCTGGGCGAGGGGTTCGCCGCGCGACGATCGGAAGAGGCCCGTTTCAGGATCGACGTCCGCGGCGAGGAACTCCAGTGCCCGCTTGACCGACGAACCGAATTCGCCGTTGCGGCCGGGCGTTTCGTTGTGGCAGAGGAAAGCCCAGACCGCGAGCGCGGTGGAAGCGACGGGATTTCCAGGCCACGAGCCGTCCTCGCACTGCACCGTCCTGAGCCAGCGCAACGCGCGCATCACGGTCGCGTCGCCGCCGCCGGCGCCGTATTTGGCGAGCGCCCGTCCGCGCTCGCCGGGCGTGCGGCTCGCCAAGACGTCCCGCATCGCGATCGGGGACCGGACGCCGTTCGTCGCCGCTTCCGCGACCTCCGCGACCTCCGCGAACTCCGCGTGGGACTTCCCCACGACCGGCGCGTTCGTGGCGGGGTCTTCGGCGCGCGCGGGCGCGGCGGCGATGGCGAGGAGGGGGAGGAGGAGGGCGAGGCGTTTCATTGCGGGCGGTGGCGGGGGTTGGGCGGCCTTGCACGGCGTGGCGGGGGGCCGCCACGCCGGCTGCGGCCGGGTGTCGCGGCTTCGCCGCTCGCTGTCGTCAGGTTTCACGGTCGTTTTCTCGTCGTCTTGTCATCTTGTCGTCTGGCGTCTGGCGTCTCGCGTCTCGCCCGATGCAAGGCGCCAGACGCCAGACGAAAACTCACTCTGAGTCCTCTGCGTTTTCTGCGTGGGAGACTCCCCCAGCCTCGCTTCGCTCGGCAGCCCCCTCAGGGAGGGGGCCGGCTTCGCCGGGACGGGGCTCTGCGGACTCTGCGGACTCTGCGTGGGATTCGGACGCGGCGGGCGCGTTCGTGGCGGGGATTCGTTTGGCGGGCGAGTTCGCGCCTTTGAGGAGGAGCGGCATTTTCAGCCGTGCGCCTTCGGGAATCGGAAGGCCGTCGAGCGCTTCGCGGAGCGCGAGGACCGTTTCATGGAACATGCCGCCCCCGCTGCCGGCGAACGTCACGGTGAAGAAGGCGCATCCGGACGGTTCGTCGAACCGCAGATCGACGCGTTCCAGACGGTCAAGGCCAGACAGGGCCGGGGCAACGCCGGAGCACGCCTTTCGCATCGTTCCGGAATCGCGCGGGCCGTCCCACTCGTAGCGGAAGGAAAGCGCGAAGGCGCCCGGCGCGTCTGCGTCCTCGGCGTGCCAATCCGCCACCTCGTTCCAGAACGCTTCGCGCTGTCGTACATCCCGATGCCTGCTGAAGGCGATCGTCGCGACGGCGACGACAACGGCTGTCGCGACCATGCCCCAAAACGCCTTCCGGTCCACCCGGAAAAGCCAGGCGTCGTTCTTGACTTCGAGCGCGAGATACCAGAGAAGGAAGGCAACCGTCGCCACGAGGGCGGCCGCACCGAGGATTCCGCCGATCGTCCCGAAGACGCCGTCTGACGGAAAGGCGAGATTCCAGAACACGGCGAGGACGATCAAGACGAGCCATGCCGCCGCGAACCGGAGCACGTTCCGAAGCGGGTTGCCCTTGGTGGCGAACTTCTCTTTTCCGGGGTCGGAAGAGCGATTCATTTCAGATTTCTTTACAGACTTTTTGTGAGGGTTCAAGGGGACTTGGGGAGAAGGAGGGCGAGGCGTTTCATTGCGGGCGGGGCGGGGTCAATGCTGAATGATGAATGCGGAATGCTGAATGCGGCGTGGCGGGGAATTCGGGAAGGCCGCTCCGCGGCGGAAAATCATTGAGAAAAAGGTCCTTGGTGCCGAAACAAGTATACGGCCGAGATGCCGCAGACGACAAAGACGGAGACAATCAGAGCCATCATCAACAGTCCAAATCCAATCTGGCTTGGACCGGCGATGATAATCGCTTCATTTGGATTCTCCGGATTGTATCGAACGCCGATGGTTCCTCCTGGCGCAAACTGCCGTAGGCGTTCCATCATCTCGCGTCGAGACGAAGAGTTCAGATTGTCTATTGTCTTGTTCTCCACGATGTACAGCCTGCCTCCGACCTCGTATGAAACCGACATCACGATGGTAAAGATGGTCGTGCCGCGTTCGGAAGTCGTACACACCCATTCTTCGTCTCGTGCGATCCCTACCTTGAGAATGGTTCCGGTCGAGGACCTCCACGAACGTTTCTTTCGCGTCAGAATCGCGCCCAGGCATAGCCGAACCAGCAGAACGAATGCAATTGCGGAGAAATAGGCGGGAACGAGAAATACAAAAGAACGACGATCCATAGCGCCGAGAATCAAGATCGTCACGAATACGAGACAGTTCAAGGCGAAGCAAATGGCTTCCACGCGGGACATACGCGGTCGTTTGCCTTTGCGATGTTTGCGGTTCATCGATTTGGTGCGCGGGCTGGTGCTAGGGCGTGGCGGGGTGGAACGCCGCGGATTCTATCGGAAGCGGCGCGAGGGCGCAACCGCGCGCGAAGATTCCGCTTGCTTTCCGGAAGGGAATCGGCATAATGGGGCCGCGTTGGAGGCGCAACGCCATGAACGACCGAATCGAGATCAATCCGGAAATCTGCCACGGCCAGCCCGTCATCCGCGGAACCCGCATCACGGTTTCGCAGATTCTCGGCAGCCTGTCCGGCGGCGACTCGTTCCAGAGCGTCCTGGAGGACTATCCGGGACTGACGGCCTCCGACCTCTCCGCGGCCATGACCTTCGCCAGTTCGCTCGCCCGCTTCGAAGAAGCCCCCTACGAACTGGCGCTCGCATGACCTTCCTGCTCGACGAGAACTTCCCGGTTTCCGCCGCCGCGTTCCTCCGCGAGCGCGGCCACGAGGTCCACACGGTGCGGGAAACGTGCGGGAGCGGCTCGACCGACGAGGAGGTGTTCGCGGAAGCGCAGACGCGGCGCGCCGTGCTACTGACCTCCGACCGCGACTTCTACCACACGGTTCCGCTCCTCCACCCGGAACACTGTGGAATCGTCGTCATCGCCCTGCGCCAACCGACCCGCCAGGCGATCCTCGACCGCCTGGGATGGTTCCTCGACAACGTTCCCTTCCCGATCGACAACCGCGCCTTCGTCCTGCGGGACCGCACCTACCGGTTCACGCCCGCCGGTTGACGGCGCGACGAACCGTTCGGAGAAGGCCCGTTCCACGGAAACCGGAAATGAAACGCACAAACGTCGAGGTGTTTTGGACGGTCGATTGCCCGTCGGGTCGAATGGTTCTGCGCAAACGGAGCGTTTGGCCCGGCGTTCTCGGGTCGTTTTCGATGCTCGTGTTGTTCTTGGCGGTGCTGACGCTTTTGTTTTTCGGATGGTGGGGCTATTTCTCCGGCGACGGGTTGACCGCGTTCGGCAAAATCGCCGCTTTCGCGGTGCTGGCGACCCTGACCGCCGGATTCTTGTTTTTCACGTTCAAAATCGTGGAATGGTTCCTGTTTTCCGCTCTTTCCGAAGTCACGATCGACCGCAAAACCGGATGGTGGTCCTTCCGGTATCTTCTTTTCTCGCGTTCGAAGCGGCTCCGTCCCGAAGCGGTCGTCGTCAAGGAAAGCGGAAACGCCGACGATTGCGTCTGGCATGCGAGCATCCGGTTCAAGGAAACCTCGAAAGAAGTCCCGTTGGCGTTCGGAGACGGCCGGACCGTCGACGGTTTCGTCCGCGAACTCGAGACACAGTTCGGGCGGCTGTTGCAGGAATTCGAACTCGAAATCGTATTCGCGGACTGACTTCCGAGCACCCCGCGACAGTGCGCCGCTTCACGCCCGGAGGGCGAGGCGTTTCATTGCGGGCGGGGGCGGGGTCAAGGGCAGTGGTTAGTGGTTAGTGGCGGGCGGGGCGGCTGCGGCCGGGTGTCGCGGCTTCGCCGCTCGCGGGCAAGAGGGTTCACGGGGCGGGCTCCTTCGCGCCGTCAGCGGATTCCGCGTGGGGGGTGGGCGCGGCGGGGTGCGGGTTTTCATTGCGGCGGAAATCGCGTTCGAGTTTCCAACGAATGAGCGGTTCGAGGCGACGGAAGGGGAAGGTGTTCTTCGACGTCCACTTGGTGAGAAAGATGTAGAGCCAGCCTTCTTCGCCGCTGCCGCCGCCCCACTTCGGATCGGCCGTCCACTCGCCGAACTTCGCGAACAATTTGCGTTGGACGGCGGCTTCGCCGTCGAACCAACAAGCCAGGAAGAGCCCGTCGCGGAAGTCTTCGGGGACGATATCGAGCAATTCGACGATTCGCCGTCCGGATTCCGGCAAGGCGGCGAGTCCCGCCAGAAGGAGCTGGCGCCGGGCGAGGATGTCGAATCGGCCCCAGTCGCGGTCCGGCAGATCGAGCGCGGCGGCCAGTTCGCCGGCGACGAGCGCGCCTTTCTCCGCGAGGAGCCGCGCGAAATGGAGGCCGAGTTCGAACCGGATGATGGTGCCGCCCGCGGTACGCGGACGGAGGGCGTCGTCCAGGAACAGCCGCAGGAGCGCGGCCGCTTCGTCGTCCGCTGTCCCGCGGAACGCCCATCCCAGACCGAGGCAATCGGGTTCTTCGAAATCGGAGAATTCGAGAACGTGGTTTCCCTCTTCGCGTCGGAGGACGAGGCGCGGGCCGTTTCGCTTCGCGACGGCGCGGGCCGTTGCCATCGCCGCGTGGCAGGCGGCGGGTGAGAGCGGGGCAATGGCGGCTTTTCGTTTCATTGCGGGCGGGGGGCGGGGTCAATGCTGAATGCTGAATGCGGCGGGGAATTCGGGAAGGCCGCTCCGCGCGGGCGCGGCAGAGCCGCCGCCCGCGCGGAGCGGAGGGGTGCTAGGGCGTGAGAGGGGGAGAAGAAGGCAGAGCGGCGTTCTTCAAGACAATCCTTTTGGGCGGAACAAGTCTTTCCGGTTCCTTCGATGTTTTCAGTTCGTACCAAACTTCGTCGTTGGAAAGGATCGGATCGTGCCGAATCAAGTTCGCCACGCCAAGGAACCTCCATCCACGAAATGCCTTGCCTCTTCCGATTCGAACGGCATCGCGACCATGCTCCTTCGGCACGCCGGTGACCTTGAAGACCAGTTTCGCGGAATATGCGTATTCGTTCATCGTCGTTGTGCTTTCGCGGAAGGGACGGCGTGGCGGGGTGCGGGGAATGTTGCCAATGTGGAAGTGTTGCCAATTCCAATGTTGCCGGTTGCCAATGCGGGGATGCGGTTGCCGCGACCGACCTCGGGCGGGCTAGCGGCAACCACGCGAACGGGCTACGGGCGGAGGATGTCGGACCACCAGACGAGGTTCGCGTCGGGCATGGTCGCACGGAGGGGAGGAAATTTGTTCACTTGACCGGAATCGCGGGGGACCATTCGATCAAGGTGCCGTCCATGCGGTGGTTGAACGGGTCTTCGCAGACGATGGACTTGACGCGCAGGAAGGAAACGGGCTGCTTGTCCATCCGGGCGACGAGGTTCGTTTCGCCCGATCCGGCGGGGAAGTTTCCAAGTCCCCTGTGCACGATCCATCCGTCCGTTGCGGTTCCGCCGTCGGTCGGGCCCGCGAGGACGATCGGGCTTTTGATGCCGCCGGACGGAAGATCGGTCCACGCGAGCGCGAGGTCGATGTCTCCGTCGTCGCGCTTCGTCGCGGAGACGACGCGGACGAACGAGCCCTCGACCGGGACACGGAAGGCGTCGCCGTAGCCGATATCCTCCGGGAAGAAGAAGTCCGCCGGGTCGGTCGAGGCGTCGCCGTCGCCGACGCGCATTCCGAAGCCGGGGCCGGTCGGAACGCCTTTGTCGATGTATTCGGGCCAAGCGGCGCCGGCGCGGCCGTTCTCGTTCTCGAAGACGATTTCGATTTCGTGCCAGCCGGCCTTGACGGGAATCGCGTCGGAGCAGTCGGCCGTCTTCCACTCGCGGCTCTCGAAGACGACCTTGCCGTCGAGCTTTACGGTTGTGAAGTCGAACATCCGTTCGGCGAAGCGCCAGACGCCGTCCGCGGCGGCTAAGACCTGTCCGCGGTAGCGATAGAGGTCGCCGGACTCCCAGGTGCGGGCGGCGGACGAATCGCCACAATTTTTTAAAACGAAATGCGTTCCATCGGCAATCGCGTAACGCCTATCGCCTTCTGGCGGCGGCAGGGTTCCGTTCTTGTTCGCGAGGGCCTGGACGGGGCCGGGGACGAAGCGGCGGAAGCCGCGAAGATCTTCGAGGAGGCCGGGGCGGTAGAGGCCGCCCTTGTCGGGGGCGGCGGGGGCGAAGGAGGCGAGCGGCGGGAAGGGGTCGGGGGCGGCGGACTCGGCGGAAACGGCGTGCGGGAGGGGCTGCGGCGCGGCGGGGCGGTAGGGCTTGCCGTCCGCTGGGACGGGGAAGGGATGCTTCTCGGTCGCGTGCTCGGTCTCGAACGAGCCGTCCGGGTGGACGACGAAGAGGCGCAGGCCGGGGTCGCCGTCGTTGTAG